>NZ_JAHFPY010000072.1 GCF_023266535.1 Sphingomonas sp. | reverse complement strand
CGGCAGGGGATCGAGCTCGAAGGCTATTACCAGCCGTCCCAAGCCCTGCGCCTGACCGCCAACTACGCCTGGCTCGATGCCAGCGAACCCGAGGTCGGCGGCGGGCAGCTCAAGGAAACGCGCCGGCCCAAGCATAGCGGCAGCATCGCGCTCGACGGCGCCAGCGGCCGGCTGAACTATGGCGCGGCGATCGCCTATACCGGCGCGCGGCAGGATACCAACTTCGACTTGTTTCCCGCTCAACTCGTTCGCCTCGACGCCTATTGGCTGGCCAGTGCGCGCATCGCCTACCGCCTGACCGACCAGATCGAAGTGCACCTGCGCGTCGCCAATGCCTTCGACGACCTTTATCAAGACACTTTCGGCTATCGGACCGAGGGAAGGAGCATCCATGCCGGTCTTCGCGTCGCTTTTGGTCGGTAGGGCTAGGTCCAGGTGCTGGTGAGGCCGTGGTGGTGACGAAAGGGCGCATTGCGAGTGAGCGATTGCCGCCAGATAGCGGGGCCTATCTGGCAAATGAGCGAGCGTGGCAGGGCGCCATTGCGTCCCACCCGCAGGGCATGCCTCTGCGGGCGCATCTCGTCGTCAAAGCGCTTACCCGGGGGGCATTTGCCCCGCTTTTCGCGCTTTTCCTAGCGCTGCATCCCGCAGCGGCCATGCCACGACCCTCGCCAGTACATGGACCTAGCCCACGCGCGGCGGCCGTCAGGGTCGCCTCGCTCAACATGTGCACCGACGAGTATCTCCTGCTGCTGGCCAGGCCGCAGGAGATTGCCAGCGTCAGCCGGCTGTCGCGCGACCCCGCGGATTCGTCGCTTTGGCGCCAGGCGCAGCGCTATCCGGGCAACCGCGGCGATCTCGAAAGCACCTTAAAAGCAAGGCCCAACTTATTGATCACAATGGGCGGAGGCGGAAAGTCGACCGCCATGATCGCGAGCCGGATGGGCCTCAGAACGCTCGACCTGCCCTTCCCTGCCACCATCGCCGATGTCGCCAATGGCATGACATTGGTGGCGCGCGCCTTGGGCGATGAACGCCGGGCCCTGCCGTGGAAGGCGCGGCTTTCCCGGCTACAGCGGTCGGGCCCACCCGCCCGCGACGCGATCTTCCTTGGCGCCGGGGGCAATAGCGTCGGAGCCCGGTCGGTCGAGGCGGAATGGATGCGGCTGGCCGGCCTCGAACAACGTGCACTACCCGGGGGCCGCGCCACGCTCGAGCAGCTGGCGATGGACCCGCCCTCCGTCCTGCTACGCTCCACCTATCGCCGCTCCGAACGGTCGCTGGGCCAGGTCTGGCTCGAGCATCCGCTGGCCAGTCCCAAAGCATCGAAGGTCATGACCATCGACGGCCGTCCCTGGACCTGTGCCGGGCCGCTGATGCTGGGCGAGGTCGAGCGCCTGCGGAGCGCCTTGTGAGGTTCTGGCTGCTCTTCGGGCTGCTGGTTGCTGCCGCGGCGCACCTATTCCTGCCGCTGGGCACACTGGCCGAAGCCCGGGCGATCAACCCCGACCTAGCCGACCTGATCCTGGTCCAGCTTCGCCTTCCTCGCACCCTGCTGGTGCTGGGCTATGGCGCGGTGTTGGGGATCAGCGGTGCCGCCCTCCAGGCCATGTTCGCCAATCCCCTCGCCTCGCCGGACATCAGCGGGGCGTCGAGCGGGGCGGCGCTGGGTGCAGTGGTCGGCGGCTATTGGCTGGGCCTCACCCAGCCGCTGCTGTTGGCCGTCTGCGGGGCCGTCGGCGCGCTCGGCATGCTGGCGCTGCTGGTCGCGCTGGCCGGGCGCCGTGCCGACACGACCACCCTCCTCCTGGCTGGCCTCGCCATTTCGCTGGCGGCAGGCGCCGCAACCAGTCTCGCGCTGGCGCTGGCTCCTTCACCCTTCGCCTTCTACGACGCCTATGACTGGCTGATGGGCAATTTCGCTGACCGCAGCCTTGCCCAGGCCGCGGCCGCACTCATTCCCGCCGCGATCGCCTCTGCCCTCCTGCTTCGCCATGCCCATGCGCTCGACCTGACCGCGCTGGGCGAAGACGTTGCGGCGTCAATGGGCCTGAAGCCCCGTCGTCTCGCCATGGAGGTGATCGCCTTATCCGCCATCGCGGTCGGCGCCTGCGTCTCGGTGGCCGGCGCAATCGGCTTCGTCGGGCTGGTCGCGCCGGTGTTCGGCCGTTCGCTCAGTCGCGGCCATCCCGGCTCGGCGATGGTGCCCGCTGCGTTGATCGGAGCGATCCTGCTCGCCGCCGCCGACCTGGTGGTGCGCGCCGTGCCGCTCGACCGCCCGATCCCGGTCGGGGTCGTCACCGCCTTGTTCGGCACGCCGCTGTTCGTCTGGCTGGTCGTCACCATGCGGCGGAGGGTGACGGCATGACGTCACTTGTCGCCCGCGGCGTCGCCATAGCCGGTCGCCTTCAGCCCACCGACCTCGACGTCTCGGCCGGCGAGTTGGTCGCGCTGGTCGGACCTAATGGCGGCGGCAAGACCAGCCTGCTGCGCGCCTTCGCCCGTATCGAAGGCGCTTCGGGCCTGGTCGCCATCAACGGTGAGGACGTCGACCTCGCGCCTCCCGCCCGCCGCCGCCAGTTGCTCTCTTTTCTCCCCGCGTCGCGCGACGTGACCTGGCCGATTGCCGCCCGCGACGTGATCGCCCTCGGCCTCGACCGGCCCGACGAGCCCCGCATCGCCGAACTCATTGCGCTATTGGAACTTGAAAATCTCGCTGACCGGCCGGTCAACCGCCTGTCGACCGGCGAACGCGCACGCGTCCTGCTCGCCCGGGCGCTTGTAGGAAACCCCAAGATTCTGCTGTTGGATGAGCCCCTCTCCAACCTCGATCCTTACTGGGTCCTTCGCATTATCGCGATCTTGGAATCCATCGCACGTTCCGGTGCAACCATCATGGTCGCGCTGCACGATCTCGCTCAGCTCGGTCATTTCGCCCGCGCCCTGCTGATCGCCGGCGGCCAGGTCCAGATGGACGAAGCGCCCGCCAGCCTGATGGCCAGCGAGCGCTTCGGTGAGACATTCCGGATCCAGGCCGCCAACGGCGACTGGGCGATCAGGAGTTAGGCAGGAGGGTCGGCAATCATCGCCGTAAATTCGCACTCGGTGGCGATTTCACCATCGAGCGTTGCGCGGCCGGCGAATTTGCAGACCCTCGAACGCTTCTGGAGGAATTCGACTTCGAGCCGGAGCAAGCACCCAGGCTCAACCGGCTTGCGGAACTTCACATTGTCGATCGACATGAAGTAGACCAGCTTGCCGGATCCGGCGAGGCCGAGGCTTTCCACCGCCAGCACGCCAGCGGCCTGGGCCAGGGCCTCGACCTGGAGCACACCAGGCATGATCGGCCTTCCGGGGAAATGCCCCTGGAAAAACTCCTCGTTCATCGACACCGCCTTGATGGCCACGATCCCCTTTTCTGGATCGAGGCTTTCAATGCGATCAACCAGCAGCATCGGGTAACGATGCGGCAGCGCCGCCATCACCCGCGTCACGTCGAGCGGGCCAATGGCGGTGCCAGAGGCGGTCTCGTTCACCGGCCTTGCGGGCTGGTCTGCGCCGGCTGGGCGGGAGCGATGGTCACCACGCTCGGCAGGGCAACGTTGAGCGAGGCCAACACGTCGTTGGTGATGTCGACGGTCGGGGCAAAGCGGATCGCCGCACCGCCGTCGAGCAGGATGTTGGCGCCGCGCTTCTGCATGGCCGGCTGCAGCAGCGGTGCCAGCTTGGCGTTGATCTGCTGGCTGATATAGGCCTGGTTCCGCTGGATCTGGTTCTGCTGCTTTTCCAGTTCCTGGGCAGCGGCCACTTCCTTCTGCTGGAACGCCTGGAGGCGCGTGGTCAGCGCGGCGTCGGGCTGCTTGCCATTCAGCGCATTGACCGCGGTCTGCAGCGTAGTGCGCTCCGGCTGCAGCTGCGTGTTGAGCTGCTGGCGACGCGTGTTGAACGCATTCACCTGCGATTGCAGCGTGGTGGCGGCGGCTTTGCAGGCGTTGCAGTCACGGCCGATCCTGTCGAGGTCGACGACGGCGACCTGCGCGTTCGGGACTTGCTGGGCAAGCACCGGAGTGGCGAAAGCGGAAGCCGCAATCAGGGCGGCGGAAAGACGAATCATCATTAGAATTGTGTTCCTACGTTGAATGAGAAGAACTTGGTTTCGTCGCCATCCTGCTTGAGCAGGGCTTTGGCGATATCAATACGCAGCGGACCGAAGGGTGATACCCAGTTGACGCCCACGCCGACCGACAGGCGTGGCTTGGGCGAATTGCCGAGGAAGGATTCCTTGAAGCCCGAGTTGGGCACATAAGCGAAGTTTGAACCAAAGTCGGAGCATTGATCCCTCAAAGGATTGCCCGCTACCAACCTCTCAATTTGCGGCGTCGTATCGGGGTCCGAGTTGTCCGGTTCCTGGCAGATGCCTGGCTCATTGGCCAGGTCTGGCTTCGTCAACTTCCAGACGGAACCAATATCGACGAAGGCAGAAGGTCGAAGGCCGAGATTCTTCAGCGCGGAGGTGGACGGGAATTCGATTTCCACCCGGCCCATATAATAGGCGCGGCCACCGAGCGCGTCACTGACCAGGTTCTTGTTGCCGACCTCCAGATCGGTTGGGTTGATATAGCGCCGGCGCTCGATGCGCGGGCCGATGCCGCGAATGTCGAAGCCGCGCAACTGCGGGCCGAAGTAGCGATCGCTGATCCGGATCGGATCCTGTCCTGTATCTTTCGCTTTCTGCAGCGGATGGACGTAGCCGGCCTCACCGTGGATCGAGAGAACGAAGCCCTTTGGCAGCGGGAAATATTTGGTCGCGTCCACACGGGTGCGCAGATATTTGACGTCACCGCCCAGCCCGGCAAAATCCTGACCCAGGATGAGGCGCTCGCCGCGCGTCGCACGAATGCCATTGGTGTTGTCGAACGCGATGCTGTAGCCGACCGAGGAGGTTATGCGCTTGCCAAGCTCCTGGCACAGATAGCGGCCCGCCAGTCTCGGGCTGCATTCCACCGGCGTATTGGGATCGTTGTCGAGATCCTCGAAGAAGGTGTTTTTGTCGAGCGTGATGTCATCCTGCGACAGTGAATAGCGGCCGCCAAAGCTCACATACTCGGTAACCGGGAACCCCAACCGAATGTTACCGCCGATACGATTCTGGCCGTAGGTCTGGTTGCGCTGGTTGCCGATGAAGTTGAAGCTGTTGTAATCCTGATAGAACAGCTCACCGCCGAGCAGGATGCTCTTGTCGAACAGGAAAGGTTCTGTGAAGCCGACCGAAACCGACTTCGAATAGCGCGAATAGCTGACGCCGGCCTGCAACGTCTGGCCCTTGCCCATGAAGTTCCGCTGCGCGACCGATGCCGAAAGGATGAACCGCTCCAGGCTGGAATAGCCCGCCGAAAGCTGCAGTTCGCCGGTCGATTTTTCCTCGACGTCGACATTCAGCACGACCCGGTCATTCGATGTACCCTGGGTCTGCTTGATCTCCAGATTTTCCTGGAAGAAGCCGAGACTCTGGATGCGGTCCTGGCTGCGCTTCACCTTGTAGGCGTTAAACGCGTCGCCCTCGTTGATCCGGAACTCGCGCCGGATAACCTTGTCGCGGGTGACCGTGTTGCCCTGGATGTTGATCCGCTCGACATAGACGCGCGGGGTTTCGCCGACCTTGAAGGTGAGGTTCATCAGCTTCTTTTCGGCGTCGCGGTCGAAATTGGGCGACACGTCCGCGAAGGCATAGCCGCGCGCGCCGGCCACTTCGTTGAGGGCGGTGACGGTGTCCTCGACCAGCTTGGCGTTGAACCAGCTGCCCGGCTTGATCCTGACCAGCGCCTTGACGTTGTCGGCGCTGAAGTCGCGAAGTTCACTCTCCGCGTCGACCGTACCGAATTTATAGCGCGGACCTTCCTCGATCACATAGGTGATGATGAAGTCCTTGCGGTCCGGGGTCAGCTCGGCAAGCGCCGAGACGGTGCGGAAGTCGGCGTAACCCTGGGTCAGGTAGAAAGCGCGCAGCTTCTGCTGGTCCGCCGCCAACCGGTCCGGGTCATAGCTGTCGTTCGATTTGAACCAGCCAAGCAGGCCGCCGGCCTCCTTGGTGAACATCTCCTTGCGCAGCCGGCCGTCGGAATATTCCTCATTGCCGATGATGTTGATCGCACGGATCTTGGACTTGTCGCCCTCGCTGATCTCGAAGATCAGGTCGACGCGATTCTGGTCGAGCTGGATGATCTTGGGCTCGACACTGGCCGCGAACCGGCCCTGCCGGCGATAGAGCTCGATGATTCGGTCAACGTCGGAGCGGACCTTCGACCGCGTAAAGATCTGCCGCGGAGACAGTTTGATCTCCGGCTGGATCTTGTCGCTCTTGATGCGCTTGTTGCCCTCAAGAACGATGCGGTTGATGACCGGATTTTCGCGAACCGTGATGACCAGGGTGCCGGTATCGGCGCCAGTGATGACGACGTCGGCGAACAATTCGGTCGCGTAGAGGTCCTTCAGCGCCTGGTCGAGCGTTTCGGCCGTATAGTCCTGACCCGGGAACAGGTTCGAATAGCTGCGAACCGTCTCCGGCTCGAGGCGTTCGGACCCGACCACGCGGATCGACCGGATTGTGCCCGAAGTTGCCACCACCGGTGCCGGCGCCGGTTGAGCTGCCACGGGAGCCGGCTCGGCGGTCGCCGGAGCTTCCTGGGCCATGATGGGAGCGGACCAGCCGCCAAGGATGGTGCCAACCAAAAGGAACCCGGCCATCCGCTTGGTATATTGAATGGTGCTGGAACTCACGCTTCCCCGCCTAATTTGCTGAGCGGCCCGCTGCCCGCGGTGCCACAGATGATTGCCACGCCCTGCCCCAACCGCTCTATCCAATCAAGCGCCCAAGTCGCTCGAACAGGCCGAAAGACGCCAAGTCGTTGAAAGTGATCACAAGCATCCATGCCATCAGGAGCGCGAAGCCGCCCCGAAACGCCCATTCCTGCGCCTGCTCACTGACCGGCTTTCGCCTGATTGCCTCCGCCGCATAGAAAACCAGATGTCCGCCATCCAGGACAGGGACTGGCAAGAGATTGATGAACCCCAGATTTATAGAGAGGAACGCGATCAAATAGATGAATTCGAACGGACCGAGGCTGGCTTGCTGCCCCGCGACTTGAGCAACCTTCAGCGGCCCGCCCAGCTCCTTGACGGAGCGTTCGCCGGTCAGGATCTGCCCGATTACCACCATCGTCGACCGTGTAATTGCAAACGTATATCGAGTTGCCTCGGGAATGGCCTGCGACGCCGGGAGCGGCTCGGCCTCTGCTTCAATACCCAGCAGTCCAATCTTGGCCTTTTGACCGAATTCATCGGCGCGTTCGCTAACTCCGATTGTGATGATCGCCTGATGTGACCGCCCGTCGCGAACATACGCCAGTGGCACTCGCTGGTTGGGGCGGATCATGACCACCAGCCGAAGCTCATTCATCGAACCTACGGAATTGCCGGCGACGGAGGTGATCACATCGCCGACCCTCAGTTCGCTCTTCGATGCCGCTCCGTCGGGCAGAATCTTGCTGATCTTGGTCGAAGCGCTGGGAACGCCGACCAGGAGGAAAAAGGCCGCGAAAATGGCAATTGCCATCAGGAAGTTGGCGGCCGGCCCGGCCAGCACGATCAGCAAGCGCTGCCACCAGGGCTTGAGGTGGAATGATCTGGCCCGCAGTTCGGCCGGCACATCGTCGGCCTCGCCAGGCTGGCTCACCGGATTGATGTCGCCGACGAATTGCACATAGCCGCCCAGCGGCAGCCAGCCGACCTTCCAGCGGGTTCCCCGCTTGTCGGTCCAGCCGACAACCTCGCGGCCGAAGCCGATCGAGAATTTTTCGGCGCCGACGCCAAATAGCCGCCCGACCCAGTAATGGCCGAGTTCGTGGAACACGACGAGCGGGCCCAGCGCGCAAAGGAACGCGATGATAATGAACCACAGGGGCGGCTGGGCGAGCATCAGGCGGCCATCTCACGCATCAGGTTGGTGGCCCTTGCTCTTGCCTCGCGATCGATGTCGATGACGTCGGCGATGGAGCGAGGCCGCCCCGCGACGGTCTGAGCAATAGTCTCCAGGACGATGCCAACGATGTCGAGGAAGCCGATCCTGCGCTGCAGGAAAGCGGAGACCGCTTCCTCATTGGCGGCGTTGAGGGCGATCGGAGCGGAACCGCCGGTTTCGAGCGCGGAACGAGCCGTTTTCAACGCCGGGAATCGTTCGAAATCAGGCGCCTCGAACGTCAGGCTGGCGATTGCCGCGAGGTCGAGCCGCTGGGCCGGCGTGTCCATCCGTTCAGGCCAGGCCAGCGTATGGGCGATCGGGATGCGCATGTCGGGACTGCCGAGCTGGGCAAGCACCGATCCGTCGACAAATTCGACCATCGAATGAATCACCGACTGCGGATGGACCAGAATGTCGATCCGCTCGCTCGGCAGACCGAACAGATGATGCGCCTCGATCAGCTCCAGCCCCTTGTTCATCATCGTCGCCGAATCGACGCTGATCTTGGCGCCCATCGACCAGTTGGGGTGAGCGACCGCCTGCTCCGGCGTCATCGCCGCCATCTCGTCGCGGCTCTTGGTGCGGAACGGCCCGCCGCTGGCCGTCAGGACCAGCTTCGCCACGTCCGACGAGCGATTGCCGGCCAGGCACTGGAAGATCGCGTTATGCTCGCTGTCGACCGGCAATATTTCGGCGCCGGACCGGGCCGCGGCCTCGGTCATCAGTGCCCCCGCGGTCACCAGGCTTTCCTTGTTGGCGAGGGCAACGGTGCGGCCCGCCCGGATCGCCGCCATGACCGGCTCGAGCCCGGCGCAGCCGACGATTGCGGCCATGACCCAGTCGGCGCCGCCCGCTGCGGCCTCCGACATCGCCTCTTTGCCGGTGGCGGCACGACAATCGCTGCCTGCCAGGCGTTCCCTGAGTTCCGGCAGCAGCGCCTCATCGTCGATGACCGCGAGCCGGGCGTTGGTGCGCCGCGCCGCATCCGCCAGGCTCGCGACATTGCGCGCGGCGGTCAGGGCAACGACTTCGAACCGGTCCGGATGCCGCTCGATCAGGTCAAGCGTGGACGTGCCGACCGAGCCGGTCGCGCCGAGGATCGAGACCGAACGGCGCGTCATAGCCAGCCCACCAGCATGAAGCCGGCGGTCAGCATCGCCACCGGAACCAGTCCGTCGAGCCGGTCGAGCAAGCCGCCATGGCCGGGGAGCCAGGTGCCGCTGTCCTTGACCCCGGCGCGCCGCTTCAGCCCGCTTTCAAACAGGTCGCCCAGTTGCGATGCGATGGCGAAGAGGGGCGCGAACCAAAGCAGGATCGTCGGCAGCTTCACGACATTGACCCAGACACCGGCCAGGACCGCAGCGCTGGCAACGCCGCCCACCAGCCCGGCAATGGTCTTGTTGGGGCTGATCGACGGCGCCAGCTTGGGACCGCCGATCGCGCGGCCGCTGAAGTAAGCGCCGATGTCGGTCGACCAGACCACCAGGAATACCCAGATCAGCAGGTCGGGACCCCTGCCGACACCGGCATATTCGGCTTGCTCGCGAATCCACAGCAGCGAGACCGCGGGCAGCAGGCAATAGAAGAAGCCGTAGACCTTCCATTCTGCGCCCCAGTTCGACAGCATCCGGGTCCATTCGACGTACATGACGGTCGCGACCAGCGCGACCATCACGGCGAAGGCCGTTCCGCCGAAGAAGGTGGTCACAAGGGCAATCAGGATCAGGATGATCCCGACTGCGGTGCGGGTGGCCAGCTCCTTCATCGGCCGCCGTACCTCCGCTGGCGGCCCGAATACTCTTCGAGAGCTGCTTTGAGTGCTTCCTCGTCGAAATCGGGCCAGAGCGTGTCGGTGAAGATCAATTCGGCATAGGCCGCCTGCCACAGCAGGAAGTTGGACAGCCGCTTTTCACCTGAGGTGCGGATCATCAGGTCGAGCTCGGGCAGGTCCGCCGTCATCAGCTCAGACCCGAATTTGTTCTCATCAATCTCTGACGGGTCCAGCTCGCCGGCTTTGACCCTGGCTGCAAGCTTGCGCGCGGCGCCGGCGATTTCGCTTCTTGCGCCATAGCCGAGCGCCACCACCAGGGTCAGCCGGTCATTGGCCGCGGTCCGCTTGACGGCGCGCTCCAGCCGCTCGACCAGTTGCGGCCCGAAGGCATGATGGTCGCCGATCAGCAGCAGGCGAACGCCCTGCCGATCCAGCTCGTCCAGTTCGCGCTCAAGGTAATAGCCAAGTAATCCCTTGAGGTCGCTGACCTCTTCTTCCGATCGCCGCCAATTCTCGGACGAAAAGGCATAGAGCGTAAGGACCTCTATCCCGATCTTGGCAGCAGCCTTCAACGTCGTGCGAACCGCCTCCGCGCCCGCGCGGTGGCCGGCGACGCGAGGCAGGCCACGCTTGGCAGCCCAGCGTCCGTTGCCATCCATGATGATGGCAACGTGGCGAGGCACGCCCGCGGCCTCCTGGCCGTGAACCGATGCCCCCTCCGTTGGGGCCACGTGGGAGTTCACTTGCCGAGGATTTCCTGTTCCTTGGAATGCGCCGCGGCATCGATCTCCTTGATCGTGTCGTCGGTCATCTTCTGCACTTCCGTCCCGAGCCGCTTATGCTCGTCCTCGCTGATTTCGTGCTTCTTCTCGTCATTCTTGAGGTCGTCCATGCCGTCGCGGCGGACGTTGCGCACCGCGACGCGCGCCTTTTCGGCATATTGGCTGGCGAGCTTGGCCAGTTCCTTGCGGCGCTCCTCGGTCAAATCTGGAATTGGCAAACGGATCAACTGCCCGTCGACGATCGGGTTGATGCCGATGCCGGCATTGCGGATCGCCTTTTCAACGTGCCCGATATTGCCCCGGTCCCATACCTGCACCGTCAGCAGGCGTGGTTCGGGCACCGAGACGGTCGCGACCTGGTTGATCGGCATGTTGGCGCCATAGACTTCAACCTGGATCGGATCGAGCAAGGCGGTCGATGCCCGGCCGGTCCGCAGGCCCGCCAGGTCGTGCTTCAGCACTTCCAGCGCGCCGTGCATTCGGCGGTTGATGTCATTCTTGTCGTAGGCGGGCATCCTCTACTCCTCGTTCTGGACGATCGTAGCGGTTCCCCGCCCTGCCAGCACCTCGGCGAGGTTGCCCGGCTGGCGGATGTTGAACACGACGATCGGAATATTATTGTCGCGGCACAGCGCCACGGCGCTGGCGTCCATCACCTTTAGGTTGTCGGCAAGCACGCGATTGAAGCTCAAGCTGTCGTAGCGGCTGGCGGTCTTCACCTTCTTGGGATCGGCATCGTAGACGCCGTCGACACTGGTGCCTTTGAACAGCGCGTTGCAGCCCATTTCGGCGGCCCGGAGCGCGGCGGCGGTATCGGTGGTGAAGTAAGGATTGCCGGTACCGGCGGCGAAAATGACGATCCGCCCCTTCTCCATGTGGCGCATGGCGCGGCGGCGGATGTAAGGCTCGCAAACGCTCGACATCGGAATGGCCGACTGGACGCGGGTGTCGACCCCGATCTTTTCCAGCGCATTCTGAACCGCCAGCGCGTTCATCACCGTCGCCAGCATGCCCATATAGTCGCCGGTCGCCCGGTCGAAGCCCTGGGCCGCCCCGGCAATCCCACGGAAGATGTTGCCGCCGCCGACGACCAGGCAGAGCTGGTGCCCGGCTTCCTTGGCCGCGGCCACTTCGCCGGCCATGCTGGCCACCGTTTCCGGGTCGATCCCGAACTGGCCGGGGCCCATCAACGCCTCGCCCGACAGCTTCAACAGGATGCGGTGGAAGCGCGGTCGGGTCATAGGCGGGCAAATCCTCTTTCATTGGCCCCAGACAAGCGAAGGGGCGGATGCGCTCTTACGGCGCACCCGCCCCTCTGCCAACCGCAATTGAATGCGGCAAGCCAGTGCTTAAGCGACCGGCTCGTCCTTCTTGACGCCGGCGGCCGCGGCCACCTCGGCGGCGAAGTCGCTCTCTGCCTTCTCGATGCCCTCACCGAGTTGGAAGCGCTCGAACGCCTTCAGGGCGATCGGTGAACCGGCATCCTTGCCGGCCTGCGCAACGACCTCGGCGACCGGGGTCTTGTTGTCGATCACGAACAGCTGGCTCAGCAGGGCATTTTCCTTGCGGAACTTGGCCATCGAGCCTTCGACCATCTTCTCGACGATATTGTCGGGCTTGCCGCTTTCCTTCGCCTTTTCGATGGCGATGGCGCGCTCGCGCTCGATCAGCGCCGGATCGAGATCCTCGGCATTGAGCGCCAGCGGGTTGGCGGCGGCGATGTGCATCGCGATCTGCTTGCCGAGCGCGGTCAGCGTGTCGGCCGACGCAGCGCCTTCCAGCGCGACCAGCACGCCGATCTTGCCCATGCCCGGGGCCGCGGCATTGTGGACATAGCTGACCACCGCGCCCTGGCTCACTTCGAGCACCGCGGTGCGGCGCAGCGACTGGTTCTCGCCGATGGTGGCGATATTCTCGGTCAGCTTCTCCTCGACGGTGCCGCCGGTCGGATAGGCCGCGCCCTTCAGCGCCTCGACGTCGCCGCCGGTGCCGAGCGCCAGCGTCGACACGTTGCGGACGAAGTCCTGGAACTGCTCGTTCTTGGCGACGAAGTCGGTTTCCGAGTTGACCTCGACGACCGCGCCCCTGGTGCCCTCGACGGCCACGCCGACCAGGCCTTCGGCGGCGGTGCGGCCGGCCTTTTTGGCGGCGGCGGCGAGGCCCTTGGCGCGCAGCCAGTCGACCGACGCTTCCATGTCGCCAGCATTCTCGGCCAGCGCCTTCTTGCAGTCCATCATGCCGGCGCCGGTGCGCTCGCGCAGTTCCTTCACCGAAGCAGCGGTGATCTCAGCCATGGGTGTTTCCTCATCTCTCCCCTCCCTCACAGGGAGGGGCCGGGGGTGGGTATCAAGTATGAGAAGGTGGGTATTGGGTACCCACCCCTCAATCCCCTCCCTCACGGGGAGGGGAGGGTTTTACGCCTCGAGCGCGGCTTCCGCCGGCGGCTCGGCCATTTCGCCGATATCCTCGCCGCGCGCCGCGGCGCCGCCGGTCTTGCCGGCGTTGGCGGCATTGGCGATCGCCTCGCAGTAGAGGCGAATGGCGCGGCTGGCGTCGTCGTTGCCCGGAACCGGGAAGGCGATGCCCTGCGGGTTCGAGTTGGAATCGAGGATCGCGATGACCGGAATGCCAAGGACGTTGGCTTCCTTGATCGCCAGCTCTTCCTTGTTGGTGTCGATCACGAACATCACGTCCGGAAGGCCGCCCATGTCGCGGATGCCGCCCAGCGAATTCTCGAGCTTGTCGCGCTCACGGGTCAGCTGCAGCACTTCCTTCTTGGTGAGGCCGGCGGTGTCGCCCGACAGCTGCTCCTCAAGGCTCTTGAAGCGCTTGATCGAGTTGGAAATGGTCTTCCAGTTGGTCAGCATGCCGCCGAGCCAGCGGTGGTTGACGAAGTGCTGGCCGCTGACGCGGGCCGCCTCGGCCACCGCGTCCTGTGCCTGGCGCTTGGTGCCGACGAACAGCACCTTGCCGCCGCGGGCGACTGTCTGCTGGACGAAATCGAGCGCGCGGGCGAACAGCGGAACGCTCTGCGACAGGTCGATGATGTGAACGCCGTTGCGGTCGCCGAAGATGTACGGCTTCATCCGCGGGTTCCAGCGGTGGGTCTGGTGGCCGAAATGGGCGCCAGCTTCGAGCAATTGCTGCATCGTGACGACGTTGGTCGCCATAGGGATATCTCCTCCGGTTATGCCTCGGTGGAACCGTGTCACCAGCCGTTCGGCTGGCACCGGTATGGTGGTTCCACCTGTGGGATGCGGGCGCCCCTAAACGATGAAGGCAGCAATATCAAGCGCTTCCGTGAAATGCAGCTTACCGGAACGAAGGTAGAACAAACTCTCTTGACGTTATGAGAACATTATAGGAACATTGACGACAGCACAGTGAGGAATGTCCGATGT
>NZ_JAHFPY010000071.1 GCF_023266535.1 Sphingomonas sp. | reverse complement strand
GCGGTAGATGACTTTGGCCTTGGACCGCCAGCTGTGCGGATAGCTGTGGACATAGTCGGCCGAGGCGGCGAGCAGCGCGCCGGCCTCGCGCAGATCATTGTTGATCGGGCCGTCCGGTGCGTTGAACTTGGGGTTGATGACCGACATGCGCCGCTCGTCATTGCCGCCGAGCCAGGGCCAGTCGTCGCGGTAGCGGCCGTCAGCCTCGACCGCGAACACCGGATCGATGCCGTTGGCCTTGCACAGCTCAAAGTCATCCTCGCCATGGTCGGGCGACATGTGGACCAGGCCGGTGCCGCTGTCGGTGGTGACGAAGTCGCCGGGCAGGAAGGGGCGGGGCTTGGCAAAGAAGCCGCCGAGCTTGTGCATCGGATGGCGCGCGATGGTGCCGGCTAGGCCGGAGCCTTTGAAAGTCGCGCGCTTCTCAAGTTCCAAGCTCAATTCGATCTCTGTGCCAGCAGATTTGACCGCCGCCTCAAGACGCTTTTGAACCTGGGGCACCAATTCCTTGGCTAGCAGGAGGCTCGATTTGCCAGTCAGCCAAGGCTGCTCGGCAACGACGTCCGCATAGGCTGCTGCTGCAGCTTCGTCAGAGCCGTCGGGGCTGCCTACGCCCCAAGTGTAGATGCCGTACTCAACGTCCGGGTTGTACGCGATCGCCTGGTTAACCGGGATGGTCCACGGCGTGGTCGTCCACACCACCGCATGGGCACCGACAAGTTCAGGGATCGGGCTTTCGACGATTTCGAACGCCACGTCGATCTGGGTCGAGGTGATGTCCTCATACTCGATCTCGGCTTCGGCCAGTGCGGTCTTTTCGACCGGGGACCACATCACCGGCTTGGCGCCGCGATAAAGCTGGCCGCTTGTCGCGAACTTGTAGAGCTCGGAGACGATCGTCCCCTCCGCTTCGAAGTTCATGGTAAGGTAGGGCTTGTCCCAATGGCCGCCGATGCCGAGCCGCTTCAGTTGCTCGCGCTGCACATCGACCCAATGCTGGGCATAGGCGCGGCACTCGGCCCGGAACTCCTTGACCGGCACCTCGTCCTTGTTGAGCTTCTTCTTGCGATACTGCTCCTCGACCTTCCACTCGATCGGCAGGCCGTGGCAGTCCCAGCCGGGCACATAGGGCGCGTCCTTGCCCAGCAACGTCTGGGTGCGAACCACCATGTCCTTCAATATATGGTTGAGCGCATGGCCGATGTGCATGTCGCCATTGGCGTAGGGCGGGCCGTCGTGAAGGATGAATTTCTCGCGGCCCGCGCGGCTCTTGCGGACCTGTTGATAGATGTCGCCCGCCATCCATTTGGCGAGGATCGTCGGCTCCTTCTGCGGCAGGCCGGCCTTCATCGGAAAGTCGGTCTTGGGCAGGAAGACGGTCGAACGGTAATCGGGTTTGTTATCAGGCGCGTCGGACATTGCGGCGGGCCTTAGCGGGCCATGCGCCAGATGCAAACCCGGAGGATTACTTCATCCGCGCCCGGCGCCGCTTCAGCCCTTCCTCGGCGGCATCGATTTGCGCCTGGTTGCGATAGTCGCGGCTCGGACGAAAGGCCGGGCCGACCGTCCAGATATCCTCCACCCAGATGTAGCCGGTAAAGGTCGAAGGGATCTGGCCAAGCTGTTCCGGGAGCGACAGTCCGGTGCCGCTTTCGCCCTCGCCATAGGGGCCGATGACCACCACCCTGGCGCCGGCCTTGTTCATCCGCTGGAGCAGCCGGTTGGGCCAGCCCCAATAGGCCCATTGCCGGTTCAGCGGCACCATGATCGTTCCGTTCTTGCAGCTTTCGGGGACGAAGCTGGTCCAGCCGGTCAGCAGATAATCCTTGGTGCAAGCCTTGGCACCTTCCTTGGTCCAGGCCCAGGCGGTTGGATAGATTTGGCGGATGCGGTCGACCGGGCCGGGCGCGCCGTAAAAGCCGTCGCCATGCGCCTTGACGTCGCGTCCCGCGGCCTTGAGCGCCGCGGCAAGCAGGTCAGCCTCGGCCGCGTCCTTGCTCTTGAAATTGAACAGGATCGCGGCTCTCGGGAGGGTAGCAAGCACCTCTTCCAGACCGGGGATATGGTCCTTGTGCAGCCCCCTTAGCGGAAAGGTCCTGCCGCCGTCGGCGGTGTAACCATAGCCAGGGTAAAGCGCCTGTAACTCGGCCAGGGTCCTGGAACGGGTCTCGCCCTTGCCCTCGGTCCGGCAATCGACCGTCCAGTCGTGGAAAACGGCGATCTTGCCATCGGCGGTCGGAGCAATGTCCAGCTCCACCATGTCGGCGCCCATTTCAGCCGCCTTTTGCGCCGAACGCGAGGTGTTTTCTAAATAGTTATGGACCGGCGGTTCGATCCTGGTTGCCGTGCAGCTGTCGTTGTCCACACCTTTTCGGCTGAACTGCTGGGCGACGCCGCGATGAGCGATCAGCTTGATCGCGCCGACCGGCTTGGAGGCCAGCCAACTGGCATTGACGAAGGGCAGACCCAAGAACGCGACTGCCAGAACCAGGGCCAACCGGCCCAGCCAAAACTTCATATAAGCAACTCTCGGGCTTGGGCGGCATCGCGGCCGATCTGGGCGATCAGTTCGTCGTTGGTGGCGAACTTGGCCTCGGGCCGCAGGTAATGGTGGAGCGCGACCTCGACCGGCTGGCCGTAAAGATCCCCGTCGAAATCGAACAGATGCGCCTCGAGCAGCTCGTCGGGCTCGAACATCGGTCGGTGGCCGAGATTGGCGACGCCGTCATATTCGCTGTCGTCGGGCAGGCGGACGCGGACCGCGTAAATGCCATAGGCGGGGCGCAAATAGGGGCCGAGCTTCATATTGGCGGTCGGCCAGCCGAAGTCGCGGCCGCGTTTGTCGCCGTGAATGACTTCGGCGCGAATGGCGAAGGGGCGGGTCAGCTGTTGGGTAGCGACATGGGGATCGCCGGCCTGCAGCGCCTCCCGAATCCGGCCGGAGGAGATGCGCGTGCCGTCGAGCAGCACGGCGCCGACCGTTTCGGCGATAATGCCGTGCTCCGCGCCGAGATCGCGCAGCACGTCGACATTGCCGCCGCGGCCCTTGCCGAAGGTGAAGTCCTCGCCGGTGACGACGCCGGCCGCGCCGAGATGCTCGCCGAGCAGCTTCACCACGAAATCCTCGGCGGTCGTGCTGGCCAGTTCGGCGCCGAACCTGAACACGAGCATGGCATCCGCCCCGGCATGGGCGAACATCTCCTCGCGCTGGTCGAGCGTGGTCAGCCGGAACGGCGGCGTATCGGGCCTGAAGTGGCGCACGGGATGGGGATCGAAGGTGGCGACGATCACCGGCCGCCGCTCGTGCGCTCCGCGCTGCACCGCGCGGCCGACCACCGCCTGGTGGCCCAGATGGAAGCCGTCGAAATTGCCGAGAGCGATGATCGCGCCGCGAAGGTCTTCGGGGATCGGCTGGTCGTGGAACAGGCGCTTCATCGCGCGGCCCTTGGCACAAGGGCGGGCATCGGCACCAGTCCGGCGCGGATCACGCGCAGGGCATTGCCGCCCATCACTGCGCGGATCTCGTCCGGGGTGAAGCCCTCGTCGAGCAGGGCCTGGGTGACCTGGTCGAGGTGGGCGACGTCGAAGCGGGTAGTAGTCGAGCCGTCGAAATCGCTGCCGAGCGCGACATGGCTGATCCCGACCAGGTCGCGGACGTAACGCATCGCCCTGGCGATCGAGTGCGGCGAAATGTCGCACACCGCCGCGTCCCAATAGCCGATGCCGATCACGCCGCCAGTCCGGGCGACACCGCGGATTTCCTCGTCCGTGAGGTTGCGGTTGTTGTTGCAGGTCGCCTTGACCCCGCCATGGCTGGAGACGACCGGGCGGCGGGCCATGGCGAGAATGTCGGCGACGCAGGCGTGGCTGCAGTGGGCGACGTCGACGATCATCCCCTTGGCTTCCATCGCCCGGACGATCTGCCGGCCGAAGGGGGTGAGGCCGGCCTTGGACTCGCCGTGCATCGACCCGGCCAGCTGGTTGTCGAAGAAATGGGTCAGGCCCGCCATGCGGAAACCCGCCGCATAGAGCTTGTCGAGATTCCCGGACTTGCCCTCGAGGTCGTGGAGGCCTTCGATCGAGAGCATGGCGCCGACCGGGACAGGTCCTCGAACGGGGGTCGCATAGGGGGTTTTCAGAACGGGGCGCTTGGTTTCATCGAGGCGCTCGACCAATAATCTGTCGAGACCTGACTTGTCGGTGATCTTGATAAGACTCCCGTCCGAGCCGGCGACCGCCCGGCCGAGCTTGCGGGCCTGGAACAGCGAGCGCTGGAGCAGTGAGTCCCAAGTGCGCACCGGTTGAGCCTGGGCAATCGCCAGCAGGGTTATGTCGTCGGTCGCGTCGGCGCTGTTACGGTCGTAGTTGAGCCCCTTGGGCGACTTGGTGACCGACGAAAAAACCTGCAACGCGACATTGCCCTGTTCGAGCCGCGGCAGATCGACGTGGCCGCGGTCGGCCCGGGTCAGCAGGCTGCGCTTCCACAAGAGCGTGTCGGCATGGAGGTCAACGATCGTCAGGCTGGCGTGGAGTTTGCGTGCCTGTTCGCTGACCGGGATCAGCGGCTTGCCGTCGACATGGTTCTGGCCCCGCTCGACATAGCCAGGCAGGACCACGACCGCCGCGGCGACCAAAATGACGACAAAAACTAGTGCCCACCCCAGCTTGCGCATGGCCAACCGGTAGCGTCATTCACTTGCAAGTCCAGACGCTTGACTCTGCGCTGGCCCAATCCTACATGCGCGCTATCCCGTTTCACCGGTAGACCGGCGGCGCATTCGTGCGCGCGCCGTTTTTCCGTTTGATGGGATTAACGCTTTGAGATGGGGCGGTCGGGTGCCCGCCGCCCTGTGGAGCTAGGAGAAGTATTACATGGCACGTATCGCCGGCGTTAACCTGCCGACCAACAAGCGCGTTGTGATCGCGCTGCAATATATCCACGGCATTGGCCAGGCCAAAGCCAAGGAAATCACCGACAAGCTGTCGATTGCGCCGGAGCGCCGCGTCCAGGACCTGACCGACCAGGAAGTGCTGCACATCCGCGAGGCGATCGACGCCGATTACACCGTCGAGGGCGACCTTCGCCGCGAGACGGCGATGAACATCAAGCGGTTGATGGACCTCGCCTGCTATCGCGGCCTGCGTCATCGCAAGGGCCTGCCGGTCCGCGGCCAGCGCACGCATACCAATGCGCGCACCCGCAAGGGCAAGGCCAAGCCGATCGCCGGCAAGAAGAAGTAAGCCCAAGGGCTGCTTCTCCTCGACTTAGAGAAATTAGGGATTTCCAATGGCTCAAGCACCTCAGCGCCTCCGCCGTCGCGAGCGCAAGAACATCACCGCCGGCGTCGCGCATGTGAACGCCAGCTTCAACAACACCATGATCACCATCACCGACGCGCAGGGCAATGCAATCGCCTGGTCGAGCGCCGGCATGATGGGCTTCAAGGGCAGCCGCAAGTCGACGCCGTACGCGGCGCAGGTCGCGGCTGAAGACGCCGGCCGCAAGGCCGCCGAACATGGCGTCCGCACCCTCGAGGTCGAGGTCAAGGGTCCGGGTTCGGGCCGCGAGAGCGCGCTTCGTGCGCTGCAGGCGGTCGGCTTCCAGATCACCTCGATCCGCGACGTCACGCCGATCCCGCACAACGGGGTACGGCCGTCGAAGCGGCGGAGAGTCTAAGCTCTTCGCTGGGTTCCTGCGTTCGCGGGAATGACGAATTAGGTTTTAAATCCGGAGCTTAGCGGGACGCCGCGGCTCCACTGCCAAGGAAGTAACATGGCCGTCAACGCAAAGAACTGGCAGGAACTCAAGAAGCCGAACGCGCTGGAGCGCAAGCCGGGTACCGACGTGCGCCGCAAGGCCGCGTTCGTCGCCGAGCCGCTGGAGCGCGGCTTCGGCATGACCCTCGGCAACTCGCTGCGCCGGGTGCTGCTGTCGTCGCTGCAGGGTGCAGCGGTGACCTCGATCAAGATCGAGGGCGTGCTGCATGAGTTCTCGAGCCTCGCGGGAGTCCGCGAGGACGTCACCGACATCATCCTCAACGTGAAGCAGATCGCGCTGAAGATGGAAGGCGAGGGCCCGAAGCGGCTCCAGCTGTCGGCCACTGGCCCGGGCGAAGTCACCGCCGGCCAGATCGCCACCACCGGCGACATCGAGATCACCAACCCTGACCTGGTGCTGTGCCACCTCGACGACGGCGCGACGCTCAACATGGAGCTGACCGCCGACATCGGTAAGGGCTATGTCCCGGCCGCGGCCAACCGTCCGGCCGACGCCGCGATCGGCCTGATCCCGGTCGATGCGCTGTACAGCCCGGTCCGCCAGGTCGCCTACAAGGTCGAGAACACCCGCGTCGGCCAGGAGCTCGACTACGACAAGCTGACGCTGACCATCGAGACCGATGGCACCGTCACCCCGGAGGACGCGCTCGGCTATTCGGCCCGCATCCTGCAGGACCAGCTGCAGCTGTTCGTCCACTTCGACGAGAGCCAGATCCGCGCCGTTCCGACCGCGGCGATGGCCGGCGTCCCCGGCATGGGCGGCGCTCCGGTCGAAGGCACGGCCGCCGACACCAACCAGCTCAACCGGTACCTCCTCAAGAAGGTCGACGAGCTGGAGCTGTCGGTCCGCTCGGCCAACTGCCTCAAGAACGACAACATCATCTACATCGGCGACCTCGTCCAGAAGACCGAGGCCGAGATGCTCCGCACGCCGAACTTCGGCCGCAAGAGCCTCAACGAGATCAAGGAAGTCCTTGCCTCGATGGGCCTGCGCCTCGGCATGGACATCCCCGGCTGGCCGCCGGAGAACATCGAGGAAATGGCCAAGAAGCTCGAACAGGAACTTCTGGGCTAACGACCAATGCCCCGGCGTCGGCCGGGGCGACGGTGAAGCGCAGCGACCGTGACTGCTGCCAGGATTGGGGTGCCTGATACGGCCCCTCTACGAACGAAGGAAAAGAACAATGCGTCATCGCGTCGGTCATCGTAAGCTGCAGCGCACTTCGGCCCACCGCGCAGCCATGTTCCGCAACATGGCGGCCGCTCTCATCAAGCATGAGCAGATCACCACCACGACCGCCAAGGCGAAGGAGCTTCGCCCATACGTCGAGAAGCTGGTCACGCTGGCCAAGAAGGGCGGCCTCAGCAACCGCCGTCTGGCCTATGCCCGGCTGATGGATGACACGCAGCTGGTGAAGCTGTTCGACGTCATCGGCCCGCGCTACGCCGACCGTAACGGTGGCTACACTCGCGTCATCAAGGCTGGCATCCGCGCGTCGGACGCCTCGCCGATCGCAATCATTGAATTCATCGATCGCGACACCTCGGCCAAGGGCCAGGACTCGGGTCCGGTGATGATCGAGGACGAGGTCGAAGCCTAACGTTTCGAACCGCTTGTAATCAGAAGGGCGTCGGCTAGCTTGCCGGCGCCTTTCTTTTTGCCCTCGGGGGATGTCCACATGCGCCGGATCCTGTTGCTTGCCTTCCTGTCGACTACTGCCTGTGTCAGTGCTCCGGCACCGCCGCCTCCTGCGGTGGCTGCCGCCGAGCCGGCGCCGTCGCCCGCACCAACGCTGGTCGTGCAAGGCCTCCGCTATCCGCCGGCGCGCCGCGTCGACCTCACCGAGGATCATTTCGGAACCTCGGTGGCCGATCCCTATCGCTGGCTCGAAAATGACGTCCGCAACGATCCCGAGGTGCGGACCTGGGTGACCGCCGAAAATGAGGTGACCGACGAATTCCTCGCCACGCTGCCGCTCCGCCCCGCGTTCAAGCAGCGGATGACCCAGCTCTACGATTATGAGCGATACGCCCTGCCGGTGAAGAAGGAGGGTCTTTATTTCTACACCCACAACACGGGCCTGCAGAACCAGTCGGTCCTATTCGTACGCAGCGGGCTGAATGGCGAACCAAGGCAGCTGATCGATCCCAACACCTGGTCGGCCGACGGTGCGACGGCACTGGCCGAATGGACGCCGAGCGAGGACGGCAAGCTGCTGGCTTATTCGATCCAGGACGGCGGCACCGACTGGCGCACCGTCAAGGTGATGGACACCGCCACCGGCAAAATCCTGGCCGACGAACTCAAGTGGCTGAAATATGCCGGCGGCGTCAGCTGGGCCAAGGATGGCAAGGGCTTTTATTACTCGCGCTATCCCGAGCCCGCCGCCGGTGCGACCTTCCAGGACGCGACGCTCAACCAGCGGGTCTACTTCCACAGGCTGGGGACAGCGCAGGCGGCAGATAAGGTCGTCTATGCGACGCCCGACAATCCCAAGCTCAGCCATGGTGCGTTCGTGACGGAGGACGGCCGCTGGCTGGTGGTGACTACCTCCGAAGCGGGCGACGAGAATGACGTCCATGTGGTTGACCTGAAGCGGCCGGGCTCCCCGCCGATCGCCATGTTCACCGGCCTCAAGAACCAATGGAACTATATCGGCAACGAGGGCAGCCGCTTCTTCTTTTCGACCGACCAGGATGCGCCGCTGAAGCGGGTCGTGGCGGCGGATGCGATCAGGCGGATCGCCCCGGTCACTGTCATCCCCGAGGCCAAGTCGGCGCTGGACGATGTCGACCTGGTCGGCGGCAAGCTGATCGCCGCCTACCTGGTCGATGCCAAGTCGGAAGTGCGGACCTTTGACCTGACCGGCAAGCAGCTGTCGACGATCGCGCTGCCCGGCATCGGCACGGTCGCCGGATTCGGCGGCAAGGACAAAGACCCCGAGACCTTCTTCTCCTTCGCCAGCTACAACCGGCCAACGACCATCTATCGCTATGACGCATCGACCGGGCGGGCGAGCGAATGGGCGGTGCCCAAGCTGACCTTCGATCCCGACAGCATCTCGGTCGAGCAGCGCTTCTATCCGTCGAAGGACGGCACTCGGGTGCCGATGTTCATCGTCCGCAAGAAAGGCTCGACCGGGCCGGCGCCGACGATGCTGTACGGATATGGCGGGTTCAACATCGCGCTGACGCCCGGCTTCAGCCCGATGACCATCGCCTGGATCGAGCAGGGCGGCACCTATGTGGTGGCCAACCTTCGCGGCGGTTCGGAATATGGCAATGCCTGGCACGATGCGGGCCGGCTGCAGAACAAGCAGAATGTGTTCGACGATTTCATCGCCGCTGGCGAATATCTGAAGGCAGAAGGCATCGCCGCCCCGAAAGGGCTGTCGGCGATCGGGCGGTCGAACGGCGGCCTGCT
The DNA here is from genome assembly GCF_023266535.1 of Sphingomonas sp. Lineage (GTDB taxonomy): Bacteria > Pseudomonadota > Alphaproteobacteria > Sphingomonadales > Sphingomonadaceae > Sphingomicrobium. Next base: position 4,942 of record NZ_JAHFPY010000071.1, on the reverse strand, counting down.
GGTCGGTGCGGTGACCAACCAGCGCCCCGACCTGTTTGACGCGGTCGCGCCGGGCGTCGGCGTGATGGACATGCTGCGCTTCGATAAATTCACCGCCGGCCGCTACTGGGTCGATGACTATGGCCATCCCGACAAGGAGCAGGATTTCAGAACGCAGCTATCCTATTCGCCCTATCACAACATCAAGGGCGGCAAGGATTACCCGCCGCTGATCGCGGTCACCGCCGACACCGACGACCGCGTCGTTCCCGGTCACAGCTTCAAATATATCGCCAGGCTGCAGGCCGAGCCGGACACCGGCACGGCGCCGCACCTGATCCGGATCGACGTCCGGTCAGGCCATGGCAGCGGCAAGCCGGTTACCAAGATCATCGAGGAATATTCGGACGTTTACGCCTTCCTCGGCCATTTCACGGGGATGGAAGGCGCGAAGTAGGCTGCCGGACGCCTAGGGAACGGCGAGGAATTCCCCGGCGCGGATAGCGAGCTCGGTGCGGCTGCTGACGCCGAGTTTTTCGAACACCGCGTGGAGATAAGCTTTGACCGTGCCCTCGGTAACGCCGAGCTGTTCGGCGATCTCCCGGTTGCGGAGGCCCCGCCGGACGAAGTCGACCAGTTGGCGCTCGCGTGGGGCGAGGCCCCGATGCGCGCTGCGCTTGCCGGCCTTGGCCAGCTCGCCGGCGCGTTCGATCAGCTCCGGGTCGATCCAGGTTCGGCCGAGCCGGACAGTGTCGAGGCAATCGAGCAGATAGGACGGGTCCGAATTCTTCAGCACCATGCCGTGGACCTTTAGCGCCTTGGCTTCGAGCAGGGTGTGATCATCGATCGCGGCGGTCAGCAGGATCACCTTGACCGGCTTCTTCTTCGCCCGGATTTGACGCAGCACGTCCATGCCGCTGCCGCCCGGCATTTGCAGGTCGAGCAGCAAAATCTCCGGGTCGAGCCGCTCCAGCTCGGCGAGCGCGGCCTCGCCTGTCCCGGCGATGCCGGCCAGTTCGTAGCTGGTGTCGCGGAGCAGCACTTCCAGCGCGGTGCGGATCATCGGATGATCGTCGGCAAGCAGCACCCTGGTCATGCCAGTCCCTCGCCGATCGGAAGCGAAATCGACAATTTCGTAACCCCCATTCCCCGCGCCATGTCGATCATGCCGCCAGCCTGCTGCACCCTTTCACCGAGCGAGGTCGGCATCTCGATCCGTCCGCCGCGCGTGGGGAAGGCGGCGCCGTCGTTGACCACCGTCAGCCGAAGCTCATTCGGCGCGGCGTTCAGTTCGATGTCAATCGACTTGGCCTGGGCGTGGCGGACGGCATTGGCGACCGCCTCGCGCATCAGCTGGTGCGTATCGAGCCGAAGCCGGGTCGGGATCATCAAGTCGGCCGATCGAGCCGAGAAATTGCAGGCGACGTCCCATTGACGGGTCAGCCGCTCGGCCAGCGTTTTCAGCTCGGCGGCAAGGTCGTTGAGCGCCACCAACGGACCGCTGCGCAATGCCTTGATGAAGTTACGGAGCTCGCGCTGTTCCTGCATCATCAGCTGCTTCAGCTCGTCGAGCTGCGGCTCGATATCGCGGCCAGCCCCAGTCGTCCGCTTCATCGCCTCGAGCCGGAAGGCGGCGCCGGCAATGAACTGCACCACGCTGTCGTGAAGGTCACGGGCGAGGGTCAGGCGCGAACGAGCTTCGGCGCTGTCTTCGGCCGCCTTCAACAGAGCGTGGCGCTGGATATGGACGGACACGTCGGCCGCGACCTGCTGGCCGATGTCGATGTGGTCGGTCGACAGATTGGCAATGCGTTCGAGGAATAGCGCTCCTTCGCCGCGGTCGGACTGGACCGGAATCGCCAACCCCTCGGCCAGATGCAATTCGGCCATCGTCCGGCTGGGGATCCTGTCGCGCGGCGTGATTCGCTCAAGGTTGCGTTCGGCGTCGCGGCTGAGGCCGCGGTTCCTGGCCAAGTCGTAGAGGAAGGGACTTGTCGCCCACTGTTCGGCGATACCATCCGACGGCAGCTTCACCATGCCGACGCTGCCGTCGGTGATGGCGAGGCCGTGCAATTCGTCACGACCGGGCTCGCGCCAGATGAAGGCGCCGTGCTTGGCCCCGACGCCGGCCATGGCAGCGCGGAGGCCGTTCTCCAGCGGCGATTCCTCAATTTTAGGACGAGACAGCAATTCCTCGTCCGGCAGATAATAGGCCGTGCGCCATTGGTTGGCGCCGAACCAGATCAGGATCAGCGAGATGATCACCAGATGGCCGGCGCGGACGATGAAGCGCTGCAGCTCAAACACCTGGTCGGTGCTGACCACCAGCATGCCGACGATTAGATAGAGCAGGGCGAGCAGGATCGCGGTTGCGGCGGTCAGGTTCCAGCCCCAGCGGATCGCCGCCGACAGCAGCAGGAAGATGAAGAAAGTGAAGAACGGGCTGGTGAAGCCCTCGGTCAGCAGGACCAGCGCGGCGAACAAGATGATGTCGACGGCGTGGGCCGGGCCCGCAAGCTTGGCGTCGAGCCACCAATCGCGCCAGGTCGCGGCGACGATGACGGCGGCAAACACAACATAGCCGCCGAGCAGCGCATAGGTGAGTTCAGGGTAATGGGTCGGCTGGCTGACATCGATCAGGATGGCGGCAAAGAACAGCGTCGCCAGCATCAGGCGACCGAGGGCTATGACCCGCCCAGAAGGATGCCGAAACCCCTTCCCCACGGCTACAGGCATAACTTATCCGCAGCGCCCCGCACAGCGGCATGCGGCCCAAGTGCCTAAGCGAAACAAATTTGAAGCATATTATCCTTCGATAACTACTGGCGCGGGACGGTGATTGTTACACCTTCAATTGTCCGAACCCCGGGGAGCATGGGCCGCCGCCTATGCTCCCCTTTTCTTTTGCATTTTGCTTGCATCCTTTCCGGAGGTGTAACGTTATTCGTAACGGCACATCAAAGGAGGCAGTGATGTCGGCGAAGGTAAAGCTTGTTATCGGAGCGGCCGGATTGGCGACGCTCGTCAGCATGTCGGTCCCGGCTGAAGCCCAATATTATCCTCCGCCGCCGCCTCCCAACCAGGGTGGAATCCTCGGCGCGCTGATTAACAGCTACCAATATGGCCGCTACCCCTACGGCAACTATGGCTACAATCAGTATGGCAACGAACGGTTCGGCGTCGATCGCTGCGCGCGCGCCGTCGAGCAGCGGCTCAACCGCAGCAATTACAATTATTATCAGGGCTATAATTACGACCGCTACCGGCAGTTTGGCCGGGTCGAAGGCATCACGCGGGTCCAGCGCAAAAGTTATGGCCTGAAGGTCAGCGGCGTCGCCAGCTCGGGCTACGGCGGCTACCAGGGCTATGGCCGCAACAATTATGGCACCTATGGCTATGGCGCGGGCGCGGACCTCAGCTTCGAATGCAAGGTCTATCGCAGCGGCCAGATCCGCGACATCTCGATCAAGCGGCGCATTGCTACCTGGCAAGGTTACTAAGGAATTGCCTCGGCGCGCGAGTGAATCGCGCGCCGTCGGTCCTGTCGCGCTGCCGCGCGCAGGCCGTCCGGGCTCGCAATCTCTCCGCCAGCTTGAATTCCATTAGGAATTCCGCGCCAGCGTCGGTTGCTCGCCTTGTTAACCATTATGAACAAACGGGCGAATTGCTATTCAGAGCAGATGCATCCGCCGGTCCTTAAATGCGTTCTTATTCCCGGGAATCCGGGTGGATTGTTGCGTTTCTAAGGAGAAAGCCGATGTCGGCGAAGATCAAACTACTGGCCGGGGCAGCCGGCTTGGCAGCGCTGGTGGGTATCGCAAGCCCGGCAGCAGCCCAGTATCCAGGCTATGGTTACGGATATGGCTATAACAACAATGTGGTCGGCCAGATCGTCGGCCAGATCCTCGGTTATGGCCGCTATCCGTACGGCAACTACGGCTACAACCAATATAACAACCAGAGCGCCGCGATCGACCAGTGCGCCCGCGCCGTCGAGGCCCGCCTGAACGGCTACAATGGCTATTATGGCTACGGCAACATGGGCGGCTACGGCGGTTACAATGGCTATAACGGTTATAACGGCGGCGGTTACAACCGCTACGGCTCCAACGGCTACGGCTACAATAACGGCTATGGCGCCGGCGGCCGTGTCCAGGGCATTACCCGTGTCGATCGGAAGTCCTACGGCCTTCATGTCTACGGTGTCGCCACCTCGGGCTACCAGGGCTACGAAGGCTATGGCCGCCGCGGCTACGGCAGCTATGGCTACAGCAACGGTGCGGACCTGAGCTTTGACTGCAAGGTCAATTACGATGGCCGCATCCGTGACATCGATATCACCCGCCGCACCGCTTACTGGCGCGGCTATTAGGATCCCATCAAAGTGGCACTTTGATGGGGACCCAGTGAAATAAAAATCCCCTTACCGGGGGAACGGGGTGCGCCGGGGTCGAAAGATCCCGGCGCATTTTCGTGATGGCGCTCAGGCTCTGGCGCTCAGGCCCTGGGCATATTCCTCGAGCTGGCCGGCGACCGTGCCCCAGCCGTCGTGGAAGCCCATATCTTCGTGAGCCTTGCGGTCGGCTTCGTTCCGGTGGAGCGAAACAGCCTTGTAGGCGGTCTTGCCATTGCCGGCGTCCTCGAAGGTGACGACTGCGGTCATCGGGAAGCTTTCGCAGCCAACGCCGGCTTCGTTCGGGCGATATCCTGGGCCGAGCGCACTGGTCCAGGCCAGCTTTTTGCCCTTGTCCACTTCGAGCACGCAGCCGGGAACGCCGTGGCCGGTGTCGAAGCCGTCGGGTCCGACCATGCGGATGCGAAACACGCCGCCAGGCTGGAGGTCGAGCTCGCACTCGGTGATTTCGAACGGGCGCGGCGCGAACCAGCGCTTCAGATGCTCGGGGTCGGTATAGGCTTCCCACACCAGATCGATCGGGGCGTCGATCGTGCGCTCCAGCACCAG
>NZ_JAHFPY010000070.1 GCF_023266535.1 Sphingomonas sp. | reverse complement strand
TCAAAACTTCCGGCCCAGGGTGACGCCAACGGTCAGCGGCTTGATCGGCGTGTGCTGCGGTATGGCGCGAACGCGATACGGATTGCCGAACGCAAATGTATCGGCGCTGGAGTTGGTGAGATTGTCGCCTACGATCGCCACACTCCAATTGCCGCGCGTCGCCGTGATCGAAGCGTCAACGACGACATAATTTCCAGTTCGCCGGTCAAGGATCGGGTCGAAGCTGAGATGCGTAGCGCCGACATAGCGCATTCCGACATCGGCCTTGCTTTCCCACGATCCCAACCTGAAGCCCTGTGCGAACTTCACCCGGGTAGCCAACTGCGGCACCGCGGGAAGACGGGCATCGTCAATGTCGATGGTTCCGCTGGCGGAGTTCAAACGGGCGGATTGCCAAATGACACCCCCACTGAACTCCGAGTCTGATGTGAGATTCCAACGCAGATTCGCTTCAATTCCAAAATTCCTGGCGTTGCCGGCATTGCGGGTCGCCACCAACCCGTTGGCGAGCAATTCATCGGCCTGCACGTGTCGCCATCGCGTGGCGAAAAAGGTGGCGTCCGCCGAAAAGTCCCGGCCCAACCGAATGTGCGAACCCAGTTCGATGCTCGCCAATTCATCGGCATCATGGACCGCCTGCGTAGCATCGGGTTCAACGTTGATCCCGCCTGGGCGATAGGCGGTCGCCGCGCGAAGAAAAAAGGTCGCGGCATTCGACGGGGTCCAGGTCAGGCTTGCGCTGCCCGCGCCTCTGATATTCTGCTTGCTGCGAAGGCTTCCGGAACTCCCCTGCTGGCCCTCGTCATCAAATTTGCTGGCAAAGACACGTCCCCCGCCTCCCAGCGTAAATTGCGGCGTGATTGCGAAGCTTGCTTCGCCAAACACGGCCGCCTCGGTTATCGAGCGCCGTAGGCTCAAAACGGGTTGCGTCAACGATGCATCATGCGCCCGAATGTCGGCGTCGGTCTCGGCCTTGATGTATGAGATGCCGGCCAGCCAATCGAACCTTCCGGCCTCCCCATTGCTGATGCGAAACTCCTGGTCGAACAGGCTGTAGGTCCGGTCGTCGCTGACCATCGTCGGGCCATTGGTGCCCAGCACGGGCCCCAACGGAGTTGCGTCATATTCGGCAACCGCCTCCTGCTTGTTGATGCTGCTGATGGATGTCAGCTCAAGTTCGCCAACGCGGCCAGCGATCGTCATCATTGCCAGCCGATTGTCCAGGTCGCGCGGCTCCAACCCGCGATCCGGCCGATCGACGGGACCGACGTTGCCGTCGACGTATTGGCTGTCAAAGGCTTTTCGCTCCTGTGTCGATGCCATCAGATCCACCGTCCAATGGTCGGCGGGATGCCAGCGCAGGGACAGGCGGGCTCCCGTCAGGCGCTCGCGATTTGCGTCGCTGGCCCCGCCAATATTGTTGATCCATCCGGCCTGCTCCTGGCGATAGGCAACGGCGCGAACCGCGAGACGACTGGTGATGATAGGCAGGTTGAGAACCGCCGACTGGCTGTTCGACAAGTCTCCGTCGCGGGTCGAGGCCAGGCTGGCTGTCACGGTGCCCGTTGCCCGCGTTGGATCGGGTCGGTTGGTTGAAATCTTGACGATTCCGCCCAACGCGCCGGTCCCATACAGCGGCCCTTGCGGCCCCTCCAGGACTTCGATCTGGTCGATATCGACCAAGGCCCAGTCGGGATCCGGCGCATCATAGGTCAGCCGCGCCTCATCAAGCAGCATGGCGACGCTGCCCTGGTTGAATCCGTTGAGTGGCCCGTCGCCAATGCCCCTGAGAAACAGCCGATTTCGCCCTGGTCCCAGGCTGCTGCTGGTCAGCGACGAAACCTCGTTCGCAATCTGCCCGGTTCCGGCCAGCCCGACTGGAGCGTCGAGCCCAAAGCCCCGAAGGACAGTGACCGTCGCCGGCAGGGTCGACAATGGCCGCGCCCGCTTGAGCGCAGTGACAATGATTTCAGCCGGACTGTCTGTATCGGCATATACGGGTGACGGGTTTTGCTGATCCGGGGCAGTTCTCGAGGGTGCAGGCTCGAGACGAAAGCTGCGTGGCCCTACCGGAACGGCCCGATACCCGGTCCCGGCCAGCATTTGCCCGAGCGCTTCGGCTGCCGACACGGCGCGACGCACGCTACGCGTTCGAATCTGCGGCAATCGGCCGGCAAAGCCGATCGACGCGCCGGTCAGGTCCGACAGGCGCCGCAGCGACTGATCGAGCGGACCCGCCGGAATGTCGATCGGTTTAGCCGTCGCCAGCGCCGTAGCGGGCGCCGCGATCGCGCTACCGGCGGCGAGGCTCCAGGCGAATGCCGCCAGCCACCGGCTTTGCCTCAAGCGAAAGGATCTGGGCCAGGGTTTGGGCAGGCGACTGACCATCGTTTATCGCAATTACCCCGCTGAATGGCTGGCTGGCGATGGCTTGGGCAACCGTCACCCTCTGCCCCGAATAACGAGAGATGTCCTTAACGACTAGCGACAGCGGCACTTGATCGAACTGAAGTTTGCCGGTTCGCCAGCTCGCAACGTGGCTCGGGTCGATGTCGGCCAAACGGACGGTGCCATTTGATCGATCGACCCTTATCCCCCGCCCCGCCTTGAGTTGAATCGGCGAAGCCAGGCGCCGCGACGTCACCGACAGCGACCCCTCGGCCACGTCGACAATTGCACCTTCCGGTTCATTGCCGATCGAGAATTTCGTCCCGATGTCCGTTACGGCGATGTCGCCGGCCTGAATCGTCAGCTTTCGACCGGAGCGGTGCGGCACTTCGAAATAGCCAGTTCCTTGAAGGTCCAGCTCTGACCCCCGCACCCGCAGGCGACTAGCCGGGGCAAGCACTACCCTGGTGCCATCGGCAAGGGCGATCTGACTGCTTTTCGCGTTGCTCGATTGATAGTCCTGGACAGCGTCCACCGGGCCGCCCGGCTGAAGCGTCAGCCCGACAACCAACATTGCCGCGGCGACACCCCCGCCAACGCCGGCCCAACGTTTCCATCGGATAGGCTGCACATCGTTGGCTGGTTCAGGCAGGGGTTGCGCCGTTGGCAGATACTCCGCGACCATCGGTGCGTGGGCATCGAGGTCGACTTCAAGCAGCGCCAGCTCATCATAGGCGGCGCGGTGTTGCGGATCAGCCTCAAGCCAGGCGGTGAAGCCTTCCCAATCCATGGCATCGTCCTGCTGGCGAATGAGCCAGCCGGCGGCCTCCTCCCTGATCCGTTCCATTGTCATCGTTTCCAGCCCCGGGCGTACGCTGTTGAGGCTCCCTGCTTATAATCCAGACGCCGCGATAACCCCATCACCTCAGTCACCCATCAATCGGCGCAAATGCGCCATCGCGACGGCCATATGCTTCTCGACAGCGCTTCTGCTGATGCCGAGCTCCGCCGCAATCTCGCCGTGACTCAACCCGTCCAATTTGTGCCGTCGCAATACGCGCTGGGCGCCGGGCGGCAGCTGCGCGATCGCTTCTGCCAGGCGCCGGGCCTGCTCGACTTCGATCAGCATTTGCTCCGCCGTCGGCGCGGGCTCAACCACCTCGTCAGTAGAATGCAGCAAGCCGTGGCGCTCCTCTGTCCACTCCGCCTCGCGCCGCTGCCTTCTGCGGGCGGCGCGAAGCCGGTCGAGCACCAGATTGTTGGCCATCCGGTACAAATAGCTCTTCGGGCTTGCGACCGGGCCCGATTGGCCGGCACGGACCTTGATCCAGAGCTCGCTTAGCAAATCGTCGGCATCCGCCTCACTGCCGGTGCGCGCAACCAGGAAACGGCGGATTTCGGCGCGCCCGCTTTCCAGCGCTCCGATCAATCCCTGATCCTGCATCATGTCCACGATCAAACCATCCAACGGGATTTCTGGTCAACGCTAGCCCAATCAATGCTGACCGCCCAGCCCGGACTGCGGCTGGTGCCATACCTTGCCGTCTTTGACGGCAGCGCCAATCATCGTCACTGTTCATCGACGCCAGATCATGAAAATCGCTTATGTCATCAATTCGCTCGAAGGAGGCGGAGCGGCATTTCCTGTTCCGGCTATTGCAACCGCGCTGCGCGACTGTGGCTCGGAGGTCGAGATATTCGCGCTGACGCGCCGGGATGGGCGCGCTCTGCCGGCGATGACTGGCGCGGGACTGACCGTCCATGTCAGAAAAGGCGGCGAGAAAGACCATTGGGCCGCCAATCGCTGGCTAAGGTCTGTGCTAGCGCAGTACCGCCCTGACGCTGTCTGGACTTCATTGACACGGGCAACCCTGCTTGGGCAGCGAGCCGCGGCGGCGCGGAAGGTGCCGGTGGTCAGCTGGCAGCATGCGGCCTATTTGCGTCCCGCCAATCAGCGACTGCTGCGGATGATGCGCAACCGGTCAAAAATCTGGGTGGCGGACAGCGATTCAGTCGCGGAGTTTTCCCGCAAGGCACTTGGCGTACCGGAGGAGCGGCTGATCGTTTGGCCGATCTTCGCGGCGAAAGAAGATACGCCCCAGGCCATGCCTTGGACCACAGGAGAAACTCTGCGGATTGGCAGCCTCGGACGCCTCCACCGCGTCAAGGGCTATGATGTATTGATCGCGGCGCTCAAAATTCTGCACGAAAGCAATCCGCCCGACCGCGGTTTGCACCTTACGATCGGCGGCACCGGGACGGAGCTCGAAGATTTGAAGGCGCTGATCCTCGAGGCAGGTCTCGACAATGTCGAGCTTGCAGGCTTCATCGGGGAACCGGCCCAATTCCTGGCAAGCCAGCACCTCTACGTCCAACCGTCCCGGTCCGAGGGATTCTGCCTTGCGGCCCATGAAGCGATGCAGGCTGGCCTGCCGGTCATCGGTTCATCGGTGGGCGAAATGGCACATTCGATCATCAACGGCGTGACCGGCTTGCTGGTCGAACCCGATGACCCACAATCGCTCGCCGCTGCGATCCGGTTCAGCCTAAATCATCCCAAGAATTTACGCGGGATGGGGCAAGCGGGACGAGCGCGGCTATTGGAGCGCTTCAACCCGGCGTCGTTCCGCGCCAAGGCCGGTGAAATCCTGCAACGGCTCGGCGAACCTTGCCAATCCGGCCGATGACGCTTCCCTTAAATGACCGGTCGATGCGCTTGACGTCGAGCAAGGTAAATGGCCCGCATGCGGACAGTGTATGCAGGCCCGCGTCAAAGGGTGCGAGCGATGGTGGCGGCCTGATCGGATCGCCAAGCTCAAATGAAACTTTGTCCGTGGTCAGCTGGTTGAACCGCAATGCCCTCGCGGCTTCGCCATAGGTCGTTGAGCAATCCTGGACAGGCAGGACGACGCTTCCGTCGATGAGGATCGGCGTTCCTCCCGGCCGCGATCCGTCATTGCCTCGGCGCACGGGGTTGGACCGATGGCTTGTCCATGGACCTTCAAGCCTGTCGGCATAGACCACATGCAGCTCGTCTTTCTTTCGACCCACCGGCGAACAGAAGATCCACCACTTGCCGCCATGGAACATCGGCGTCGCATCGACCGCCATCTCAGGCAACTTTATGCGGGACACCGCTTCCCATCGTCGCGGAAAATCGGTCGCTCGGTAGAGCGTCAGGCCGCCCGAGCGATAGGCCTCCGGCAACATGTAAATGTCGCCCTCTGCCTCGAACACAAAGGGGTAAGACAGGTGCCATGGCTCCGACAGGCAAACTCCATGGCCGACCAGATCAAGTTCCTTATCGAAGCTAAAGACCTCGATGCGTCCGCGACGGTCTCGATAGTCGAGCGCCTCGACGAAGACGTGCAGCTTGCCATCCCGCTCCAAACCAAACGGATCGGCCAGAAAGCTGAATTTCTTGGAAGGCTGCGGCAGCCAGCGGATCGGCAAGCCGTCAATCCCACCCCTCGCCAAAACCTCGGCCAGGGATAAACAGACGATCCCGGTCCGCCAGATATCCATCAGGCAAGCCCCCTCGCCGATCGACGAAAAAGCAGCGCGAGCAGGCCAGTCGAGCAAGCCGCCTGGATGACGGCATGATATCCGGATCCGTCGAGGCCGTACCAAGACAGCAGCAGTAGCAGCACCGGAAACAGCAGCAGGTTGGCCGCGAGATTCACTCCGATCGACTGCGACGGCTGACCCATTGCAATCAGGGCCGATGCGATTGGCGGCGCGGCAATCGCAATGGATCGCGCGACCGCCAGCAAGATTAGCAATTCTGCGCCGCTTCGAAAGCTGTTGCCGCCCAGCAGGTCGAGGATGGTCGAGCTGAAAAAGGCCAGCAAGACGATTACCGGGACCGACAGCAGTAGGGCGCTGCCCGCGCTGCGCCAAACCGTATGGCGGAATTGGGCGAAATCGCGTTCGACGACCAGCTTGGCGAGAACGGCGTAGCTGGCCTGTCCAAGCAGCAAGGCAGGCTGTTCGAGCACGACGCTGGCACGCTGGGCCAGCGCGAACAGCCCCGCCGCCGCGGGCCCGAGCATCCACCCGACGGAAAGTGGAACCAGCCGCGGCGCTAGTTCGCGCAACGTGATGTCGACATTGGTGGTGGCAATGAACGGAAGAAGTCCCTCATTCTCCTCGATCGTTCCGCGGACCGGGCCGGTTATCGGCACGCCCAGTTCCATGCGATGAAGCTGCCAAAGTCCGAAAACCCACATGCTGACCCATTCGGCCAGAGCCGATGCGAGCCATACCGCCAGGAAACCGATCAGCCCGCCGCCCAGCAGCCAAACCAGGATGCAGCCGGCCAGCCTGACTACAGGTGATACCAGATGATGGGCGGCGATTAGATCAAAGCGACCGCGCAGCTGAAGGATTCCCAGCGGGGTAGACCGAACATTGGCGAGCGTGGCCAGACTATACAGCGCCGCGAACTTCATGGCTTCCGGTGGCCAGTCCAGATGGGGTCCAACAATGGGAACAAGTGCAATTACAGTGATGATCGCCGCGGCGCCGAAGCCAATTTCGACCAACGTCAGGAAGCGGGCCACCTTTAGGAAGCGCTGATGATCCGACTGTTCCAGTGCCAGCGACCCAAATCGGACGATGCCGTGCCAGCCGGAAAAGGCGACAATCCCACCGACCAAAGTGACGTAGGCATGCAGCAGGACCAGCACGCCATAATCGTGCGCGCCCAACGCCCGCGCGACGATGATCAGATACAATAGGCTCAAGGCGCCGGCGCCCGCCTTGCCGCCAAGCAGCAAGCCGAGGTTGCCGAATATTCGCTTGAAGCCCGCCGCTCCATTTGCGCTTGGCATGGGCGCTTATTGACCGCAGCTGGCACCCCGCCAAGCGCCAAATGACTGCATCAAAAATATATTTTCCGCGGACTGCGGATCATTGGCCGCGCGGCGTCTTCGCCTCATGCGGATCGGATTTTTGTTCAACCATGACCAGATCCATCAGGTCGCCCATAGCCTGCCGATCGCCATGGTTCTCGCCAAGACCTGCCCCGGGGTAGAGACCGTCGTCATCACCACCAACGAGCGGCTTGATCGAGAGGTCGAGCGGTTGATGGCGATTGTCGGCGGAACCCGTCCAAAGCATGTAAGGCTGGCCCATAAATCCTTGTTCACGCGCGGAGCGGTCCACGCGCTCGAATGCGTCATTCCCGCCGCAAAGCTGGCGATCTATCGCGACAATCTCGACTTCTTCCGCTCATTCGACGCGCTGGTGGTGGCCGAAAAGACCACCGCCCTCCTGAAGACGCGATATGGCCTCCACGATCTCAAGCTCATTCATACAAGGCATGGCGCGGGCGATCGCGCCGTGGGCTTCAACAACGCCAGCGCAGCGTTCGATTTCGTGCTCGTGTCCGGACCCAAAATCCGCGAACGGCTGCTGGCGGAAACCGGACTAACCGAAGACCGGCTTGCGATGGTTGGATATCCAAAGTTTGATCTGCTGAAGCCCAAAATGCTTCCTGAAAAGCTGCGCGGCAACGGACGGCCGACCATCCTCTACAACCCTCATGTTTCGCCGCATTTGTCGTCATGGTATCGCGACGGGCGAGCCGTGCTCGACTATTTCCTCAATCATCCCGAATATAATCTGATCTTCGCGCCGCACGTCATGCTGTTTGAGCGAAAGGTCGCGGTTTCAATCGATCGAATGCGCCTCGCATTTCCGGGCAAAGTCGATCACCGATATGTCGACGCGCCGAACATCCATGTCGATCTGGGCAGCGCCGCGTCGACCGACATGAGCTACACCCAGGCAGCCGACATCTACCTGGGCGACGTCAGCAGCCAGATTTATGAGTTTTTGCGCACTCCGCGCCCGTGCATTTTCCTCAATTCACAAGGCGTCACCTATCAAGGTGACCCCAACTATTTGCATTGGAGCGCTGGACAGGTCCTGTCTGGGCCATCCGAGCTCGACCGGGCACTGGCCGACGCCACTGCCAATCCGGAGCGTTACCGCGCCATTCAGCGGCGACTCTTCAGCGAGAGCATCGCACTGGAACTGACGCCTTCCTCGCTTCGCGCCGCACAGGCGATCATGCAATATCTGTGGGGGAACGAAGCGGTTCCGGCCGGATTGCCGATGCATGGCGTCGACGCGGACGTGGCGATCGGCCACGCGGCCTGATCAATCTTCCCATGCGTTTGGGTATCGTACTCCATGATTTCGCACTCGGCGGGACCGAACGCATTGCTGTCCGTCTTGCCGAGGCCTGGGCCAAGGCCGGTGCGGACGTCGAGATTTTCTGCGGTTGCAGCGACGGGCCAATCAAATCGATGATCGCGCCCGAAATTCGTGTCGCCGAAGCGACCCCGCCAATTCCCCGCGGGATAGGATCATTGCGGCGGCTGGCCAAGGCGGCCGCACGGCATTTCGGCAGCCAGGATATTCAGGCCGTTTTCGTGCCGGGCAACTTCCATTGGCCGGTGATCGCCGAGCTTGCGAAAATCAGCCCAAACCGGCGCCCGACGATTGTCGCGCAGATCAGCTCTGCCCTGCACAAACAGGAGCGCGGGGGCCTTCGCCAGCAATATTTCGAAGCGCGGTCGCGGCGACGGCTGGCGCGCGCCGATGCGGTCGTCGCCCTGTCCGATCAAACCGCAAGGGAAGCTCAGATGATCCTTCGACGGCCGGTCGAAACGATCCGGCTGCCAGTGCTCCCGGACAAGCCGCAGGCGCCTTCGCCGGTCCCTGAAGGACAGCCGATGGTCGTCGCTGCCGGGCGGTTCGTCCATCAGAAGGACTTTCCAACCCTGGTCGAGGCCTTCGCCAAAATTCGTCATCCAACCGCCACCCTGGCGATTATTGGTGATGGGCCGCAGTACCGGCGGGTTGCGAGCCGCGCCCGGGCGCTCGGCCTTGAGCAGCGCGTCAGCCTGCCGGGATATGTTCCAGACATCCGTCCCTGGCTGGACCGGTGTCGCCTGTTCGTCCTTTCGTCCCGCCACGAAGGCTATGGCGCGGTCATCGTCGAAGCGCTGGCCGCCGGCCGGCCGGTCGTTACTACGGACTGCACCCCGGCATCGCTCGAGCTGCTGCGCGATGAAACGATCGGAATGACTGTGCCGATCTCGAACCCGGCGGCGCTGGCCTGCGCGTTGGACATCATGCTGAACCGTCCAGCTCCGGACCCCGCGGAGATCGCCAGGAACGTCGACCCATGGCGCATCGGCCCGATCGCAGCCGAATATCTGGACCTGTTTCGACGCCCTTGCTCCAAGGCTAGCTCGATGAGGTTGCCCTAGCGTTCGACCGGGCCCGGTTTGAGCGGGCTGTGGGTAGCGTACATTAGCTTGGCGGAGCGGGAGGGATTCGAACCCTCGATACGGTTTTGCCGTATACTCACTTTCCAGGCGAGCGCCTTCGACCACTCGGCCACCGCTCCGCATGCTCTGGAGAGAGCGGTCGTTTAGAGGCGAGTTTGCCTATGGGCAAGCTTGCCGCGCGCCGCATCGCCCCTCTATGGCGGCAAGCCATGACGCGGCGCTTCGACCATCCCCCATCTGCCGAAGAAATCGAGGAAATTGCGCGCGACGCGATGTGCCACCTGCCCGACCCGTTCGCTTCCCATTTGCGGCATGTCGTGCTGCAGGTCGACGAATATGCCGACGCAGCACTGCTCAATGAAATGGGGATCGAACATCCGCTCGACCTGACCGGGGTCTATGAAGGCATTCCGATCGGCCAGCGCAGCGTCGACACCTCGGGAACCCTGCCCGACCGCATCCGCCTGTTCCGCCAGGCGATCCTCGCCGAATGGTGCGAAGAGGGCGAGCGGTTCGAGCATCTGGTCCGGCACATCCTGATCCATGAGGTCGGCCATCACTTCGGCCTTAGCGACGAAGATATGCATGCGCTGGAGGCGCAGCAGTGAGCCTGCTGCTCAACGGTGAGAGCCTATCGCTGGTGCGCGGCGGCCGGCTGCTGTTCGAAGCGCTGGACCTTCAGCTCGACGCGGGCGAGGCGCTACACGTCATCGGACCCAATGGCAGCGGCAAATCTAGCCTGATCCGCCTGGTTGCCGGCCTGCTGAAGCCGAGCGCGGGCCGAATCGCCAGGGCCGATGCGGCGCTGGCCGACGAGGGGCTTGCGCTCGACCGCGAACTGCCGCTGGGCAAGGCCTTGGCCTTCTGGGGCGGGCGTGGGCTGACCCAGGCGCTGGCGGCCTTCGCCTTAGAGGATCTGGCCGAGGTTCCGGTGCGGCTGCTGTCGACCGGCCAGGCCAAGCGCGCCCGGCTGGCGCGGGTCATGGCCAGCGGTGCGCCGCTGTGGCTGCTCGACGAGCCGCTCAACGGGCTCGATTCGAACGGCGTCACGGAGCTGGATTGCGCAATCGCCGCACACCGGGCCAGCGGCGGCGCCGTGCTGGCCGCCAGCCATCTGCCGCTGGCCGGCGCATGGCGCAGCCTGGAGCTCGGGGCATGACCGGCCGTCTGATCATGCGCGAGGTCCGACGCGGGCTGCATGGCGCGGCGTGGTTGCCACTGGCTTTCTTCCTGCTCGTGGCGACGATCGTTCCCTTCGCGGTCGGGCCGGACGCGCGGCTGCTGGCGCGGATCGGCGGCGGTGCCTTGTGGATTGCGGCGCTGACCGCAGCCCTGCTGCCGGTTGAACGATTGATCGACCCGGACCGCGCCGAAGGCGTGCTGGACCAGCTGGCACTGAGCGGAACAAGCGAGGAAGCGGTTGGTGCTGCGAAGATAGCCGGCCATTGGCTGACCTTCGGGCCCTTGCTGCTTGTCGCGGCGGTGCCGGGCAGTTTCCTGGTCGGCCTCGACGGGCCGGCATTGGCCCGGACGCTGATCTCGCTGGCGATCGGAACTCCTGCCCTGGCCGCATTGGCGGTGGCGGTGGCCGGGATGACCTCCGGCCTCCCGCGTGCCGGAGCGCTGGCCGGACTGTTGATGATGCCGCTGGCAATACCGTTGGTGATTTTCGGCGCGGCGGCGACCGGTGATGGAGAAAGCGCCGCGTTCAAACTGGAAGCGGCTGTGGCGTTGCTGATCGTCGCCGGCGCGCCGTTCGTATCAGGCGCGGCGATTAGAGCCTCTAGGACCTAGACCAGCGGGCAAAGATGGCGGTCGGGAGCAGCAAGCCGCGCGCTTCCTCGCGCACCGCCATTTCACCGCATTCGACTCTGCCGCCGAGGTCGGCGGTGACCTGTCGCAGCAGTTCGCCGATCGCCAGCGCCGACATGCGCACCGCATAGACGGTCAGCACCAGGAAGCGGCTGTCGGCATCGAGCAGCCTACGGCAGTCGGCCAGGAGCGGTGCCAGATGTTCCTCGAGCCGCCACACTTCCCCTTCCGGTCCGCGGCCGAACTTGGGCGGATCGAGCAGGATCCCGTCATAGCGCCGGCCGCGGCGCACCTCGCGCGCGGTAAACTTGGCGGCATCGTCGACGATCCAGCGGATCGGGCGCGGCCGCCCTCGACCGATTTCTTGGATGCGTCAACATGGACCAGCCGGGCGCCGACCTCGCTAAGCAGCAACGTTCCAACGCCGGTATAGCCGAACAGGTTGAGCACCTCCGCGTCGACTGATCGCTCCCGCATCCAGTCCCATTGCGGCGCCATGTCGGGAAAGAAGGCAAGGTGGCGGAACGGCGTCAGGCTGGCGTGGAAGCGCACCCCGTCGCGACCAAGCGGCCAGCTTGACGGGACATCGCGGTGCTGGACCCAACGACCACCCCCTTCCTCGTCCGACCCCGGAACGAAGGTGGCATCTGGCGTCCAGTCAGTGCCAGCCGGCGACCACATTGCCTGCGGCTCCGGACGGACGACGGTGACCTGGCCATAGCGCTCCCACTTCTGGCCATTGCCGCTGTCGATCAGGCCCCAATCGTCCCAGGGCTCGGCGACGATGGTTATAAGGTCGCTCATGCGGCCAGCGCGAGCTTGCCGCCGATCGAGGCAATGGCGCGCGGACCCGCCAGCATCGCCTGGCCCGCCTGCCGCGCCGCCGATGCGTCGACCGCGCGGATTTCGGCCAGCATCTCGTCGACGGTCATGATCCGCCCGAAAATCTCGATCGAGCGAGCCATGGCGTCGGCCCTGCCCTGCGGCGTCTCCAGCGCCATCTGGATCCCGGCCTCGACCTGGGCCCGGGCGCGGTTCAGTTCGGCCTCGCTCAAGTCCGTCGCGGCCTGCTCGATCGTGGCCAGGGCCAGGTTCAGCGCTTCGGTAGCGCGGCCCTTGTCGGCTGCCAGGTTGACCGCGAACAGGCCGGTGTCGGCGAAGCCCTGGGTCCAGGCATAGATGGAATAGGCTAGACCGCGCTCCTCGCGCAGCTCCTGGAACAATCGCGACGACATGCCGCCGCCAACTGCCTGGGCGAACAGCGCCGGCGCCTGATCGTCGGATGCAGGGAGGCCGCGAAAGCCCAGGGCAAGATGGGTCTGCTCGGCCGAACGGCGGTCTGACCGGGTGCCGCCGAGGAATATAGCTAACTCATTGGATGACGCAGAAGTGGCCTCCAAATCACCGAACAGGGCTTCGGCCAGCTGTAGGATTTGGGCCGGGTTGACCTTGCCGGCTGCGGAAATGACCAGCCGATCCGGCCGATACTGGTCGGACAGCCAGGCCGCGCAGTCCTGCCGGGTAAGCTCCAGAATGCTGGGCTCGGAGCCAAGCACGGGGCGGGCCAGCGGCTGGTCACCGAAGGCGGCCTCGAACAGCCGGTCGTGGATCAGATCGTCGGGCGCATCGAGGCATTCACCAAGTTCCGACAGGATGACCAGCTTCTCCCGCTCCAGCTCGGCCTCGTCGAGCTTCGGCGCGCGGACCAGGTCGGCGATCAGCTCCAGCGCCAGCCCGACATCGGGCGCCAGCGTCCGCGCGTGGAAGCTGGTCTGGTCGCGCGAGGTCCAGGCGTTGAGCGTTCCGCCGACATCCTCGATCGCCTCGGCGATGGCCCGGGCGCCGCGGCTGCGCGTCCCCTTGAACACCATATGCTCGACCAGATGGGCGAGACCGCCCTTCCCGTCCGGCTCCGACCTTGAACCGACGAAGGCGTGCAGGCCGATGGCGGCGGACTGGGCACCCGGCATCGGGTCGATGGCGACGGTCAGGCCATTGGAAAGGCGGGTCAGCTCAGCCATTGGACGCTTCCTTCCTCCACCGCTGACGTAGCGCCAGCAGATAGATGACCACCGCGATCAACGCGAACAGGAACCATTGGATGGCATAGCTCAAATGGTTGTTGGGGATGATGTCCGGCGACGGCGGCGCGCTGGCTTCGAGCCCCGGCCCCGCCGTGCCGGCAACCAGCCGCATCCGGCTGAGCTTGTCGGGAGCGATCACCCCGGTCACCAGCCCGCCGTGGTAATTGCGTCCGGCATTGGGATCCTTGGACCAGCCCAGCTCGACCGACAGGCCCGGTCCTTCGGCGCCTGTGCGGCAATCGGCGATCACCAGGAATCCCGGATCGCCCTGGCGGTTTTGCCCGGCGGCGGTGCGGAAACCGACCACCGACAGGCAGTTGCCGGTGGCCGTGCGGAACAAGGGCAGCGGCTCCTTGGGCGGGATCGACGGCCAGCCGATCGGCGGTTGATTGGCCGCGGCGGCATAGCTGGCGAGCAAGGCTTCCTTCTCCTTGCGCCGCTCGAGCTGCCAGATGCCAAGCCCGATCATCGTCGCCACGGCCAGCGCGACCAGGATGGTCGGGATGAGGGGCAGCTTGCGCGTCATTTCACCAGCCTGCCTTCGCCGGCGCGATGCTTATGCTCCTGGTAGAGCAGCGCGGCCTTGCCGATCCTGAGGCCATAGATGGTGAGGCCGGCCGCGACCG
>NZ_JAHFPY010000069.1 GCF_023266535.1 Sphingomonas sp. | reverse complement strand
CACGCTAGCCAGCCGGTCGAACAGTGCCTTGCGCCCGCCGAACAGTTCGCGCGCCTTGGCCTTCGCAACGGACTGTTCAACGGTGTAGGGCGGAAGCGCCGTGGCGAGGGAGAGGAGACCGACCTTGTGCATGCAAGTCTTTCGTTCGGTGCCCCACACAAGAGGACATCGGATGAACAGGATGGTTTTGCAAGCGATGCTCGCGGCGAGCCTGCTGGCCGGATGCCAGTCGCGGGGACACGCCCAGCATGAGTCGACCGGGCCGCGACCGTTCACGGTCACTGAAATTGCCTCGTTCAGCACGCCCTGGGCGATGGCATTCCTGCCCGGCAGCGGCGTCCCGCTGACCGACATGGCCCTGCTGACCGAGAAGGAGGGCAATTTGTGGCTGGTCGATGTGGCAAGCGGCAAGCGGACCGCCGTGTCCGGCGTCCCGGCCGTTGTCGTGGCCGGCCAGGGAGGCCTGGGCGATGTCATGCCGCACCCGGACTTCGCCGGGAACCACCGCGTCTATCTCAGCTATGTCGAAGGCGGGCCGGACGGCACCAGCGGGGCCGCGTTGGGCTATGGCACGCTAGACCTCGCCAATCCGGCCGCGCCGGCACTCAAGGACTTCAAGGTCATCTGGCGGCAGGATCCCAAGGTCGACAGCGACGTCCATTTTTCCCATCGCATCGCCTTCGCCCCGGACGGGACATTGTTCGTCAGCAGTGGCGAGCGGTTCAAATTCACGCCCGCCCAGGATCCCAACAGCGACCTCGGCAAGATCATCCACATAACCGACGAAGGGCAGCGGATCGATGGTCGCTATTATTCGATGGGCCATCGCAATGTGCTGGGATTGAGCTTCGCCCCCGACGGCCGGCTGTGGGCGAGCGAGATGGGGCCCAAGGGGGGCGACGAGCTCAACCTCATCCTGCCCGGCAGGAATTACGGCTGGCCGAAGGTGTCGAACGGCAGTCATTATGACGGGCGCGACATCCCCGACCATAAGCCGGGCGACGGATTTGAAGCGCCGAAGGTGTGGTGGAACCCGTCGATCTCGCCCGGCAGCCTGCTTATCTACAGCGGCGATAAATTCCCGGCGTGGAAGGGCGATGCGCTGCTCGGCGCCTTGTCGGGCGAAGCGCTGGTTCGCGTCGACATCGACGGCGATAATGCCAGGAAAGCCGACCAGTGGGACATGGGTGCGCGCATCCGCGCGGTCGACCAGGGCCCCGACGGCAGCGTCTATCTGCTGGAGGACAATGGGCGGCTGCTCAGGCTCGATCCGGCTGCCGCCCATTAAGCGTCAGCTGACCGGCTGCGGCTCGTCGACCGGCTGCGGGATGATGCGCAGGTAAGGCTTCACCGTCTCCCAACCGTCAGGATATTTCTCCCGGGCGGCTTCGTCGCTGACCGACGGCGGGATGATGACGTCCTCGCCCCGCTTCCAGTTGACCGGGGTGGCGACACCCTTGTTCTCGGTCAGCTGGACCGAATCCAGCAGGCGCAGCACCTCGTCGAAGTTGCGGCCCGAGCTCATCGGATAGAGCAGCATGGCGCGGATCTTCTTGTCCGGGCCGATGATGTAGACCGTGCGCACGGTCGCATTGTTGGCGGCGGTGCGGCCCGCCGCGGTATCGCCGGCGTCGGCCGGGAGCATGTTGTAGAGCTTGGCGACGTTGAGGTTGCTATCGCCGATCACCGGATAGTCGACCTTGTTGCCCGAGACTTCCTCAATGTCCGGCAGCCAGCGCGCATTGTCCTCGGCTGTGTCGACGCTGAGGCCGATGATCCTGGTGTTGCGCTTGGCGAATTCATCCTCAAGGCCGGCCATATAGCCGAGCTCGGTCGTGCAGACCGGAGTGAAGGCCTTGGGGTGGGAGAAGAGGATCGCCCACTTATCCCCGATCCAGTCATGGAAGTTGACGGTGCCCGTGGTGGTCTGCGCGGTGAAGTCCGGGGCAACGCTGCCGATTGAAAGCGTCATATGTTCAGTTTCCTTCGCTGAGTCGGTGGAGTGGCGCCGCTATACTCCCGCGGGCACCGGGACGAAATCGGGTTCGACATGCTCCGGCCGGTCGAGCCAATCGGGCGGCTCGAGCCCCTTGGAGCGGAGAAATTCGGGATTGAACAGGCGCGACTGGTAGCGGGTTGCCGGGTCGCACAACATGGTGACGATGGTGTGACCCGGGCCGAGCTGGCGCGCGAGGCGGATCGCGCCGGCGACATTGACGCCGGATGACAGCCCGAGCGCCAATCCTTCGTCCTTCAACAGGTCGAAGGTGGTTGCCAGGCTTTCCGCGTCGGGGATGAAGAAGCTTAGGTCGGGCCGGAAGCCTTCGAGATTGGCGGTGACCCGTCCCTGGCCGATGCCCTCGGTGATCGAGCTGCCTTCGGACTTGAGCTCGCCGGTAGTGTAATAGCTGTGCATCGCCGCGCCGGGGACGTCGGCGAGGGCGATTTGGATATCGGGATTACGCTCGCGAAGGGCCCGGGCGACGCCGGCCAGCGTGCCGCCGGTGCCGATCGCGCTGACGAAGCCGTCGACCTTGCCGTCGGTCTGTGCCCAGATTTCGGGGCCGGTGGTGCGGACGTGGACGTCGCGGTTGGCGACATTGTCGAACTGGTTGGCGAAGATGGCGCCTTCGGGATGCTCGCGGGCCAGGCGCGCGGCGGTGCGGCCGGCAACTTTCACATAATTATTGTCGTTGCGGTATGGCACCGCCGGCACTTCGATCAGGACAGCGCCCAGTGCCCGCAGCGTGTCCTTTTTCTCCTGCGACTGGGTCTCCGGGATGACGATGACCGTCTTGAGGCCGAGCGCGTTGGCGACAATCGCCAGGCCGATGCCGGTGTTGCCGGCCGTGCCGTCGACCACCAGCCCGCCCTTGCTGAGTTCGCCGCGGTCGATCGCGTCGGTGATGATACCGAGCGCGGCGCGGTCCTTGACCGAGGCGCCGGGGTTCATGAATTCGGCTTTGCCAAGGATGGTGCAGCCGGTCTGCTCCGACGCGCGGCGCAGCTTGATCAGCGGCGTGTTGCCGATCGCGGCGAGGACGGAGTCTCTGGTCTCCATGGCGCCTAGTTAGGCATCCGAAACGACAGTTTGAAGTGGTCAGCCAAGGCGTTTGTAGCGAAACTGATGAGGCGTGCGTCCTTCGCGACGGGCCTTGGCGGCATAGCGCGTCTCCAGCCAGCCCGAGGGATAGCGGAGCCATTCGCCCGGCTCCTTCACCACCCACGCGAACTGGCCGGCGTGGCGCTGCATGACCATCAGCGCCCAATTGAGATAGGTCGGATCGTCGGTGGCGAGGCGGAATTCGCCACCCGGCTTCATCTTGGCTGCAATCAAGGCCAGCGGTCCGTCGTTGATCATCCGCCGCTTGGCATGGCGCGCCTTGGGCCAGGGGTCGGGGTGAAGCAGATAGACCATGGTAAGCGACCCGTCCGGCAGGCGGCGCAGGACGTCGAGCGCATCGCCCATATGGATGCGGATGTTAGCGAGCCGCTGATCGCGGATATGGCCAAGCGCCTGGGCGACGCCATTCAGGAACGGCTCGCAGCCGATGAAGCCATGATCCGGCAGCAGGTCGGCGCGATAGGCAAGATGCTCGCCGCCGCCGAAGCCGATTTCTAGGTGCAGTGGGCGGTCATCGCCGAACAGGCGCTCGGCGGTGATCTCGCCCTCGGCCAGCACCGCGATGGCCGGCAGCAGCGTGTCGACCAATTCGGCCTGCCCCTTCCTCAGCTTGTGCCCGCTCGACCGGCCGTAGAGCCGGTTGAGGGTGGTCGGATCGCCTGCCTTGTGCGCGGTCATGGCCGGCGCCCTAATCGCTTCGCGGCGCTCGTGAAACCCTGACATTGGCGTCATGACGCCGCTGGGTTATGTTCCACGCACGCAACAAGCCTGGGGAGGGGAATATGCGTAGTGGTGGAATCAACTGGATGGCGGTGATTGCCGCGGCGATCGCCATCTATGCAATCGGGATCATAATTTACGCCGTGATCGTTCCGCAGGACGCCTGGATGGCAATGACCGGCATGACCGAGGACCAAAAGGCCATCGCCTTGAGCCGCATGCCTTATAGCGTGGTGATGCCGCTGATGACCGCGATATTCCTGGCCGTGCTGTTCAAATGGGGCCAGGTGGCGGGCGCCATGGCCGGGGCCAAATGGGCCGTGGTCGTCGGGCTCGCATCGGCCGTGCCGGCGATGCTCTATGGCTGGACCTATGGCGGGCTCAACACCAACATGACGATGGTCGATTGCTCGCACCTGCTGCTCGGCCACATCGCTGCAGGCGCCATATTGGGTGGCTGGAAGTAGGGAAAAAGGGCGCCGCGGCGAGCGGCACCCCAATCGTTGATCATGCGGCGATGGTCGCCACCTCGTTCAGCGCGGCCTTCAGATCCTCGATCAGGTCGGTCTTTTCCCACGGGAACAGATCGCCCTCGGCCTTGCGGCCGAAATGGCCGTAGGCAGCAGTCGCGGAGTAGATCGGCTTGTTGAGGCCGAGGTGGGTGCGGATTCCGCGCGGGGTTAGCCCGCCGAGCTTGCCGATCCGGCCGATCGCGGCTTCGAGCTGATCGTCGCCGACCGTTCCCGTGCCGTGCGTGTCGACATAGAGCGATAGGGGCTCGGGAACGCCGATCGCATAACTCAGCTGGATGGTGCAGCGCTTGGCCAGCCCGGCCGCGACGATGTTCTTGGCAAGGTAGCGCGCGGCGTAAGCGGCCGAGCGGTCGACCTTGGTCGGGTCCTTGCCGCTGAACGCGCCGCCGCCATGGGGGGCAGCACCACCATAAGTGTCGACGATGATCTTGCGGCCGGTCAGGCCGGCATCGCCGTCGGGGCCGCCGATTTCAAAGCTGCCGGTCGGGTTGATGTGGTAGACGGTCTCGGCGCTGAGCAGCTCGGCCGGAAGCACGTCGGCGACGACCTGCTTCACATAGGCGTGGAGCTCCGCTTCCTTCTCGCCCTGGTCATAGCCCTTGGCGTGCTGGGTCGAGACAACGATCGTGGTCGCGGCGGCCGGCTTGCCATTCTCATAGCGGAGCGTGACCTGGCTCTTGGCGTCGGGCTCCAGGAATGGCGCCCTGCCGGAATGGCGGTCGTCGGCCATGCGCTGCAGGATCTTGTGGCTGTAATAGAGGGTGGCGGGAAGCAGGTCCGGCGTCTCGTCGGTGGCGTAGCCGAACATGATGCCCTGATCGCCGGCGCCCTCGTCCTTGTTGCCGGTGGCATCGACGCCCTGAGCGATATGCGCGGACTGGCCGTGCAAATGGTTCTCGAAGCCGGCGGTCTGCCAGTGGAAACCCGCCTGCTCGTAACCGATGCGCTGGACGACGTGGCGCACGGCCTGTTCGATTTCGTCGCGCACGCCCGGCGCCCAGCCATGGGTGTCACCGAACTGATCCTCATCATAGGCGCCGTTGCAGCGGATCTCGCCGCCGACGACGATCCGCTGGGTCGTGACCAGAGTCTCGCAGGCAACGCGCGCCTCGGGGTCCTTCGACAGGAACAGGTCGACGATCGCGTCGCTGATCTGGTCGGCGACCTTGTCGGGATGGCCTTCGGAAACCGATTCGGAGGTGAAGAGGTAGCTATTGCGCATGGGGAGGCATCAGTCCTTGGCAGAAATCTGCGAAAAAATAAGATATAAAGGATTCGTTATATGGGCCTGTAGCGAGCACGGCGGTCTAGTGCAATCGCGGCGATGAGCAACAGGAAGCCAAGCGCCAGCGGGATCGCGTTACCCAGCCACCCAAACAGGGTCGGGCGCGCGCTCGGCGGGAGGTAACCCCAGATGATCCCCGCCTTGCCCAAGGGTATGGAGTCGATCACCTGGCCGCGCGCATCGATCAGGGCGCTGATCCCGGTCGGGGTCGAGCGGATCACCGGGATACCCTCTTCGGCGGCGCGGAGGCGGGCCTGGGCGAGATGCTGGGGCGGGCCCCAGGCGCCGAACCATGCATCGTTCGACGGGTTGAAGATGAAATCCGGCCGATGGTGCGGATCGACGACATGGCCGGAGAAGATGATCTCGTAGCAAAGCTGGAAGCCGGCCGTGCCCCAACCTTCGGGCAGGGCCAGGCTTTGCGGACCGGGGCCGGGCTGGAAATCGAGGTCGCCGGGCGCCAGGCGGGACAGGCCGATGGCGGAGAGCAAGGGCCGCATCGGCAGATATTCGCCATAGGGGACAAGGTGGGCCTTGTCGTAGCGGCCGACAAATTTCCCGCCGGGCCCGAGCACGAATATGCTGTTGGCCGCGCCATCGATCTTGCGCCGGTCCTTCGACCGAAAGGCGATGCCGCCGGTCAGCAGCAAGTCGCGACCGCTGGTCTCCTTGGCTGCCTCGGATCGTTCTTCGACGATGTAGGTGGCCGCGCCGGGCCGGTTGTCGGACAGCGGCTCGGTGACCGCCGCCTCGGGCCAGAAGATCAATTCCTGCCGTTGGTCCTTCAGCGTGGAAAGCTTGCTGAGCTTGGCGGCAGCAATCTGCTCATAGCCGGGGATCCATTTGAGCTGCTGGCCGATGTTGGGCTGGACAATGCGGATCGGCTTCAGCGCCGCCTCATTGGTCTCGATCAGCGGCCGCGGCAGGAAATGGGTGAAGAGGATGATGGCGACGAGAGCGCCGCCCTCCTTCCATTGGCGCTGGGCCACAAGCCAAAGGGTGCCGCCGGCCAGGGCGACCAAAGCGGAAAGCCCGTAGGTGCCGATCAGGCTGCTGACGCCGAGGACGTGGGTGTCGTCCAGCGTCACCCCGATCGGGTTCCAGGCGAAGCCGGTGAACATGGTGGCGCGAAGCCATTCGCAGACGGCCCAGCTTCCGGCCAAGGCGAGGACCAGGGCGAGTCTGTTTTCCCGGCCGAAGCGCCAGGCGAGGCCAGTGGCGATCATCGGATAGACGGCAAGGTACAGCGACAGCAGCACGACCGCGATCCAGCCGAGCCAGGCCGGCATCGCCGCCTGATAGGTGAAGGCGGTGGCAATCCAGTTCAGGCCGATGACGAACTGACCGACGCCGAACGCCCAGCCAATCAGCAACGCGCGCCGCAAGGATCCCGCTCTGGCGGCCAGCTCGCAAAGCGCCGCGATGGCGACAATCATCAGCGGCCACCAGCCGACCGGCTGGAACGCGAAAGCGGAAAGGACGCCGGTGGCCAGCGCGATCAGGTACAGCATGCGCCGTCGCTAGCGGCTGGAGACCGGCTGGGGAAGGGCCGCACCTACTTGCCCGTTTCGGGAACCTCGACAACCGACTCGGGGGCATGAAGCCGGACCCGGACGATTCTCCGCGGATCGCTATCGACCGCTTCCAGCCGCCAGCCGGACGGATGGAGAAAAGCTTCGCCCTTGGCGGGGATGTGACCGGCCAGCAGGAACACCAGCCCGCCCAGCGTATCGACCTCATCGTCCTCGGAGGCGAGACGGGCATCGACCACCTTGGCCAATTCCTCGACTTCGATCCGGGCATCGGCTTCCCACAACCCATCTTCGAGCAGGGTCAGCATGCCGGCGGCTTCGACGTCATGTTCATCCTCGATCTCGCCGACGATTTCCTCGACGACATCCTCGATCGTTACCAGGCCTTCGGTGCCGCCGAATTCGTCGACCACGATCGCCAGGTGGATTCGCTCGTTCCGCATCCGCGCCAGCAGGTCGAGCACGCCCATCGATTCAGGCACGAACAGCGGCGCCCGAAGCAGCCCCTCGATCGTCCGGGGCCGCGAAGGGTCTTCCTGCGCCTTGAACACATCCTTGATGTGGATCATGCCGATCACTTCGTCGAGGTCGTCGCCGGTAACCGGCAGGCGGCTGTGCTCCGCCTCGGCAAAGGCGCCGACTAGGCCCTCGAAACTGATCGTCGACGGCACCGAGACGATGTCGCCGCGCGTGACGGCGACTTCGCCGACCGTGCGGTCGCCAAAATGAAGCAGGTTGCGCAGCATCTGCCGCTCAGTGGGCGACAAGTCGCCGCGCTTGATCGGCTCGTCTTCGGCCTCGTCAATCGCCTCTTCGATCTGGTCGCGAAGCGTTTCCTCGTGCGCATCCCCGAACAGCAGCGCCCGCATTCCGCGCCACAGCCGGTTGCCACCTTCGTCTTCGTTGCGGGTGGCCATCAGCGGTCCTCCGCATAAGGATCGGATATGCCGAGCCGTGCCAGCGCCCGCACTTCACGGCCTTCCATATCGGCCGCGTCGGCCTCCTCCAAATGGTCATAGCCGAGCAGGTGGAGCGTGCCATGGACCATCAAATGGGCGGCATGATCTTGCAGCGGGATGGCCTTTTCGGCCGCCTCCACTGCGCAGACGCCGCGCGCCAATATGATGTCGCCGAGCATCAGCTCGGGTCCTTGCTCGGCCGCCGCGGCGAGATCGCTTTCCTCGGCCATCGGAAAGGATAGGACATTGGTCGGCTTGTCCTTGCCGCGCCACTCGGCATTAAGCGCGAGAACTTCATCATCGCTCGCCAGGCGGATCGACAATTCGACGGTGCGCTCGCCACTGCCCAGCTGCGGGAAGGCGCTTTCGGCGATGGCGGCATGTGCGGCGGCCTGGGCCAATTCGGCCCAATCTATCCGATCAGTGGCGGTGCTACTGTCCCATTCCCCGTCGGCTTCGATGGCGACTTCGAGCATCACCGGCCCGGACCTTCGTAAGCTTCGACGATCCGCCCGACCAGCGGATGGCGGACGACATCGGCGGCGCTGAACCGGACCATCGACAGCTTGGGAATTCCCTCCAGCTTGCTGACGGCATCGGCAAGGCCCGATGTCACGCCGGGCGGCAGGTCGGTCTGGTTGGGATCGCCGCAAATCACCATCCGGCTCCTCATGCCGAAGCGGGTGAGGAACATCTTCATCTGCTGCGGCGTGGTGTTCTGCGCCTCGTCGAGGATGATGAAGGCGTCGTTCAAGGTGCGGCCGCGCATGAAGGCGATCGGGGCGATTTCGATCTCGCCCGAGGAAATGCGCCGCTCGACCTGCTCGGTCGGGAGCATGTCGTAGAGCGCGTCGTAGAGCGGCCGGAGATAGGGGTCGACCTTCTCCTTCATGTCGCCGGGGAGGAAGCCGAGCCGCTCGCCGGCCTCGACCGCCGGGCGCGACAGGATCAGCCGGTCGACGCTGCCCGAGACGAGCTGCGACACCGCCTGGGCGACCGCCAGATAGGTCTTGCCGGTGCCCGCCGGGCCCAGCGCGAAGATCATGTCGTCGCGCGCCAGGCATTCCATGTAGCGGGTCTGGACGGTCGAGCGCGGAACGATGGTCTTCTTGCGCGTCCGGATCATCACGCTCGGCGGCGAGGCGACCTCGTCGGCGATGATCCCGTCGAGCGCCGGCTGGTTGGCCATGCCAATCAGCGCCTCGACCGCGGCGGCATCGACGTCCTGGCCCTGGTCGAGCCGGTTGTAGAGGCCGGTGAGCACGTCGCGGGCGCGGGCGGCGGCATCGGGGTCGCCCTCGATCATCACCCGGTTGCCGCGCGCGGAGACGTTCACGCCGAGGCGATCCTCGATCATGATCAGGTGGCGGTCGTAATCGCCGAACAGCGGCCCCAGCAGGTAGGGCTGCTCGAACTCCAGCTCGAGCCGGGCGCGGCCTTCGATCCTGGAGTCGAGGTTGGCGGCGGACAGTTCGCGCTTGGCCATTAGGGTCTGAATCCATAACCAGCGAGAGCCGTGACATGGCTCCTACCGGATGCTGCGCTAGAAGAAGTGGAAAGAGCGGGCCTCACGGCCCGGTCGAGCGCTTCGACGAAGCGCAGCGCCGGCAGGGCCATGCCCATCGGGTGGGACGAAAAATTGCACTGGCACGCTCGCTCAATCGCCAGATAGTCTCCACTATCTGGCTTCACTCGCTCACTCCCAGAACAATTCTTCATCTCCATCACGACCTCGTTGGTTATGGATTCAGACCCTTAGGCGGCCTTTGCTGTCTTGAGCACGCCGCCGAGGCTGTTGGGCAGGGCGTGGGTGACAGTGACGTCGAGCATGTCGCCGATCCGGGCGCCCGTCTCGACAAACACCGACTGCAGCCAGGGCGACTTGCCGATCATCTGGCCGGGCAGGCGGCCCTTGCGGTCGATCAGGATGTTGGTGTCCTTGCCGATCGTGGCGCGATTGAAGGCGAGGCTGTGCTCGGCGATGCGGGCCTGTAGCCGCTGCAATCTGTCGTCCATCACCTCTTGTGCCACCGCTCCTTCCATCTGCGCCGCCGGAGTGCCCGGGCGGGCGCTATATTTGAAACTATAGGCAGAAGCGTAACGCACCGCATCGACAATGGATAGCGTGGCGGTGAAATCTTCATCCGTCTCGCCGGGAAAACCGACGATGAAGTCGCCGCTGATGGCGATATCGGGGCGGACGGCGCGCACCTTTTCCAGCGTGCGGAGGTAGGATTCGGCGGAGTGACTGCGGTTCATCGCCTTCAGGATCGGGTCCGAGCCCGACTGCACCGGCAGGTGGAGATAGGGCATCAGCTTGTCGACCTCGGCATGGGCCGCAATTAGCGCGTCAGTCATGTCAGTTGGATGACTGGTGGTGTAGCGGATCCGCTCCAGCCCATCGATCTTGGCGATTTCGCGGATTAGCCGGTCGAGGCCGCCTTCATAGGCGTTCACATTCTGGCCGAGCAGGGTGATCTCGCGCGCTCCGCTATCGACCAGCGATTGGGCCTCGGCGACCACATCGGCGAACGGCCGGCTGATCTCCGCGCCGCGGGTGTAGGGAACCACGCAATAGGTGCAGAATTTGTCGCAGCCTTCCTGCACCGTGAGGAAGGCGCTTGGCCCGACCTTACGGCGAGCGGGGAGGGCGCCGAACTTGCTGATCGCCGGCATGTCGGTGTCGACCGGGCGATGGCCCTTGGCGACCTCGGCGACCATTTCGGGCAAGCGATGATAGGCCTGCGGGCCGACCACCAGGTCGATCAGCTTGGAACGCGTCCTGGCTTCCGCGCCTTCGGCCTGGGCGACGCATCCGGCCAGCGCGATCATCGGCTTGCTGCCATCCTCGCGCCTGAGGCGTCCAACATCCGAATAGGCCTTTTCGGCCGCCTTCTCGCGGATGTGGCAGGTATTGAGCACGACCAGGTCGGCGTCCTCGCCATCGGCGGCCGCGCGCATGCCTTCGGCGCCGAGCAGCTCGGCCATCCGCTCGCCGTCGTAGACGTTCATCTGGCAACCGAAACTTTTGACGCGGTAAGTCTTGGGAATGTCTGTCATTTGGCGGCGCCTATACGGCCTCCGGCGCAGCCAAGGAAGAGAGAGCGGAGGCGATGGCAGCGTGTGCCTGGCGCGCCAGCAGCTTGCGGTCGTCGGCTGGCGGCAGCGGACCCAGCAAATGGATGGTCATCGCCATGGTGCCGCGATGGCCGAGCACGCGCTTGAAATTGGCGATGCCGCCTTCACCGCTGTGCCAGCCAACGACGTCGGCAAACTCGCCATAGTTGATCGCCAGAGGCCGCACCGAAGCGCCGGGCGGGGGCGGCGCGACCGCTTCCAGCAGGGTCGAGCGAAAGGGAAGCAGATGCCTGCCGTTGCCGGTCGTACCTTCGGGGAAGACAGTGAGCGGCTGGTGATGCCCGAGCGCCTCGGCGATACGTTCGACCTGCTCATGGACTTCGCCGCGCGCCGATCGTTCGACGTAGAGCGTACGGTTCTGGTCGGCGATCCAGCCGATCAGCGGCGTAGTCTCGACCTCTGCCTTGGCGATGAAGGCGGTGCCGGTCCAGCCGCCGAGGATCATGATGTCGAGCCAGCTGACATGGTTGGCGATGACGAAGCTGTGCGGCTCAAGCGGGCTGCCGACCACTCGCGGACGAACGCCGACGATGAGCGCACCCCAGCGAAGGAAGCGCCTCGGCCATTTCGAGCGGCGCAGGACCCATTTCGACAGGAGATGTGGCGGAACGCAGGCGATCAGCAGCGCGATCAGGCCCGCCAGCCGCAGACCGAACAGCAATTTGGAAGGCGGTCGCTCAGCGGTCGCGGTCAATGGCGACGCCGTAAAGTTCCATGCGATGGTCGACCAGGCGGAAGCCGAGGCGCTCGGCAATCCGTTTCTGCAGCAGCTCCAGCTCCTCGTCGACGAATTCGATGACGTTGCCGGTCTCGACGTCGATCAAATGGTCGTGATGGGTTTCCGAGGCGGCTTCGTAGCGCGACCGGCCGTCGCCGAATTCGTGCCGTTCCAGGATGCCGGCTTCCTCGAACAGGCGCACGGTGCGGTAGACGGTCGCGATCGAGATATTGGCGTCGATCGCCGCGGCGCGCGAATGGAGCGTCTCGACGTCGGGATGATCCTCGCTGTCGCCGAGCACGCGGGCGATGACCTTGCGCTGCTCGGTGATGCGAAGCCCCTTGTCGGCGCAGAGCTGCTCAATATCGATCGTACGATGCATGATGCCGAATTAGGGTGCGGATGTGATAACGTCAAAGGGGAGCGAGACTGAATTCCGCTCCCCCGGCGACATTATTTTTTACCCTTGCGGCGCTTGGTGCCGAGGCCGATCGATTTGGCCAGCGTGCGCCGCTGTTCGGCATAGTTGGGCGCGACCATCGGATAATCGGCGGCAAGGCCCCATTTCTGGCGATATTGATCTGGAGTCATCTGGTAATGGGTCATCAGATGCCGCTTCAGCATCTTCAGTCGTTTTCCGTCTTCCAGGCAGACAATATAGTCGGGCTTGATCGACGAGCGGATCGGAACCTTGGGCTCTGGCTTGGCTTCGGCCGCCGAACTGGCGCCGGACAGTTGCGCCAGGGCGCCATGAACATTTGAGATCAGTTGCGGCAGGTCGTTGACCGCCACGCTATTGTTGCTGACATGAGCTGCGACTATGTCGGCCGTCAGTGTGATGAGCGTGTCATCATTCCCATCATTATCCATCGTTTTGATCCCGAGCATGAGAAATATTGGCGGGACGGCGGCACACCGTCGCGACTAAAGGTCATTACTACCGCGTTATTGACGGAGCAAGGTCGCTCTATACTATCGAAAGTTAGCGATACTAATCGACCAGCATGAAGGTCACGGCGTCATGACTTTGACCGTCGGGCCCATGATAATAGTTGCGGCGGCGGCCGACGGGAGCAAAGCCGGACGATCGATAAAGCTCGACCGCCGGGTTGCCGTCGCGCACTTCGAGATGGAGCCGGTGACCGCCGGCCGCCAGCGCACTGGCGGTGAAATCGTCGAGCAAGGCCTGGCCGATCCCGCGCCGTTGCTCGGCAGGGTCGACCGCCAACAACAGCAACTCGGCTTCATCCGCCAACGCCCGGACCAGCGAGAAGCCGGACGGCTGTCCGCCCTGCTCGGCAAGGGTCAGCGAAACGCCATGCATCGGCAGGATTCCGGCGCATTGGGACCGGGTCCAGGCCTCGCCGAAACAGGGTTGGAAGGCGGCAGTCATGATCCGCATGACCTGGTCGAGATCATCGGAGCCGCCGCGCCGGAGCCGGACCTGGAAATCGGATTGCCGCCGCGTCGCCATCATGCGGCCCCAGCAAGTGTTTTTGGCGCGCGCGCGTCCGGCGCCCGAGCGTAGACCGGCTTGCATTCGAGGCTGCGCAGCAGCTCGGGCAGGGCCAGCGCCCGGCTCGCGGTTGGCAGCAGCGGCATTGCTTCCCCGTCATGGCGCGCCTCGACCAGTGCCTCGGCGCCGCTACCGACGACCAGCGGGGCGTCGACCTTCCTCGCCGCCGCCTCGGGCGTTAGGTTGAGGATCGGTCCGGTCGCGGTCAGCTTCCTGCGATCGAAGGTCTGGACGAACAATTCGCCATGCCCGCCAGCCATTGCGGCGGCGATCTTGCCCTCGCCGGGTGGAGCCGATGCGGCCAGCAACGCCAAGCTGTTCATCCCGGTCAGCGGGACGCTCCAGCCGATCGCCATGCCGTGGGCGGCGGCGATGCCGACGCGAAGGCCAGTGAAGCTGCCGGGGCCGACCCCGACCAGGATCTTCGACGGGACATGGCCGTCGAGCATTTCCTCGATCATCGGCACCAGCCGCTCGGCATGGCCGCGGCCGATCACCTCGTCGCGCGACGCGACGATCGTCCCGTCCCGCTCGAGCAAGGCGGCGGTGCAGGCGGTGGTCGACGTGTCGAGCGCAAGGATCAAATGGCGACTCCCTGTTGCCTTGCACCCATGGAGGCACAGGCTTGCCGATGCGGCAAGGAAAAATGAATGAAACCAACAAGTCCGCTCATGCTGAGTAGGGGCCGAGCGAGGCCGAAGACCCGTATCGAAGCACGAACCTTCGATACGCCATTTCGACAAGCTCAATGGCTACTCAGGATGAGCGGCCATTGGCTAAATGGCTTCGATCGTCTCGACTTCGGGCACATAATGTTTGATCAGGCTCTCGACCCCGCGCTTCAGCGTGACGGTCGACGAGGGGCAGCCCGAGCAGGCGCCCTGCATGCCGAGGTAGAGCTTGCCGTCGCGATAGCCCTTGTAGACGATGTCGCCGCCGCCCTGCGCGACCGCCGGGCGGACGCGGGTGTCGAGCAATTCC
>NZ_JAHFPY010000068.1 GCF_023266535.1 Sphingomonas sp. | reverse complement strand
TTGCCCTGGCCGAGCCGGGTCCCGTGGGCGTCGATCGCTACCAGCGGGACCAGCACCAGGTCCGGGAAGACTTCGGGTGAATCCAGCGGCGGCTGGAAACAAGCCCAGGGGCCGGATTCGGTCGGATCGCCGGCCAGGAAACGGAAATTGCTCTGATGGTCAGCGAAAGCGGGATAGGCGAGGGTGGCGCCGCTCTTTGCAGCTGCATCCATCGCGGGCAACGGGCTGATTTCGCTGGGCAGCGGGCAATAGCCGCCGATCACTCTCGACTGATGGATCAGCGGGGCCAGCGTTTCGGCGAGCGCAACCTCGAGCGCTTCGCGCTGTTCGCGGCCCAACGACTCGATGAACAAGCTCCGCCGTTCGCGCGCCTCTCTGCGGAGGGTGACCTTATCGGCCGCTAAGGGAGGATGTGACGGGACCACCATAGCCGTTTGCCGGAAATCCTCTGACGCCACAAACGTCAGGTGGGAACCATATGCAATGGACCAGGGTCCATACAGGGACAGTCCCCTAGGATATTTAATCGCCTCAGGGATTTTCGTGGCCACGTACTGGGCAGTGCCCGTCGCTTCCCTATCTAGGCGGTCACCGGGGTTCGCTCAAGGGCATCGGCCAATGATTCGAGCCGTTCGGCCATGCGGTTCGTCCGATTGACCAGTTCTTCATCGGGTCCCTTCGGCACTTCAAACTCGCGGCCATCGATGATCTGGTCGGCCAGCAGCAGGGCGGCGAACAGCAACTGGCGCGATTCGGACAGGGTGCCGAGCCCGGCCAGCGCTTCCCTGCTCTTGGCATCGACCAGCGCCCCGGCCTGGCGAAGCGTTTCTTCCTCGCCGTTGCGGCAGGCGACCTTGTAGGGGCGGCCGGCAATGGTCAGCTCGACCTCAGCCATTGGAAGCTTCCCTGATGATGATGTCGAGCTCGGCGAGCGCATCGGCGACCTTGGCCCGAAGCGCGGGTTCCCGGCTCGAGTGCATCGGTCCGCGCTCGATCGCGCGTTCGATCCGGATGAGGGCCCGTTCGGCCCGATCCATGGCTTCTTCCAAAGGCGTATTGCTCATGGTTCATAAGGCGTAGCAGATTGAAGGCGGTCCGCAAGACGGGCGCAAGGTTGACGTCACGCCCGCTCCCGACAATAGGCACCAAGCCATCGGCCAGCCGAATCTCCCACCCCGGCCGAGCCATGGAGTTCTCATGCCGACGCAACGCCGACTCGCCAATGCCATTCGCGCCCTGGCGATGGACGCAGTGGAGGCCGCCAACAGCGGCCATCCGGGCATGCCAATGGGCATGGCCGATGCGGCAACCGCGCTGTTCACACGCCATCTGAAGTATGACCCTGCCGATCCGCACTGGCCGGACCGCGACCGGTTCGTGCTGTCGGCCGGCCACGGCTCGATGCTGCTCTACGCCTTGCTGCACCTCACCGGCTATGCGCGGCCGACGATGGAGGACATCCGCCACTTCCGTCAGCTGCACAGCCCCTGCGCCGGCCATCCCGAGAGCTTTGAGATGGCGGGGATCGAGACCACCACCGGCCCGCTCGGCCAGGGCTTCGCCGCCGCGGTCGGAATGGCGATCGCCGAACGCCATTTGAACGCCGTCTATGGTGACGACCTGGTCGACCATCGTACCTTCGTCATCGCCGGCGACGGCTGCCTGATGGAAGGCATCAACCATGAGGCGACCGGCCTTGCCGGCCATTTGAAGCTCGGCCGGCTGATCGTGCTTTGGGACGACAACCGCATCACCATCGACGGGTCGACCGAGCTTAGCCGCAACGAGGATATCGTCGCCCGTTACGACGCGATGGGCTGGCACACAGTCGAATGCGACGGGATGGATTCGGCCAAAGTGTCGAAGGCGATCGACCAGGCGGTAGCCGATCCGCGCCCGTCATTGATCCGCTGCAAGACGATCATCGGCTATGGCGCGCCCCACAAGCAGGGCACCGCCGCTACCCATGGCTCACCGCTCGGAGCCGAGGAAGTCGCCGCCGCCCGCAAGGAACTGGGCTGGGACCCGCCGCCGTTCGAAATCCCTGACGATGTCGCCAAGGCCTGGCGTGAGGCCGGCGCGCGCGGCGCTCCCGAACGCGCCGAATGGCTGCAACGGCTGGCCGCCAGCGGCAAGACCCGGGAATTCACCGACCGCATCGCCGGCAAAATCGATGACAGCTGGCTGAAGCCCTATCTCGATACGTTGCTGGCCAATCCGCCCAAGGTTGCGACGCGCAAGGCGTCGGAGATGGCGCTGGAGGCAATCAACGCAGCGATCCCGGCGACGATCGGCGGTTCGGCCGACCTCACCGGCTCCAACAACACCAAGACCAAGGCGATGCAGACGCTCGACGCGTCCAACTATGGCGGCCGCTACATCTATTACGGCATCCGCGAGTTCGGCATGGCCGCGGCGATGAACGGCATGGCGCAGCACGGCGGCGTGACGCCCTATGGCGGCACTTTCCTGGTCTTCTCCGATTATAGCCGGCCGGCAATCCGCCTCGGAGCATTGCAACAGGCCAAGGTGATCCACGTGATGACCCATGACTCGATCGGTCTGGGCGAAGACGGACCGACCCACCAGCCGATCGAGCAGCTGCAGGCGCTCCGCGCCATGCCCGGCCTGCACGTCTACCGGCCAGCCGACGCGGTCGAGACTGCCGAATGCTGGCATGCGGCGCTGGCCAATGAAGGGCCCAGCCTGTTGGCTTTGACGCGGCAGAATCTTTCGCCACAGCGGACCAGGGCGGCTTCCGAAAACCTCTGCGCCAAGGGCGCCTACCGACTCAAGCCGGCGGAGGCCGCGCGCAAGGTGATCCTGATCGCTACCGGATCGGAAGTCGAAATCGCGATGGGCGTTGCCGCTAGCCTTGAAGATCGCGGCATCGGTGCCGACGTCGTCTCGATGCCCTGCACCGAAGCCTTCGACGCCCAGCCGGCCAGTTACCGCGAGGATTTGCTGCCCGACGTGTCGAACCGCGAGATTTTGCGCGTTTCGATCGAAGCCGGGACGACCTTCGGCTGGGAACGCTACACCGGCCTCCATGGCCTTCGCATCGGGATCGACCGGTTCGGCGCCTCGGCTCCCGCGCCGGACCTCTATGAATATTTCGGCCTGACCGTGCCCAAAATCACGGACCGGGTCCTCGACCACATCAACGTTAGGGAAATTGCATGACCAAAGTCGCCATCAATGGTTTCGGCCGCATCGGCCGCCTCGTCGCCCGCGCCATCCTCGAGCGCGACGACCACGGCCTCGAGCTGGTCGCGATCAACGATTTGGCCGACGCCAAGTCCAACGCCATGCTGTTCAAGCGCGACAGCGTCCACGGACGGTTTCCGGGCGAGGTCAGCTCGGACGGCGACGCGATGGTCGTCAACGGCAAGCGGATCAAGGTGACCGCCGAGCGCGACCCGGCCAGGCTGCCGCACGCCGAGCTGGGCGTCGACGTCGCGCTGGAATGCACCGGTTTCTTCACCGATCGCGAGGGCGGGCAGAAGCACCTTGATGCCGGCGCCAAGCGGGTGCTGATTTCGGCCCCGGCCAAGGGCGCCGACCTGACCGTCGTTTATGGCGTCAACCATGACAAGCTGACCGCCGATCACACCATCGTCTCCAACGCCAGCTGCACCACCAATTGCCTGGCGCCGGTCGCCAAGGTGCTGAATGATTTGGTCGGGATCGAGCGCGGGCTGATGACCACCATCCACGCCTACACCAACGACCAGAAGATCCTCGACCAGATCCACGGCGACATGCGCCGCGCCCGTGCCGCCGCCATGTCGATGATCCCGACCACCACCGGTGCCGCCCGCGCGGTCGGCGAGGTGCTGCCGGAATTGAAGGGCAAGCTCGACGGATCGGCGGTGCGCGTGCCGACTCCCAACGTCAGCCTGATCGACCTGACCTTCACGCCGGGCCGCGACACCAGCAAGGAAGAGATCAACGCCGCGCTCAAGGCCGCGTCGGAGAGCGGGCCGTTGAAGGGCATCCTCGCTTACACCGAAGAGCCGCTGGTTTCGATCGACCTCAACGGCGACCCGGCCAGCTCGACCATCGACAGCCTGGAAACCGCGGTGATCGAGGGCAAGCTGGTCCGCGTCGTCAGCTGGTACGACAATGAATGGGGCTTCTCGAACCGCATGGTCGATACCGCCGGCGCGATCGCCAGGCTGATCTGACCCGATGGCGGGCTTCAAGACGCTCGATGACCTGCCGGAGGATCTGACCGGCAAGAAAATGCTGGTCCGGGTCGACCTCAACGTGCCGATGGACGGCGCCAAGGTGACCGACGACACGCGCCTAAGGGCGATGTTGCCGACCGTCCTGGAGCTTTCGGACCGCGGCGCGATCGTGCTGCTGCTGTCGCATTTCGGCCGGCCCAAGGGCGAGGTCCGGCCGGACATGTCGACCGCACAGCTGGTTCGGCCGCTGACCGAACTCAGCGGCCGATCGGTCCGTTTCATCGAGGATTGCCAGGGACTAGAGGCGGGACGCGGCATATCAACCATGCTGGCGGGCAATATCGGCGTGCTCGAAAATACCCGCTTTCACGACGGCGAAGAGAAGAACGACCCGGAACTGGCAAAGGGCATGGCCGCGCTGGGCGATTACTATGTCGACGACAGCTTCTCGACCGCGCACCGCGCCCACGCCTCGACCGAGGGGATTACGCACTACCTGCCGAGCTATGCCGGGCGGGCGATGCAGGCGGAGCTCGATGCGCTTGAGAAGGCGCTCGGCGAACCCGAGCGGCCGGTCGCGGCGGTGGTCGGGGGCGCCAAGGTCTCGACCAAGCTCGCTGTACTCGGCAACCTGGTCGGCAAGGTCGATCATCTGATCATCGGCGGCGGCATGGCCAACACCTTCCTCGCCGCGCGCGGCGTCGATGTGGGAAAATCTTTATGCGAGAAGGATTTGATCGGCGAAGCGGAGAGCATCTTCGAGCGGGCCGAGGCGGCCGGCTGCACTATCCACCTGCCCTATGACGTGGTGGTGGCGAAGGAGTTCGCACCCAATCCGCCATCCCTAAGGACCTGCAATGTCCATGAGGTCGCCCCCGACGAAATGATCCTCGATGTCGGACCGGCGGCGGTCGAGGCGCTGGCCGACGCGCTCAAGACCTGCCGCACGCTGGTGTGGAACGGTCCGCTCGGCGTGTTCGAGACACCGCCGTTCGACGAGGCCACGGTGGCGCTGGCCAAGACCGCGGCGGCGCTGACCCAGGACGGCAGCCTGGTCTCTGTGGCGGGCGGCGGGGACACGGTCGCGGCCTTGAACCATGCCGGAGTGGCCGCTGATTTCACCTTTGTTTCGACTGCCGGCGGCGCTTTCCTCGAATGGATGGAAGGCCGAACGCTTCCAGGCGTGGCAGCGCTGCAGCGTTAGGGCTGGGGCTGGCCCCAGCTCACGGCTGGGGCTGACGGAGGAGCGGTACCAGCAGCTGGTTGAGCTTCTCGACCCCGAGCAGGCCCGATTCCGCGGCGCGGACCTGTCCGGAACGATCGATGAAATAGGTGGTCGGCAAGCGATCCAGCGGCTCAAACGGTCCGCGAATGCGCGTCAGCGGGTGAATTCCCTTGCCCTTGAACGCTTCCTTCAGCTGGGCGGCGGTCAAATCCTCGGCCGGGATCACCAATACCTGCAGGCCAAGGTTGCGGCGTTGCCGAAAATAATAATCGAGCATCGCCACCTGCACGTCGCATGCCCCGCAGTCCCGCATCCAATAGGTCAGCACCACGACTTGGCCGCGTAAATCGGCAATGCGCATAGATTGGCCGTTGGCGGTGGTGAAGCTGGTATTGGACACGACCGTGCCCGGGGCGGGCGGCTTGGCGATCGCGGCGCCCCCAAGCAACAGGGCTCCGGCAGCAGTCAAAACACGAAGGATCATCGTTTACTCCTCCCCCGACTCCATCACGCTGCCCCCACCAATATGAGCGGTCAAGCGTCAGTCGACGAAGGGATGTGGCCGGTTGCGAGTCGACAGGCGCGAGGCTAGAGCGCGCCCCATATCGATACAGATTCAGACCCAGGGGATCCCATGAACGCCACCGTGACCGCCAGCCGCCACGATGAAATGCTCCGCAAAATCGAGCATGGGCAGGGCTTTATCGCCGCGCTCGACCAAAGCGGCGGTTCGACCCCCAAGGCGCTCAAGGGCTATGGTGTCGATGAGAGCGCCTGGTCGACCGACGAGGAAATGTTCGGCCTGATCCACAAGATGCGTAGCCGGATCATCACTTCGCCGGCGTTCGGCAGCGGCAAGGTGATCGGCGCGATCCTGTTCGAACGGACGATGGACGGAACGGTCAATGGCAAGCCGACCCCGCAGGCGCTGATCGACCAGGGCGTGGTGCCGTTCATCAAGATCGACAAGGGCCTCGAGGACGAGGCCAATGGCGTCCAGCTGATGAAGCCGATGCCGGAGCTCGACGCATTGCTGTCACGCGCCCGGGGCCTGGGCGTGTTCGGGACCAAGGAGCGGTCGGTCATCAACCTGGCCAATGCGGCAGGGATCGCCGCGGTGGTCGCGCAGCAATTCGACGTTGCCCGCCAGGTGTTGGCCCATGACATGGTGCCGATCA
The DNA here is from genome assembly GCF_023266535.1 of Sphingomonas sp. GTDB lineage: Bacteria > Pseudomonadota > Alphaproteobacteria > Sphingomonadales > Sphingomonadaceae > Sphingomicrobium. The sequence goes on along the minus strand of NZ_JAHFPY010000068.1, from coordinate 8,013 downwards.
TCGAGCCGGAGGTGAATATCAAGAGCCCGGAGCGCGATGCCTCGGATCGCATCCTGCTCGCCGAAATCCTCAAGAACCTCGATGGTGTGCCGGAAGGCCGGCGGGTGATGTTGAAGCTGTCGATCCCGGCCGAGGCCGGCCTGTTCCAGCCGCTGGTCAATCACCCCAAGGTGCTGCGCGTAGTTGCCCTGTCGGGCGGATTCAGCCGGGCTGAGGCCTGCCAGCAGTTGGCGCGGAACCCCGGCATGATCGCCAGCTTCAGTCGGGCGCTGCTGTCCGACCTGCGTGCCAGCCAGACCGACGAGGAATTCAATCACACACTTGGCACGGCAATCGACGAAATCTATTTAGCGTCGGTGGCCTAATTCGAGGTCTGATTGGCGAAGGTGAAGCGGTAGGAGCTCGGCTCGATCGGGCCGGGCGCGGCCTTTGGTGGTTCGGCGCCGACCAGCGTGACCCGATAGCGATCGACCGCCTGGAAGACGCCCAGCTCGAAATCGCGAACTTGCGTCCAGCCGGGCCCATTCATACGGGCCCGCACGATCAGCCGGCCGGCCCAGACGCATTGCACATTCGCCGGACAGCGGCTGTCTTCGACCACGTCGATCGGCCGGATTTTGATGTCACCAATGGTCGCGACCTGGTTGAGGCCCGCGGTCGGGCCGGCACTGGCTGGTGGAACGGTGGCGCAGCCGGCAAGCGCGGCGGCGAAAAGGGCGGTGGCTTTCATTGGACGTAGCTTCGCCTTTCGCTAATGACCGCGCCATGAATGAAGACGAGTTCGATTTTTCAGCCTTCCCGCCGCCGGTGCGGACCGATGCCTGTCAGCTTTACCTGATCAGCCCGCAGGATGTCGGCGGAGCCTTCCCCGACCGGCTGAAGGCAGCGCTGGCCGGCGGACCGGTCGCGGCCTTCCAGCTGCGCGTCAAGGATGTCGACCAGCATGAGTTGGCACGGCTGGCCGAGCCGCTGCAGCGGATCTGCGCCGACGCCGACGTCGCCTTCATCGTCAACGACAGCGTCAGCTTGGCGAAGCGGCTGGGCGCAGATGGCGTCCATCTCGGCCAGGGCGACGGCGATCCGCGCGAAGCGCGCGCCATCCTGGGGCCATCGAAGCAGATCGGCGTCACTTGCCATGCCAGCCGCCACCTGGCGATGGAAGCGGGTGAGGCCGGCGCCGACTATGTCGCGTTCGGCGCCTTTTACGAGACGATGACCAAGCCGAGCGAGCACCGACCCGATCCGGCCATGCTGAGCTGGTGGGCGTCCCTCTTCGAAATTCCCTGCGTCGCGATCGGCGGGATCACGCCCGACAATGCGGCGCCGCTGGTCGCGGCGGGCGCCGACTTCATCGCCGTCTGCAACGCGGTGTGGGGCAAGGACGACCCCGCCGGCGAAGTCGCCAAGTTCGCCGCGTTGTTCGCAAGCTAGGGCTTCGCGTCAACGCGGAGGATTGTGCCCCGGCTGAAAGCGCCGATTGCCGCAATTAGGTCGCGGCGGGTCACGTTGCCGAGTGCGGCTTCGAGCTCAGCCTGCGAGCGAATTCCACCGCTTTCGACGAACTGGCGCACCAGTCTGTCGGCCAGCTCGTCATTGCTTTGCGCCGCGCTGATGCCGCGCCCGATGATGTGGCGGCGGGCGGCGTCGATCTCCGCGTCGGTCGGCGGCTGGCTGGCGAGCAGCGCCAGCTGCCGGCATAACTCCGCGACAAACGCATCAGCCTTGTCGCGGTCGACCCCGGACTTGATGCAGATCCAGCTATTGCGGCCGTTGGTCCGGTAGCTGCTGTCGATGAAATAAGTGAGGCCCTGGTCGGCGATCGCCGATCGGCCGAGGCGGCCGGAATAATTGTGCGTCAGTATGTAGAGCAGCATGCGCCAGGCGAAGCCCTCGCGGCTGGCGGGCGGCGGAGCGGGCACGACATAGCCGATGGCTCCCTGCGCGAACCTTTCCTCCAGCGTTAACGCGGACTCGCTCAAGCGCTTCGGGGCTGAATAAGGCAGCGGGCCGGGCAATTTCGCGGGGGATACTCCGCCGTAGGAGCGTTCGAGCGCGGTGATGGCTTGATTTGGCTCGACGGAGCCGCTGACCACCAGCAACAGCGGCGCGGCGGTCACCGGGCGCTCAAGGCGCATGGCCTTGGCCATCATTGCCTCGAGCATGGCGTCGGGGTCCTTGCCGCCGGCTTCGATCGCCGCGACCGGGAGCTTGGCCGCGACGCGAATCTTGTTGGCCAGGTCCGCAATTTCGTCCGGGCGGCCGCTGCGCCCGATGATGCCGAGCCCGGCCAGGTCCGAAGGCGCTCCCTCGCCCTCGACGGGAGCCGTGATCACCAGCTTCACTGTGAGCTCGTTGGCCAACGGACTCGGCTGGATGATGACCGGCAGGCCGCCGCTCAGGCTGCGCAGGGTCGGAGGCGGAGACGCGCCGCCGTCGCTGACAGAGACGGCTTGCTGCAGCGGGGGCGGGGCGGCGGCACTTGCACCCAGGCCATTTGGGTTTGGCGCCTTGCCCGGGACATACCAGCCGACCGTCCGTAGGCTCGGATCGAGATAGGCACTGGCGACGCGCCGGATGTCTTCGGCGCTGACTGCCTGGACGCGTTCGGGAAGGTGGATGAGCATGTCATAGGCGCCGATGCCAGACATGTAGGCCAGCTCGTGCGCGGCATCCTCGGTGGTTTCGACATCGGCTTCGAGTTGCCGAAGCACGGCTTGCTTGGCCGCGTTGAGCTGCTCGGCCGAGGGCGGATTGCGACGGAGCGTGTCGAGGCGGCGTCCAATCTCGCTGACCGTCGCTGCCCGATCCGCGCCCGGATCGAGCGAGCCCTGGACCGTGAAAATGTGGCGGTCGGCGCTGGGCGTAAACCAGGTCGCGATATCATTGGTCAGGCCATGGAGCAGCGAGCCGGCCGCGGCCGGCGTCCCCCAGTCGTTCTGGCGAAAATTATATCCCGACCCGCCGCTCAGCAATTGCTGCAAAATCAGAAATGCCGGGACGTCGCCATTGGACGCCGCCGGGGCCGGATAGGCCAGAATGAAATATTGGCGGTGGATATCGCCGGACAGCAATGTCTGCCGCTCGCCCTTTTGCGGGGGCTCAGCGGTCAGCCGATGATGCGGGGTTGGCCGGGCCGGCAGGCCCTGGAAATGGTGCGCGACCAGCGCCTTGGCCGCGGAGGCATCGACGTCGCCGACGATGGCGAGAATGGCGTTCGACGGGACGTAATGCCGCTCGTAGAAGGCCTGGGCGTCCTCAATCGTCAGCGCCTCGACATCGCTTTCAAATCCGATCGTGTTGTTGCGGTATGGGTGCGCCAGGAATGCCGTCGCCGTCACCGCGTCGAGCAGGACCGAGGCGGGGTCATTCTCATAGCCGTGCATCTCGGTGATGACCGCGCCCTTTTCGGCCGCGATCGCCGCCGGATCGATGGTGACCCGGCTCATGCGGTCGGCTTCGATGCGCAGCAGCAGGTCGAGCCCGTCCTTGGGCATCGTGGCGAAGTAAGTGGTCTGGTCGATCCAGGTGTAGCCATGCCACTCGCCGCCGGCATCGTAGATCGCCTCGGTCGCCGCGGCGTTGGGGAAATTCTGGCTGGCCCGGAACGCCAGATGTTCGAGGAAATGGGCGAGCCCCGTCTTGCCGGCGACTTCGTCGCGCGCACCGCTCATGTAGAGCGTCTGCACGCTCACCACCGGGAAGCTGTGATCCTCGAGGATCATCACGGTGAGCCCGTTGGGCAATAGCGAAATATCCGCCTTCGATAGGTCGAGCTTGGCGAACGACGGGGCGGCGGCAAACGCCGCGACGATCGTGAATATCGCAAGACGGTTGAGCATGCCCCTCCTCGTTCGCATCATCGGCGAGCACAGGCGCGGGTGCAACTGGCCAAGCGTTGGCGCTCTCCTGGCGAGACCCCACATGATGGCGATGCCCAAAAAACATTAAGCACCGGCATGTTCGGGCTATAGGTTGCGAGCTAGTCGGGTTGGGGAAAAGGGAAATCAAATGGCGTTGATCAAAGCGGCAATTGTCCAGGCCGAGGTTGCTCCCGACCTGAATGCCGGCCTCGCCCTGACGCGGCAATTGGCGCTCGAGGCCGCCGGACAGGGTGCGCAGCTCATCGTCTTTCCGGAAACCTGGATTCCGGGTTACCCGGCATGGCTCGATTGCTGTCGTGACGCAGGGCTCTGGAACCACCCTCCGGTCAAGCATGTGTTTACGCGGATTGCGGAAAACAGCATCGCGGTGCCCGGGCCGGCATTCGACGATCTCGCTCAAACCGCGCGCGAAGCCAAGGCGACGCTGGTAATCGGCATCAGCGAAAAGGTCGCCAAAGGCCCCGGGCGCGGTACGCTCTACAATTCCCTGTTGACCATCGGCCCCGATGGCCGGCTGCTCAATCACCACCGGAAGCTGATGCCGACCTACACGGAGCGTCTAATCTGGGGCGCGGGTGACGTCGAAGGATTGCGCTCCGTCGATACGCCGATGGCACGGGTCAGCGCGTTGGTTTGCTGGGAACATTGGATGCCGCTGGCGCGCCAGGCACTGCACGATTCAGGCGAGGACATTCACGTCGCCGTCTGGCCCTCGGTCCACGAAATGCATCAGCTGGCGAGCCGCCAATATGCCTTTGAGGGCCGCTGCTTCGTGCTGGCTTCGGGCGGATTGATGCGGGCTTCGGCCTTGCCGGTCGAACTGGAACCGCATCCCGAACGGGTGACTGGCCCCGATCAGTGGATCTTGAATGGTGGCAGCGCGATCATCGGGCCTGACGGTCGCTATGTCGCCGGGCCAATATTCGATCAGCCTACGATCCTCGTTGCCGACCTGGACCTCGAACAATGCCGCGCCGAGAACATGACGCTGGATGTAGCGGGTCACTATCACCGTCCCGAATTGTTCGAGTTTCGGCCACTGCCGAGCGGTCACCGGCCGGCGGGGGTTGGCGCCTGATTTATTGCACCGGTTCCCGGCTCTCGCCCGATCCGCTGCTTGCCGGACAGCCCGCAAAAGGGTAGGGGCCGCGCCGATTGGACGGCTCCGGCCGCCCCGGCTCTTTTTCATCTCTCTGGCATATAGGCGATCATCATGAAGATCAGCGGCGTCGACATTCGTCCCGGCAATATCATCGAATATGAAGGCGGCATCTGGCGCGCCGTGAAGATCCAGCACACTCAGCCCGGCAAGGGCGGTGCCTATATGCAGGTCGAGCTGAAGAACCTCATCGACGGCCGCAAGAACAATGTCCGCTTCCGCTCGGCGGAGACGGTCGAGCGCGTCCGGCTCGACACCAAGGACTTCCAGTTCCTCTACCATGACGGCGACCAGCTGGTGTTCATGGACAAGGAGAATTACGAGCAGGTCCAGCTGCCCGAGGATTTGATCGGCGAGCCCGCCGCCTTCCTCCAGGACGGTATGGACGTGATCATGGAGCTGCACGAGGAGCGGCCGATTTCGGTCCAGCTGCCCGACACGGTCGAAGCGACGATCGTCGAGGCTGATGCCGTGGTGAAGGGTCAGACCGCCAGTTCCAGCTACAAGCCGGCAATGCTCGACAATGGCGTCCGCGTCATGGTCCCGCCGCATATCAGCGCGGGGACCAAGATTGTCGTCGACGTCTACGAACAGACCTACGTCCGGCGCGCCGACTGATGGTTTCCCACTCCGGCCTGATCACCGTCATGACCCGCGCTGCCCGTAAGGCAGCGCCGCGCCTGCGCCGCGACTATAATGAAGTCGAGCAACTGCAGGTGTCGAAGAAGGGCCCGGCGGATTTCGTGTCGATGGCCGACAAGCGCGCCGAGGAGACGATTCTCGCCGAGCTCAAAAATGCCCGGCCCGACTGGGGGATCATCAGCGAAGAGACGGGCGAGATTGCCGGCGATCCCAACAAGCCGCGCTGGATTGTCGATCCCTTGGATGGAACCACCAATTTCCTCCACGGCGTGCCGCATTTCTCCATTTCGATCGCGGTCGAAGAGCCGCTCCCGGGCGGCAAGCGCTCGGTCAGCCACGGGCTGGTCTACCAGCCGCTGACCGACGAGACCTTCTGGGCCGAAAAGGGCAGGGGCGCCTGGCTCAACGAGCGGCGGTTGCGCGTATCCGCACGGCGCAACCTCGACGAGGCGCTGATTTCCACCGGCATTCCCCATTTCGGCCGCGGTGATGTCGCCCGCTGGTCGCGCATCTTCGGCGCGATCGCGCCCGAGGTCAGCGGCATTCGCCGGCTCGGATCGGCCGCGCTCGACCTGGCCTGGGTCGCGGCGGGGCGGTTCGACGGCTTCTGGGAAGACGATCTCGACATCTGGGATACCGCCGCGGGCATCCTGCTGGTCAAGGAAGCAGGTGGCTTCATCAGCGACTATCGCGGGCAGGACCGGATGATCGAGCGCCGCGAATATCTGGCAGCCAGCGGCGAACTCCACAGCAAGCTGCACAAGCTGCTGGCGGGCGCGCTCCGGTGATCCTGGCGGCGATCGCGGCGCTGGTTTCGCAGCCGGTGACGGTCGCCACCATCGATCCGGGCCACCGGCTGATCGAAGGGGTTGCCAGCGACGGCCGGACGATCTGGGTGTCGAGCCTGATCGACCGGCAAATCCTGCAATGCAGGAAGAGCTGCACGACCATCGCGACGCTGCCCGAGGGGCTGCATCCCTTTGCCATCGCCTGGGACAGCAAGCGCAAGCGGCTGTGGGTCGCGGTGGACTGCCCGCCCGGCGTGCCGTTCATCAAGGCCTGCGAGCGCGGCGCGCTGATCGCGCTCGACAAGCGGGGCAAGGTGCGCAACCGCATCTCCCCCTTCATCGGCAGCTTCCATCCCGGCGACGTGTCGGCGTCGAACGGCGAGGTGTTCGTCAGCGACAGCCAGAACGGGATGGTGTTCCGCTTGGTGTCGAACGACCATGCGATCATGGCCGTAGTCCTGCCCGGCGCCGGCAAGAGCGGGCAGGGGACCGCGCTGGCCGTCGACGGCAAGACGCTGGTCGTGTCAGACTATAGCCAGGGCATTGCGACGGTCGATGTGCCGACGTTCAAGCGGACCCTGCTCCCGCGCCTGGCCGACAAACCGCTGCTGCGCGGGGTCGACGGGCTGGCGCGCTGCGGCGACACTTATTTCGGCATCTACAATGGCTCGACGCCGGGGCGGCTCTTGAAGCTGACTATCGGCAAGGACGGCGCCGACTATGCCGACCTGATCGAAGGCCTGAGGCTACCCGATCCGACCCAGGTCGCTTTCGACGGCAAGCGGCTGCTGCTGGTCGCCGACAGCGGCTGGGAATTGGCCCTGAAGGGCGAAACCCGCACCAAGGGCGCGCCGATCCTCGCCATCCCGCTCGGCAAGGACTGCAAGCCTAGCTAATTGAGAGTCATTATCACGCTTCGACGCCTTGCTCGACGCAAGGCGGCGTCCTAAAGCGCCGCCAACCTAGTAACCCCTTCGGGAGTCCTCTCTTGGCCAGCGTTGCTGCCGGATATCTGCCGATCCTCCTGTTTCTCGCCGTCGCGCTGGCATTGTCGACGGCGTTCGTCGTGCTGCCGATGCTGGTCAGCCGCCTGACCGGCACGCACAAGCCGGACGCCGAGAAATTGAGCGAATATGAGTGCGGCTTCCCGGCGTTCGACGACAGCCGCGCCCAGTTCGACGTGCGCTTCTACCTGGTCGCGATCCTGTTCATCGTGTTCGACCTCGAAGCGGCCTTCCTCTACCCCTGGGCGGTCAGCCTGATGGGCACCGGCTGGACCGGCTGGATCGCCATGATGATCTTCCTCGCCGAGCTTGCGCTTGGCCTCGCCTATGCGTGGAAGAAGGGAGCGCTCGAATGGGAGTGATGCTCAGTCCCCGCGACAATCCCAACATTACCGAGGAAGAAGTCGCCCGCGCGGCGGGTCTCGTTCCGGGCAGCGTCGAGGAGAGCAAGTTCCTCGAAATGCGCAAGGAGCTGGACGAGAAGGGTTTCCTCGTCACCACGACCGAGGATTTGTTCACCTGGGCGCGGACCGGCTCGC
>NZ_JAHFPY010000067.1 GCF_023266535.1 Sphingomonas sp. | reverse complement strand
TCGTCGCCGCGCAGGCCCTCCAGCACGATCCTGATCTTGTCTTCGGCCGAGAAGTGCCGGCGGGTCGCCCGGCGGATGTCCTTCACCACCTGCTCGGCAGGCCTTTTGGCGCTTGAGGATTTGGCTCTCATCTTCATTCCTTCGTCACTGCGACGAGAGCCAAATCCTCCTTAAATCACAACCTTAAATCTGGGCCATAGGTGCTGACGGGGAACAATGCGGGCCAGATGGAAGCAGCTCGCCGCGAGCTTGAGAAGGCGGAAAAGGATTGGCCTCACTCAAAGGCGATCGCGGAGATTCGCTACTACTTTGATGCGCGATGGGGAGACCCGGCGAACGCGCTAAACCTCCAACGAGGAGGAGACGTTCCAACCGCGGACGAAGGCATGCAATTGTATTTGCAAGCCCGGATCAGCCCCACGCCCGCTAACATCGATGCGGTGCTGCGATTCTACCGCCTGCAGTTCGAAAAGTATCCGATGGCCTCGCCCCCCTATATCCAGGCGCTCGGCACTTTCGGACGATACGATGAGGTCTATCGCGTACTACTTGGCAAGCCTGAAGCGACCTGGGATTATGATCATTACGACTATGATTACCCATTTCGCCCGCACATGAGGCCAATGCTCGCCGACCGCCGTTTTATGGACGTGGCGAGCCGGACCGGGATGCTGACGGTCTGGCGCAAGAGCGGTGACTGGCCGGACTTCTGCAACGATCCGAAGCTTCCGTACGACTGCCAGCGGGAGGCGGCGAAATATCCTGACAAAGCGCCATAGGCTGGCCGTCACACTGGATTCGAGCAAGCGGGTTCAAGTCCGTCCAGTCGACAGGCTTGCTATCCCGCCTTGGCTACCGCCACGAGCGCAGGCCGAAGCAACCGGTCCTTGAGCATATAGCCCGACTGCATTTCCTCGACGATCGTGCCCGGCTCGGCCTTGTCGGTGGCGATTTCGATCATCGCCTGGTGCTTGTGCGGGTCGAGCGGCTGACCGATCGATTCCACCCGGACGATCCCCTGACGGGCGAACACCGCGTCCAGCTCGCGCAGCGTCGCTTCGATGCCCTCGACGAAGCTCTTGGTCTTCTCGTCCTCGCGCGCCGCCTCCGGCACATGGCTCAGCGCCCGGTCGAGGTGATCGCGCACCGCCAGCATGTCGCGGGCGAAGCCGGTCGCCGCATATGCAGATGCCTGCTGCTTCTCCGATTCCAGCCGGCGGCGCACATTCTGCGTCTCGGCATGGGCGTAAAGCACCTTGGCATTGGCTTCCTCGAGCAGCTTCTCGAGCTCTCCCACGCGGTCGTGCTCGGCCAGCTCGGGCGAGCCCGCTGCGGTCTCTTCGCGGATTTCTTCGGCTTCGTGATGCAAGTCTTTGTCTTTCGTCATCTCATATATCTCGTGAGGGCTTGCGCCGTGAAATCCACCATGGGAACGACTCGCGCATAGTTCAATCGGGTCGGTCCGATAACCCCGACAACGCCGACCACCTGCCCATCGCTCCCATGATAGGGCGCGGCGATGACGCTGGAGCCCGACAGCGCGAACATCCGGTTTTCGCTGCCGATGAAGATCCGGCACCCCTGCCCTTCGCGCGCACCCTCGAGCAGCCGGGCAATTTCCTGGCGATCCTCCAGCTCGTCGAGCAGGCGGCGGACCCGCTCCAGGTCGGCTGCGGCGCCCTCGTCGATCAGATTGGCCTGGCCGCGGACGATCAGCACCGGCCGCTGGGCATGGTCCTCGCTCCAGTCGGCGAGGCCACGCGCAACCAATTCCGCCGCTACGGCGTCGATCGCCTCGCGCCGCTCGGTGATTTCGGCGCGCAGCCGCGCTTCGGCCTCGGCCAGGGTCATGCCGCTAAGCCGCGCATTGACGAAGTTGGCGACCTCACCGAGCGCGAGCGCGCTGGTCCCGCCAGCCAACGGCACTACACGGTTCTCGACGCTGCCGTCGCTGCCGACCAGCACGGCCAGCGCACGGTCCGCCGCCAAGGGCACGAAACTCAATTGCTTGAGGCGCAGCTCGGTCTTGGGCGCCAGCACCACCCCCGCACAGGCAGAGAGGCCGGACAGCGTCGCCGTCGCCGCCTCCAGCGCTTCCTCGACCGAGCGATCCTTCAATTGCGCCTCGATCGCCGCCCGTTCGCGGGCCGGGGGCAGCGCGCTATGCATGATCCCGTCGACGAACAGGCGAAGGCCGGTCTCGGTCGGGATGCGACCCGCGGAGGTGTGCGGGTGGGTCAGGAGGCCGCGCTCCTCCAGCTCCTGCATAACGCCGCGGATCGAGGCCGGGGACAGGCTAACCGCACCGGCCAGCGCCTTCGACCCGATCGGCTGACCGCGGTCGAGATAGGCCTCAACCACCAGCCGGAAGATGTCGCGCATGCGGATTGTCAGGTCGCCGATCGGCTCGCTCATGCGGGGGATGTAGGGCGAAGCCATTTGAAAGCCAACGATTGCCGGTCTAGTGGCGTCGCTGACCATTATCAGGAGATTTGCATGCGTCCCAGCGGCCGCGCCCCCGACCAGATGCGCGAACTCAAGTTCGAGCCAGGCTTTACCCGCCATGCCGAAGGCAGCTGCCTGGTCAGCTTCGGCGATACGCGGGTGCTCGTCACCGCGTCGGTCGAAGATCGCGTCCCGCCCTTCCTGCGCGGCAAGGGCCAGGGCTGGGTCACCGCCGAATATGGCATGCTGCCCCGCGCTACCCATACGCGTGGCAACCGCGAGGCGGCCAAGGGCAAGCAATCGGGCCGGACGCAGGAAATCCAGCGGCTGATCGGCCGTTCGCTCCGCGCCGTGGTCGACCTCGCCAAGCTTGGCGAGCGGCAGGTGATCGTCGATTGCGACGTGATCCAGGCCGACGGCGGCACCCGCACCGCTTCCATCTCCGGTGCCTGGGTCGCCCTGCGCATTGCCGTCGACAAGCTGCTGGCTGCCGGCACGCTGACCGATGATCCCATCACCACGCAGGTCGCCGCCGTCAGCTGCGGCATCCACGAGGGAACCCCGGTGCTCGACCTCGATTATATCGAGGACAGTTCCGCCCATTCGGACGGCAATTTTGTCCTGACGGGGGATGGCGCAATCGTTGAAGCGCAATTGACGGCCGAAGGCGCCACCTTCGACGAGGAAGCACTGCTTCGCCTGCTGCGCCTGGCGCGGGTCGGCTGCGACGAGATTTTCAAGGCCCAGCTCAAGGCGGCAGGCAAATGAAGGCGATCGGCCCCAAGCTGGTCATCGCGACCCACAACGCCGGCAAGCTGCGCGAAATCCAGGACCTGCTGAAACCATACTCGATCGAATGCGTCGGCGCCGCCGAACTCGGCCTCCCCGAACCCGACGAGATCGGCAACACTTTCGTCGATAATGCCGAGCTGAAGGCGCGCGAAGCGGCCGATCTCAGCGGCCTGCCCGCGCTGGCCGACGACAGTGGAATTTCGGTCGATGCCTTGCATGGTTTGCCCGGCATTTTCTCTGCCCGCTGGGCCGAGGACGAGCAGGGCAACCGCGATTTCGGCCGGGCGATGGAGCGCGTCTGGAACGAGGTCGAGGCGGCCGGCGAGGAAGCCGGGCACGACGCCCATTTCGTCTGCGCGCTGGCTGTTGCCTGGCCCGACAATGGCCAGGCCGAACTATTCGAGGGCAAGGTTTATGGGACTTTGGCCTGGCCGCCGCGCGGCGACAAGGGCTTCGGCTATGACCCGATGTTCGTTCCGATCGGCCACGACCGCACATTCGGCGAATTCGATGCGGCCGAGAAGCACGCCATCAGCCACCGGGCCGAAGCGTTCAAAAAACTAGTTGCCGCCCTGGGCTAGTTCGACGCGCGGCGGCAACGCCGCCAGCGGATCGCTGCGGCCGGACGCCAAATAGAAACCGTCCTTGTTGCCGGTCGGCGCATAGCGGCAGACGAAATAATCGGTGGTCGCGCTCGACGCGAGCGCACAGCCGACCTCGGTCGTCGTCGGCCACACGATCTGCGTATAGTGCGCCACCGCGTGCCAGTCGCCGTTGACGCTATTGTCGGGAAAGGCGCCGGCGCGGAATTGCTGCGCTTCGGCCACCATCACGCCGATCATCACGTCGTAGGAAAAGACTCCTCGCTGGCCGCGCCACAGGTTCTCGCCCGATTTCTTGCGCCGGCCCGGGGTTTGGTCGTGACCATAGATGCCGGTCGCCGCCATATATTGCGCATGGGCCAGGGCTCCGGCAGCCAGCTCGTCATTCCACGCGACTGCAGGAACGCCAAATTCGGCCCGCGCCCGGTTATGGGCATTGAGCACCACATTGCGTAGCAGCGCGTCGCTACGGTCCGCCGGCGCCGGCCAGTTGGGACTGGGCAACGTCGCCGCGGCGGCCGGGGCCGCGAGGCAAATGGCAAGGGCGAGCACGCGCTTCATGGCGCGATTGTCCCCTGCCCTGGTTAACAAGCCTCTGCGTTAGCTTGGTAAATTTCCGGGAAGCCCCTATGGGCCGCCAGACCCATGGCCAGCCTCGCAATTCAGTCTGAACCGACCGTCGCCCCGTCATTGGCCCTCTACGCCCATTGGCCGTTCTGCGTCAGCAAATGCCCCTATTGCGACTTCAACAGCCACGTACGCGCTTCGATCGACCAGGATGCATGGCGTGACGCGCTACTCGCCGACCTCGCCCACGAAGCGGCGCTGCTGCCCGACCATCGGCTCGGGTCGATCTTCTTCGGGGGCGGAACGCCGTCGCTGATGGAGCCGGCGACGGTCGAGGCCATCATCGCTGCGGCCCGCACCCCCTGGCCGCAGGCCGAGGATGTCGAAATCACGCTCGAGGCCAATCCCAACAGTGCCGAGGCGGCGCGCTTCGCCGACCTCGCGCGGGCCGGCGTCAACCGCATCAGCCTTGGCCTGCAGAGCTTCGACGATCAGGCGCTCGCCTTCCTCGGCCGCGCCCATTCGGCCGACGAAGGGCTGCGCGCACTGGAGGCCGCCCAATCCGCCGTCGCCCGCGTCAGCTTCGATCTCATCTATGCCCTGCCCGGCGACACCGAAGAAAAATGGTCGGTCTCGCTCGACCGCGCCCTTTCACTCGGTACCGAGCATCTGTCGCTCTACCAACTGACCATCGAGCCCGGAACGCGCTTCGCTTCGATGGTCGCCAAACATGAATTCGAGCCGCTCGACGCCGATACTTCGGCGTCGCTGTTCGAGCTGACCCAGCAGCGCACCGCAGCTGCCGGCCGGCCGGCCTATGAAATCTCCAACCATGCCCGGCCTGGTTCGGAGAGCCGTCATAACCTGGCTTACTGGCGCTACCAGGATTACGCCGGCGTCGGCCCGGGCGCGCACGGCCGCCGGACGGGAATGCGCACCGTCCGACACAAGAAGCCGGAGAATTTCCTCTCGGCCGTCGCCCGCAACGGTCACGGCCTGGTCGAGGAAGAGGCGCTCACCCGCGACCAGGCCGCGCATGAGGCGCTGGTCATGGGCCTGCGCCTGTCCGAAGGCATCGATCCAGGCGCGCTGGCGGAACGGCTGAACGTTGACCGCCTTGTCGACGATAACGCGGTCGATCGGCTCTGCATGTTGGGCCTGCTCGAACGCCGCGGCACGCAGATCGCAACGACCGAGGCCGGTCGGCTCCTGCTCGATTCGATCCTGGCCGAAATCGCAGTCTAGAACACCGTCCCCGCCGGCGACACGACGCTGGTGTTGGCCGCATTGACCTGCCTCACCTCGAGCAATCGCTCGGCGATGCCGTCCTTGACGAAGCGGAAATTGCCGTCGACCCCTGCGAACCCGTCCTTGTCGATCAGGCTCTTGGCCGGAAAGGCCCGGCCGATCGGCCAGATGCGCGCGCTCCTCACCGCCAGCAGCACCGCGTCGTAGCCAAGGCTGGCGAGGCGATAGGGGCTCTTGCCGTACCGGGCCTTATAACGGACCACCAGCCGGTCATACTGCACGTCTGGCGCCGCCGCGTACCAGGCGCCGCGCATCGATGCCGTCTTGCCAATTTTGCGGTCGCTCGCCCACAGCTCGGTCCCGAGCTTTCGCGGACCGACCGTTAGCGCCGGGCCAGCCAGCGCCGCCATCCGGCTCGAATCGCCGATTAGCACGGCATCGACCGGCCCCTTGGCGTTGAGCCGACGCACGGCCGCTGCGAGCGAGGCGGGACTGCGGTCGAAGCTTTCGATTGAGGCGACGCGGCCGCCCGATCTGCGCACCGCGCCGATCAGGCTCTGCGCGGCACGCTGCCCGTAAAGCCCGGTTGGGACCAGCCCGCCGAAACTGTTGACACCCTTGCTGCGGGCAAAGGCGACTACCCGGCTGATCGACTGGTCGGGAGTGAATCCCATGATGTAGACGCCGTCACCCGCGACGCTTTCGTCATTGGAGAAAGCGATCACCGGGATTCCGGCCCGGCGCGCGACCGGTGCCGCCGCACGGACGTCTTCGGCCAACAGCGGCCCGAGGATCAGCCGATTCCCGTCGGCGATCGCCTGTTGCGCCGCCGCGGCCCCGCCACCCGACCGGTTGCTGTCATAAACCTGGATGCGGATCGTCTTCTCGCCGGTGTCGAGCAACGCCAGCCTGGCGGCGTTGGCGATCGAGGACCCGACCGCGCCGTCCGGCCCGGTCAACGGGACGATCACCGCAACCTCGTTGGTCTCCTGCCCCGCCGGAACGGGCGGCGGCTCGATTCCTGTCGGCTCGGTCGGACCACGCGGCCCGGTCTGGCAGGCAGCCAGAATGACAATCGTTGCCGAGACCCCGAGCAGCCATGCGCGCCGCGCTTGCCGGGAGGTGAAGTATAATGCCATGCCCGCTCCCCGATGGACCAATCGCTTCCGCCCGGACTCTATATCGTTGCGACGCCAATCGGCAATCTTGGCGACATTACGTCACGTGCAGCGCAAACGCTGCGAGGCGTCGATTATATCCTGGCGGAGGACAAAAGGGTCACCGCCAAGCTGCTGGCGCATGTCGGCGCCAAGGCGCCGATGACCGCCTATCACGACCATAGCGACGACAATCTGCGCGAAAAAATCCTGGCCGATCTCGCGACCAAGGCGGTTGCGCTTGTCAGCGACGCGGGAACGCCGCTGATTTCCGATCCGGGCTACAAGCTGGTTCGCGCCGCTCGTCAGGCAGGCCATGCCATCTACACCTTGCCCGGCCCATCCGCCGCTATTGCCGCGCTGACGCTGGCTGGCTTGCCGACCGACCGCTTCCTGTTTTTGGGCTTCCTGCCACCCAAATCCACGGCGCGCCGCGAAGCGCTCAAGGAAATCGCCAATGTTCGCGCCACCCTGGTCCTCTACGAAAGCGGCCCCCGGCTCGGCGCCTGCCTTGCCGACCTTCATGGGGTCCTGGGCGATCGTGATGCAGCGGTGGTGCGCGAGATCACCAAGCTGCACGAAGAGACCGTCTCCGGAGCGCTGACGGAGCTTGCGGAACGCTATGCCGAAGCGCCGCCGAAGGGCGAAATCGTGATCGTCGTCGGTCCGCCGCCCGAACCCGCCGAAGTGAGCGACGAGCAGCTCGACAAAACCTTGCGCGAACTATTGCAGCAGCTCTCGCCGTCGCGGGCGGCAGCCGAGGCGGCAACGCGGCTCGGCGTACCACGCAAGCGCGCATACGCCAGAGCTCTGGACCTGGCAGGAAAGGCTTGAACCGCCAGCTGGCCGAGGCGCGCGGCCGCAAGGCCGAGGCCATTGCAGCTTGGTGGCTGCGCCTCAAGGGATGGCGAATCCTCGCGCAGCGCGCCCGCGTTGCCGGCGGCGAAGTCGACCTGATCGCCCGCCGCGGGCGCACGCTGGCGTTCGTCGAGGTTAAGCAGCGCAGTAGCGAGGAAGCGGCCGCCTGGGCGCTCGACGAATATCGCCTGCGGCGCGTTGCGGTGGCCGCCGAACGGCTGGCGCCACGTTATGCCAGGGAGGGCGATGACATCCGCATCGATGCGCTGTTCATCGTGCCGGGGCGCCTGCCGCGTCACCCCGCCAATGTCTGGCACGGGTGACAAGCGGCACGGCATCGAATAGGCGGCGCGCATGACCCTTACCGTTGCCGTGCAAATGGACCCGCTGGAAAAGATCGGCATTGCCGGCGATTCCACCTTCGCGCTGATGCTGAGGGCGCAGGAGCGCGGCCACCGCCAGTTCCACTATCTGGCCCAGGATTTGAGCTATGAGGATGGCCGGGTCCGCGCCCGCGCCCGTCCGGTTACCGTCCAGCGAGTGCAGGGCAACCACTTCAGCGCCGGCGATCCCGTCGTGCTCGATTTGGCCAGCGACGTGGATGTTATCCTGATGCGGCAGGATCCGCCGTTCGACATCGGCTACATCACCGCCACTTATTTGCTCGAGCGGATCGCCAGCGAAACGCTGGTGGTCAACGATCCACGTTCGGTTCGCGACGCCCCCGAAAAGCTGTTCGTGCTCGATTTCGCCGAGTTTATGCCGCCGACGATGATCAGCCGGAATCTAGCGGAAATCCGGGAGTTTCACGCCCAGCATGGCGAGATTGTCGTCAAGCCGCTGCACGGCAAGGCCGGCGAAGGCGTCTTCCGCATCGGCCGCGACGGCACCAATTTGACGGCGCTGACGGAGCTGTTCGGCTCGATCTGGAAGGAGCCGTTCATCGCCCAGGCCTTCCTCCCCTCGGTGACCGAAGGCGACAAGCGGATCGTGCTGGTCGACGGAGAGGTCGCAGGCGCTATCAACCGCCGTCCGAAGCAGGGCGAATTCCGCTCCAACCTCGCCGCAGGCGGCACCGCCGAGCAGACCACATTGACCGACCGCGAGCACGAGATTTGCGCGGCGATCGGGCCGGAGCTTAAGCGCCGGGGGCTGCTGTTCGTCGGCATCGACGTGATTGGCGGGATGATGACCGAGATCAACGTCACTTCGCCGACCGGAATCGTCGCCATCGACCAGTTCAACGGCAGCGACACGCCGGCCCTCATCTGGGACGCCATCGAGGCCAAGATCGGATGAGCGACTGGATTGTCCGCCTGATCGAGCAGTCAGGCTATCTCGGCGTTGCCTTCCTGATGTTTTTGGAGACGGTGTTCCCGCCGATCCCGTCGGAAGTGATCATGTCGGTGGCGGGCGTCGCCGCGGGCCAGGGCAAGCTCAGCTATGCGCTGGTCGTCGCGGCGGGTACCGCCGGTGCCATGCTCGGCAATATCCTTTGGTACCTCGCAGCGCGTGCGCTTGGCATCCAGCGGCTGGAGCCGATCATTCGCCGCTGGGGCCGGTGGATCACCATGAGCTGGACCGAGGTCGAACGCGCCCAGCGCTGGTTCGACGAGCATGGCACTTTCTTCGTATTCCTCGGCCGGCTGCTGCCGACGGTCCGCAGTCTGGTGTCTGTCCCCGCCGGCCTGCTCAAGATGAGTTTCCGCCGCTTCATGCTCGCCTCCACGTTCGGCACGGCGGCATGGACGGCAATCCTCGCCGGGGCCGGATTCAAGCTTGGCGAGAATTATCGCGATGTCGACAAGGTCATCGGACCGGCTGCCAACGCCGTCCTTGTCGTGCTGGTAGTCGGTTACGTTTACCGGCTGTGGACCCACCGCAACATGCCGGTCGGCGACGATGCAACCAAACCGGACCTGACCAGCCTTTAGTTTCAGGCGGACCGCCCAGAACCAATTGATCCGAAACGGTTATTTAGCGGCGCGTTAACTGAATGGCTGCGACGTCGATGCGTCGATCGCGGCCGGTGCGCATCCCCACACGCGCAACCGGTCGCGGTCACGCCCTCGGGTGCGCGTGACGATAGACGTCGAGCAACCGCGCCGCGTCGACCTCGGTATAGATTTGGGTCGACGACAGGCTGGCATGGCCGAGCAGTTCCTGCAGCGAGCGCAGGTCCGCCCCACGCGCCAGCAAATGCGTCGCGAAGCTGTGCCGCAGCGCATGCGGCGTCAGACTATCGGGCAGGCCGAGCCGGGCCCGCGCCCCGCGCACCGCTCTTCGCACCAAATCGGCGTTGAGCGGCCCGCCCTTGGCGCCAACGAACAAGGGCGCGTCGCCAGCAAGGGAATAGGGGCAAAGCGCGACATAGGCCTCGATCGCTTCCTTCACCGCCGACACCACCGGCACGATCCGGGTCTTGCCGCGCTTGCCGGTGACCCGAATTGCCTGGCCCAGCGGCAGCACACGTGCGGTCAGCCCCATCGCCTCGGCGACGCGCAGCCCGGCTCCGTAAAGTAGCAACAGGATCGCGAGGTCGCGCGCGCCGAGCCAGTCATTGGGGGCGGCCAGCTCTGCTTCCCTCGCCAAGGCGATGGCATCGTCAGGGCTGGCCGGTCGTGGCAGGGTTCGCGGCCGCTTCGGCGCCCGGGTTTTCGGCAGCTGGGGTGCATTGCCCTGCGCTTCGGCGGCAAAAGTAAGGAAGGCGCGCACCGCCGACATTTCCCGTGCCGCCGACGATGCGCCCAGCCCCTCGCCCCGCCGATCGGCGAGAAAGGCGCGCAAGTCGGTTGCATGAACGTTGAGCAGGCTGAAGCGGCCGATTTCCTCGCCGCGATAGCGGCCAAGGAATTCGATCAGACGATGGGCAGTGGCGACATAGGCCCGGACCGTGTGCGGGCTGCGGCGGCGGTCGTTGGCGAGATATGAGGTCCAGCGCACGGCAAGCGCCCGCGCCGGATGTCCTAACTGGTCTAGCCGTTCATCAGCCACCGGCGCAGCATAGCGCTTAGACTGGCCCCAAGGAATCCCAGCAATTCGGCGCCGTGCCGATTGTCGAGACAGGCGGCGTCATTCTGGCCGAGCAGCAACAGGCCGTAGGGCAGTGGCGCCTCCGCCGGCAGGATGATCAGCGCTTCCGAGCGGATGTGCTTCGCCGCCGTGCCGAACAGCGGATGGCCGCAATCGACGGTGCGCATGGTCACCGGCTCAAGCCTGCCGATCGACCGGTCAACGATCCTTGGCTCGACCGTCCCGATATAACCGGATTCGACGCGGAAGCCCTTGCCGTCGGCCACCAACGCCAGGGCGGCATGATCAAGACCCAGCAAGCGCGGCCAGTCATGACGAACGACATCGAACAGCCCCTCCAGGCTGTCGGCTTCGATCAGCGCCAGCACTGCCGCATGGATTGCCGCGGTGGCGCCTGAATGGCCCCTTGCGAAGGCAATCAGGTCGCGATTGGCGCTGTTCACGGCACCTAGCCGGTCGCGCAGGGTCGCCACGGCGCGCTCTTCGAAAGGAATCACCCTCGACATGCCGCGATTTCTACCGCGACAGGGTTAACAATCCGCCCAATCGGGGCAGATTTTGGCCAGATCTTAGATCTTTTGGCCGGTAGCTTCCCAGTCCTTGAGGAAAGCGGCGATGCCATTGTCGGTCAGCGGATGCTTGAACAGCTGCTTGATGACCGCCGCCGGCGCGGTCATCGCATCGGCGCCGATCTTGGCCGCTTCAAGGATATGGATCGGGTTGCGCACGCTGGCGACCAGGATTTCCGTCGCAAAATCATAATTGTCGTAGATCAGGCGGATATCGGCGATCAGCTCGATCCCTGGCTGGCTGATATCGTCGAGCCGCCCAACGAACGGTGAGATGAAGCTCGCGCCCGCCTTGGCCGCCAGCAGCGCCTGGTTAGCCGAGAAGCACAGCGTTACATTGACCATCGTCCCTTCGCTGGTCAGCGATTTGCACGTTTTGAGCCCGTCGATCGTCAACGGCACCTTGACCGCGATATTGTCGGCGATATTCCTTAGGACCTCCGCCTCGCGCATCATCCCGTCATAGTCGGTTGCGACGACCTCGGCCGAAACCGGGCCCTTCACCACCCCTGCAATCTCCTTGACCACCTCCAGGAAATCGCGGCCGGATTTCTTCACCAGCGACGGGTTGGTGGTCACCCCGTCAAGCAGGCCCGTGTCCTGCAATTCGCGGATTTCAGCGATCTCGGCGGTGTCGACGAAGAATTTCATGGATATCGGTCCCTACGGCTTCCCGGAAATTTGCCTACCCCTAGCGGCTGCGTTCAATGAGGTCATCCGATTCGATCATGGGAGCGGCCAATGTCGAATGATTCGCACGTGCTGGTCGAGCATCGCCCTGACGGCGTGCTGTCGATCGTCCTGGCAAGGCCAGAGCGAAGGAACGCCATCACTGTTGCCATGTATGCCGCGCTCGCGTCCGCGATCGAGAATGCGGCCGACGATACCGCGATCCGGCTGATCACGCTCGAGGGCCAGGGCGACGACTTCACCGCCGGCAACGACCTTGCCGACTTCATCAACACCTTGCCCAAACCGGGATCTGACGAAGATATCCCGGTGTGGCGCCTGCTCCGGGCGCTGGCGAGGAACCAGGTGCCGATCATCGCCGCGGTCCACGGCAATGCCGTCGGCATCGGTACGACCATGTTGTTCCACTGCGATTTCGTGCTGGCCGAGGACGGCAGCCGCTTCGTCATGCCGTTCGTGGATTTGGGGCTGGTGCCGGAAGCGGCCAGCTCACTCTTGTTCCCGCGCCTTGCCGGCCGGCGGCGGGCCGCCCGCCACCTGCTGCTGGGTGAGCCGTTCGGCGCTTCGCAAGCGCTCGACATGGGCCTCGCCAGCCATGTCGTGCCGCAGGGTCAGCTGAAGGCCGCGCTAACCGGCCTGGTCGCGGCGTTGCTGGCCAAACCGCCCGAGGCGCTGCGCCAGACCCAGCGGCTGCTGCGCCGAGAGGACACGCAGGAAATCCTCGAGCGGATCGAGCTGGAGAACGGCCATTTCGGCGAGCGGCTTCAGTCCGAAGAGGTCAAACAGGCGATCGCCGCTTTCTTTGCGGCGAGGGCGAAATCGCCCGCCTGATCAGTCGGCGATCCACACCCGCTTGGAACGCGATACGGTGATCGTCGGCCCCGGGAACAGCAGCATGTCGGTCGGCTGCGTATAGGTGACCTTGAGGTCGAGATAATTCGCGCCGTCGGCGGTCCCCGAAACAGGCGTCGGGATGGTGAAAGTCCCTGGCCCGATGCCGTAAACCGCATCGTTGATCGATGCCAGGATCGCGGTATTGGACGGCTTGGGGAACAGGGTTGCGGTGCGCGCGCCCTGGCCCAACCCGTGCTGGATGCCCGACATGGCGCGGAACACCAGGCCGGCCTGGACGATCATCCACATCATGAGGACCAGCGCCGGGAGCGCAAAGGCGGTCTCGATCACGGCAGCGCCACGATCGTTGCGGCGGAGTTTGGCGAGCAGGCGCGTCATTCGGTCCTCATCCCGGCGGTGGCCTGGAGGTGATAGGTGCCATCGTCATTGAGGCCGGCGAAATGCAGCGCGAACATCGGCTGATAATTGTCGCGGACCACGACCTGGATCCAGCGCGATTCGGTCTCGCCGTCGGGGCAATCGGCATCGGCGGTGACCGTGCCGTTGCACTCCAGCCGGTGCGTCACGGTGACATTGGCGGTGGTGATCGGCGCCGTCTTGCAGGTGCCGTTCTCGTTGGTGCCATTATACTGGCACACTGCCTCGGTGGCGATCGTCTGCTCGACGGTCAGCTCGCCGGTGGTCTGCATGACCTTTTCGATCGAGCGCTGCGCGGCCTGCTCCAGTTGCAGCTTTTTGCCGAATGCGTTGGACATGTCGATCGCGCCAACCGACATCAGCGCCAGGATCGGTGCCACGAACGCAAATTCGATCAGCACGGCGCCGCTGTTGTCGCGGCGAAGTCGTTGCAGCATCCTGATCATGCCACCAACCTCACGCGAAGCGGCGCATTGATCGCCTGAATGCCGGTACCCGGGCAATTCTTGGTGAAATTGTTGAGACCCGAATTGCCCGACCAATAGAGCCGCTTAGAGACGAACTGGGTGCAGGTTGCGGTGCCCGTGCCGGTACCGTTGTAGGTGACCTGCTGGCTCGGGAAATAGACGACGCCCGTGATCTTGTTGGTCGAGTTGCCGTTGATCTTGTTGGGACTGTTGGAGCTGATGTTGCCGGTGGGCGAATTGTCGACCGCGCGACGATCCTGGTAGATGCCCATGCCGGCCCATTTGCCGGTCGTCGGCGCGACAACATTCATCTGGCCGCTGGCGTTCATGTCCAGGGTACCGATGGGGGCGCTCGCCGACGTATCCTTATTGGTGATGATCAGCGTCACGCCGATGAGACGCATCGTGCCCTGGATGTTTACGCCGCCACCACTAACGATGAGCTTGTCGCCGCCGTTCACGTTGGAGAACGTAACCGACCTGTTGGACTGCACACTGATCGAACTATAGCATTTGTCGGCGGGGATGGTTTGCCCGCTATTGCCGCCGTTAATGGTCAGCGCGGGTGGGTTTGCCGGGCAGCTATCGAAATCATGATCGGCTGCCGTCGGATTGAGATCCGCATAGGGATCGTCGAGCTGCGGCGAGTAAGGCTGGTAGCTCCCCACGGTCCAGGTATTCGATTGCTGGATGCCGCCCGACGCGGCAATCGTCGTCGCCGTCACGCTGGCGCTGCCCTGGCCGGCCGCGGCGTTGGTCGCGGTTGAATTGGTCATCATGCCGCAATCCATGACGATCGAGTTGTTGCCGGTCGCCTGGATGCCGGTTTTGCTGTTGGCTTGCAGGCTGAGGACGCAGAAATCGCCCGAGTTTTGCACGCCGGCCGCCTGGGCAGTCGCCTGGATCACCGGCGCAGCCGAAAGAAACATCGAGCTGAATGACAGATTCTTTTGAACGGCCAGCACTACGCGGACCTGGTTCTTGTTGTTGCCGGCGTTGGCCGGGAACGTCACTACCGGATAGCCCGGCTGCAGCGACATGACCGTATGCTGGTTCAGCGTCAGGTCGTGATCTACCGCGGTTGCCGTGTTGCTTGTGGCGCCATCAGCCGCAAACCGATCGTAAACGCCGGCGATGGCCGCGGAATCGGCCGCGCGCTGCAGCTGACGCTTCCACAGGGCCCACTGGATTGTATCGGTCGCGAGGCCCGCCGAGCCGACCAGCAACGGCAGCGCGGCGGCGGCAATCACCACCATGTTGCCCCGCTCGTTGTTCCACAGCTTGCT
>NZ_JAHFPY010000001.1 GCF_023266535.1 Sphingomonas sp. | reverse complement strand
GATCGCCGCCGCCGGCTTCTTGCCCGTAACCGTCCCCGCCATCGCCCGTGAGCAGGCGTTCCTCAACCAGGGCCAGTTCCCCGGCCATGTCGAGGAAACCTATGCGCTGCCCAACGACGACCTCTACCTCGCCGGCACCGCCGAGGTCGCGCTGACCTCGCTCCACTCGGGCGAGATCATCGAAGGCAAGCAGCTCCCGATCCTCTACGCCGGCTACTCGCCCTGCTTCCGCCGTGAGGCGGGCAGCGCCGGCAAGGACGTCCGCGGCCTGCTCCGCGTCCACCAGTTCGTCAAAGTCGAATCCTATGTCATCTGCGAAGCCGACGAGGCGCAATCGGCCGAATGGCATGCCAAGCTGCTCGCCCTCGCCGAACAGCTGCTGAGCGCGCTTGAAATCCCCTACCAGGTGATCGAGACCTCGACCGGCGACATGGGCCTCGGCAAATATCGCATGAACGACATCGAAAGCTGGGTGCCCAGCCTCGGCAAGTATCGCGAGACCCACAGCTGCTCGACCCTGCACGACTGGCAGGCGAGGCGCGCCAACCTCCGCTACCGCGACGCGGACGGCAAGGTCCGCTTCGCCCACACGCTCAACAACACTGCGCTGGCGTCCCCCCGCATCCTCGTGCCCCTGCTCGAGAACCACCAGACCGCCGACGGCCGCGTTAGGCTTCCGCAAAGCATTCGCGGCCTATTGGGCGGGGATGAATATCTCTAGCGTGCCTGAGGCCGGCGACGACCCCGACTTTCGCATCCCGCCCAGCTGGCGGCGGGTGAGCGAGGCCGGCTGGCTCCTCTCGCGCGCCTGGCACGGCATCGGCCACCTCGATCCGCGCGGTCCCGTCGACGGCCCGCCGGTGCTGGTCATCCCCGGCTTCATCGCCAACGACCGCACCACCATGGCGCTCCGCCGCGCGCTGGCCGAGGCCGGCTACCGCACCTATCCGTGGAACGCCGGCTGGAACCTCGGCGCCCGCGCCGACACCATCGAGCAGCTCGCTAGGCGCCTCGCCGAAATCTCTACCGACCAGCCCATCCTGGTCGTCGGCTGGAGCCTCGGCGGCGTCTTCGCCCGCGAGCTCGCCCGCGCCGCGCCCGCCCAGGTTCGCGCCGTCGTCACGCTCGGCAGCCCGTTCAGCCAGGACCCGCATCTGAACAACGTCTGGCGGCTCTACGAATGGATCGCCGGCCACCCGGTCGACCAGCCGCCGATCGAGCGGATCACCGCCAAGCCGCCGGTCCCGACGCTGGCTTTATGGTCGCGCAAGGACGGCCTGATCGCCCCCGCCGCCGCCCGCGGCGCCCCGGACGAGAGCGACAAGGCGGTCGAAATGGATTGCAGCCATATGGCCTTCGGCGTCTCAACCCGCACCGCAAGGAAGGTGGTCGAGGAGATCAAGCGCTTCCTCGCCAATCTTCCCGCCTAGCAGTTCCCCGGCGAAGATGATGAAAACCAGCACAGTTTGGGAGACTGTGCGTTTTCATCATGGCCCAGACCAGCGCCGCAGGCGCTGCTATCGCAGCGGACTGGGTCCCTGCCTGCGCAGGGAAACAGCAACGTTGCCAAAATGACTCATCTCCCTGAAATCGTGCCATAATCCTCGCCGATTCTTGTTCCCTTAAACTTTCTACACCATCTTGATTCACATGAAGTGGGACCGGACCCCCCTCGCGCCCGTCAAGGGCCGCCCCAGCCCCGACGACCAGGCCCCGTCGGCATGGGACGGCTGGCGCCAGGTCGCCTGGCACATCCCGCGCATGCTCAGCGGTCTCGGCCCGCTCGGCCCCCGCGGCCCGGAGGACGGCCCGCCGGCCCTCGTCATCCCTGGCTTCCTTGCCAACGATCGCACCACCATGGAGCTGCGCCGCGGCCTCGCCCGGGCCGGCTGGCGCGCCCATCCCTGGCTCTTGGGCAAGAACCTCGGCGCCAAGATCGACACCATGATCCTGCTCGAAAGCCGCCTCCAGGCGATTTATGATGGCGGCGCGGAGCCTGTCCGGGGGACAGGCGAGCACGGCCATCATAGGCGCCAGCCCGTCCTGATCGTCGGCTGGAGCCTCGGCGGCCTGTTCGCGCGCGAGCTCGCCTGCCGCGTCCCGCACATGGTCCGCGCCGTCGTCACGCTCGGCACGCCGTTCAGCGGCAACCTCAAGACCAACACCAACGTCCGCGAATTTTACGAGCGGGTCGCCGGCCACGACGTCAACGAGCCGCCCTTCCCGCGCATCGGCAGCAAGCCGCCGGTCCCGACCCTCGCGTTGTGGTCGCGCAAGGACGGCATCGTCGCCCCCGCCGCCGCCCGCGGCCTGGCGCACGAGGTCGACAAGGCGGTCGAGATCGACACCCACCATATGGGCTTCGCCGTCTACCGCCCCGCGCTGAGCGAGGTCATGCGCGAGATAGCGATCTTCCTGACGGAGCAGGAAGGAGCTGCGCCGAGCCTAAAGCCAGCGAGCGCAGCGTAGCGGATTTAGGCGTAGAGACGCCGAGTGCCGGACGGCCTGCGCTCCGAAGAGAGCGACAGGACCGACGTCACGTCGGATTTACTCCGCGTGGCGGGTCCTTTTCCCTTAGAGCCTTCGCGCCACTGCCCGGTACGACTTGCCCTCCTGCCGGTACCAGTCGCCCGAGCAGTAATAGAAGCTCGCCCCGTCCTCGATCAGCTTCATGCAGGATCCGGGCAGCGAGGCGTAGCTCGCCCCGACGACATAGGGCTTCCGGGCAATTGGGGAGCGAAGCGCGCAGTCTGTCTGGGAGACAGACGAGCACTGGAGGCTATTGGGTGTCCCCGAATTAGCGGCCGCTTGCGGTGGAGGGGCGGTCGGGACCGGGACGGGAACCCTCACCACCACCGGCACCTCCCGCTCTACGATCCACACATTGCCGAAGCCGCCCCCGAAGCCACCGCGAAAGCGGTGGGCGCCCGACTCCCAACTGAACAGATTGTTTTGGCTCGGGATCGTGATCCTCGGCGCGCCGCCCACGGGGCGGGATTGGCCGATGGCGGGTGAGGAGAATGCGGCCAGCGCTACTGCCGCAGTAAGTGAAAGAGCCTTCATATCACCCCTAACTCGTCATCCCGGACTTCGATCCCGGATCCAGCTTCATTCTGCAGGCCTCTGACGGTTCAATGGCTAATTCAATGCCGCACCCTTGAAGCAATATTCCCTATGCCACTTCAGGAACTTCGGATCAGGATGATGCTCGCCTCGTTCAGGGAACTTTGCGTGCCCATCCGGCAGCAAAATCTTCCGAACGCCATCAACATCGTTGATCTGATTGGACATCAATATCCGACGATCATCGGACAGGGTAAGTAACCCTCTGTCGAACATCCAGTGCACGGTTCCGGACAACGCGAGTCCGTTCTGCACAACGTCCGGACCCTTGGCGCTGACCGACTTGATATGCGCGGCTTCCACTTCGGCCCGGCCGCCGCCGTTGATGAATTGAAATCCAGTGAAGGCGCAGCGTCGATCATAAGCCTTCAACACGACGGTTCGAAAGATGCGGTCGCGAACCGTGCGAAGCGCCAGCATCTGCGTTCTATCTTGCTCAAACTCGTAGGGGGCTTGCTGTTCAGCGACGCCCAGTCCGCTGGTTTCCGCATCGTTCCGGGGCAGCAGTTCTTCGCCGGCATCCAGGCCTAGAGCGATAATCCGATTGAAGTGAGCATCGGGGATCGTTCGGACAGCCGATTGAGCGCGCCCTGATACTTTGCCGGCGTCATTCAAAACGCTCCGTTCCGGATAATTGCCGGCGACTTGGAATGGAACGTTTCGATCAAATT
>NZ_JAHFPY010000066.1:441-15485 GCF_023266535.1 Sphingomonas sp. | reverse complement strand
GACCCTCGCCGCCGAAATTGCCGACCACCGACTCGCCATAGTGGAGGCCGACACGGGTGCGGCCCATCTCGTGGCCCGGCTCGCTATAATCCTTGGAGAATTTCTGGGTGAAGGCGAGCATGTCGAGCTGGGCCCTGGCGGCACGATCGGCGTCGTCCTCGCGGGCGATCGGTGCGCCCCAGAAGGCGACCACCGCGTCGCCGACGAACTTGTCGATCGTCCCACCATGGTCGAGGACGATATCGCACATGCCGTCGAGATAGGCGTTGAGGATGGTCGCGGTCCGGTCCGGCGGCAATTTATGGCTGAGGCCGGTGAAACCCT
Source organism: Sphingomonas sp. (assembly GCF_023266535.1). GTDB lineage: Bacteria > Pseudomonadota > Alphaproteobacteria > Sphingomonadales > Sphingomonadaceae > Sphingomicrobium. The sequence goes on along the minus strand of NZ_JAHFPY010000066.1, from coordinate 15,161 downwards.
CGATGTCGGTGAACAAGGTGTAGATCGAGCGCTTCTCGCCGGTCAGTGACAGTTTCTTGGGATCGCGCAGGATCTGGGCGGCGATGTCGCGCGGCAGATATTTGCCAAGCGCCGACTGGGCGTAGCGACGTTGCTCGGAGCCAGCGGCGCGGACCGCGGCCCCGGTCGCGGCATAGGCCAGGCCCCAACCGCCAAGCCAGCCGAACGCCGGCAGGCCGTAGGTGTCGATATTGTGCCACTCATAATAGAAAGGCGCGAAGGCGAAGAAGGCGAGCTGGCCGAGGATCGCCAGGGCCACCACCCACGGCCGGACGTCGAGCATGGCGGTGAAGGTACCGCACAGCACGACGAGGATGGCCAGCGCCCACAGGGCAACCGGGCCGGCACGCTCCGGCAAGTTCCGGTCGAGCAGCTGGGCGGTCATGGTGGCATGGACCTCGAGCCCGCTCATCGTCGGGGCGTCGAGGCGCGAGGCCGGGACTTCGAACCGGTCGCGGTCGGGGAAGTCGCCGCCGATCAGCAGGATTTTTCCGCGCACCTCGTTGGCCAGCATCGGCGCGATGGCCGGATCGGCAAAATTGTCGATCATCAGCGAGTTGAAGACGAGCCGTTCGGGATTAGCCGGGGTGCGGAAATCGATGCTGCCGCCATAGCCGAAGCCCGGCGGCACGCCGGACAGCGCCACCGGAATCAGCGGCGGCAAGCCCTTGGGCATGGTCGGCCAGCGCCGGATGACATTGTCATTGTCGGTCTCAAACCGGACCGAGGTCGGCCGGACATTGGTCGCGGCGAGCGAGGCGAACCAGCGGTCCATGAATTCCAGCTGCCATTGCTCGATCTCGCTGCCCGCGGTGGCGCGGGTGGCATAGCCCATCCATACCGGCGTCTTCATGGTCCTGAGGACCGCCAGCAGCTGGGCATCCTCCGGCTGCGGCTGGTCGATCAAAATGTCGATGCCGATGCCCTTGGCGCCCATAGAATCGATATTGGCCAGCGCGCGGGCGAGGATGGCGCGGTCGAGCGGCGATCGCCTGGCCGTCGCCCGGACCGTGTCCTGCGTATAGGGGACCAGCAGGATGCGGCTGTCCTGACCGACCTTGTGCTGCCGCTCCCCGGTCACCTGCCGGAAATCGAACAGCGCATGCTCGGCATCGGTGGCGATCGGCAAGGTTTGCCGGGGTTCGCCGACGCGCGCCGGGAAATGCAGGCGGGTATCGCTACCGACGCTGACCGGAAGCTCCCAGCTGTAGCGGGCGAACAGGATCGCCCAGACGAGAATCAGGATCGTGACTAGCAACCGGGCCAGCGGAACCTTGCGCAGTTCGCGGATGACGCCTTCGATCGTCGGCTGGTCGTCGCCCGCCAGCGGGTCGGGGCCAAGCGCCCAGCGGCGGTGTGGCTGGTCCGTGCTCACAGACGCGCGGCCTTGGCCTGGGCCATAGCCAGTTCGGCCAGCGGCTCGGTCAGCGCGGCGGTTGCCTCGGCGTGGGCCGAGGAGGCACTGCCCCGCGCCAGCCGGCCGCGGATGCCGTGGAGGATGCCGGCGATGCGGAACATCACGAACACGATCAGATAATCGATGTGCGGCAGCGATGTTCGGCCGGTGCGGCGGCAGTAAGCGGCGACATATTCCTCCTCGCTCGGGATCCCGAGCGCGGCGAAATCCAGCCCGGCGAGCCCGGTGAACATGCCCGCCGGCATGCGGTACATCATCAGATGATAGACGAAGTCGGCGGCCGGATCGCCGAGCGTCGACAGTTCCCAGTCGAGCACCGCCACGACATTCGGCTCGGTGGCGGCGAAAATCATGTTGTCGCAGCGATAATCGCCATGGACGACGCGCGCGTCGCCGCTGTCGGGCGGGAGGTTATCCTTCAGCCAGCCGGTCAGCCAGTCCATCGCCGGCACGCGGCCGGCCTCGACATCGCCTTCATATTGTTTTGACCAACGCGCCACCTGGCGCTCAACGAAGCCGGTCGCGCGGCCATAGTCGCCGAGGCCGATGGCGTCGGGATCGTAACAGTGTAGCTGGGCAATGGTAGCGTTCATCGCATCGAAGTGCGCGGCGCGCTCGGCGGGCGACATGCCGGGGAAGCTGGCTTCCCAAATGATCCGGCCGTCGACCATGTCCATGACGAAAAAGGGCGTGCCGATGACGCTGTCATCATCGCACAAGCCGTGGACGCGGGGGACCGGAAAACCGTGCGCGCCTAGCGCGCTCATCACCCGTGCCTCGCGGTCGACCGCATGGGCGCCGGAGAGCAGTTGGCCGGGCGGCTTGCGGCGGAGGACGAAGGAGCGGCCAGAAGGAGTGTCGAGCCGGTAAGTCGGATTGGACTGGCCACCCTTGAACTGGCTGACGTTCAATGGACCGGCGAAGCCTTCAACGTGCTCCGCCATCCAGGCTTCCAGCGAGGCGACGTCGAAGCGCAGCCGCTCGGCGACGTCGCGGGTGCCGGTATTGGCCTCGGTGCGGTCCATAGGGGAGGGTCTAGGGTCCAGACCGGCCGCCAGCAAGGCCGTGATGGAGATGAAAAGGCGCTCTGGGAGCGAGCGAATGTAGCCAGATAGTGGGGCCTATCGGGCAAGTGAGCGAGCGTGCCAGGGCGGTTTTGCGTCACACCCTTTGGGCATGACCCCGCAGGTGCATCGTTTTGTCGAAGCGCTCGACCGGGAGGGCTACGGCCCCGCTCTTCGCGCTTCTCCTCGCCCTACATCCAGCGGGAGCCATGTCACGGCGTCGCTGGCGGCTGGCCTGGACCCCCAGCAGCCTTGCGCCGGCGTCAAACCCGCGCCTAAGGACTGCGCGTAACCAGGGGAGGTTCGAGTGGACGGCGCGGCAATCGAGACGATGGACCTGCCGCATTTCGATCTTGGCGAATTTGTCCGCCGGGTACTGGCCGAGGACTTGGGTTCGGGCGGGGACGTCACGTCGAAAGCGACGATTGACGCCAACGCCCGCTTCACCGCCGATTTGAATTGCCGCGAGCCGATCGTCGTGGCCGGGCTGGAGTTGGCCATCGCCTTCTTTCGCGCCTGCGACCGCGAAGTACGGATTGAACGACTGGTGAAGGATGGCGATGCGGTCGCCGCGGGAGCGGTCCTGCTGCGGCTGGAGGGCAATGCCCGGGCGATGCTGGCGGCCGAGCGGTCGGCGCTCAACACGCTGCAGCATCTGTCGGGGATCGCGACGCTGACCCGGCGCTATGTTGAGGCGATCGAGGGCACCGGCGCTACCTTGCTCGATACGCGCAAGACCATTCCGGGCCTGAGGCTGCTGGACAAATATGCGGCGCGGATGGGCGGCGCCGAGAACCACCGCATGCGGCTCGATGACGGGCTCCTCATCAAGGACAATCATGTCGGCGTGGCCGGCGGAGTGGCCGAGGCCGTCGCGGCGGCGAAGCAGTATGGCAGCGAGCTGCCAATCCAGGTCGAGGTCGACCGGATCGAGCAGATCGAGCCGGCGCTCCAAGCCGGCGCGGATCGGCTGCTGCTCGACAATATGAAGCCCGACATGCTGCGCGAAGCGGTCAAGCTGGTCGCCGGACGGGTGCCGCTGGAAGCGTCGGGCGGGGTCAACCTCGACACCATCCGCGGCATTGCCGAGACCGGCGTCGACTATATCTCGGTCGGCCGGATCACCCAGTCGGCGCCGGCGGTCGATATCGGCCTCGACTATGTGCTTACGCCGTGACGCATTTTTTACGCGCCATTTAGACTGTCGCGGCCTATAGGCGTACCCAAACGACTAACGGAGAGCCAATTGTTCAAGGGGTTGAAGCCCATCCTGTATGGCGGCCGCGAAGTGTGGCCGCTGATCGAGGGTGGCAAGGGCGTCTCCGCCACCAATCACGCCAGCTCGGGCGCCTGGGCGGCGGCAGGGGGCATCGGCACGGTCTCCGCGGTCAATGCCGACAGCTATGATCCGGATGGGCGGATCATCCCGCAAATCTACAAAGCGCTGACCCGCCGCGAGCGGCACGAAGAACTGATCCACTACGCGATCGAGGGCGCTGTCGCCCAGGTCAAGCGCGCCTATGAGATCGCCGGCGGCAAGGGCGCGATCAACATCAACGTCTTGTGGGAGATGGGCGGCGCGCAGCGAGTGCTGCACGGCGTCCTCGAGCGAACCAAGGGCCTGGTCACCGGCGTCACGTGCGGCGCGGGCATGCCCTACAAGCTGAGCGAAATCGCCGCCTCTTACGGCGTCAGCTATTTGCCGATCATCTCCTCCGGACGCGCCTTCAGCGCGCTGTGGAAGCGGGCCTATTCCAAGGCTGCCGAATGGCTCGCCGCAGTCGTCTATGAAGACCCGTGGCTGGCCGGGGGACACAACGGCCTGTCCAACGCCGAGGACCCGCGCAAGCCGCAGGACCCCTATCCGCGCGTCAAATCATTGCGCGAGACGATGCGCGAGGGCGGCATTGCCGACAGTGTGCCGATCGTCATGGCCGGAGGCGTATGGCGGCTCGACGAGTGGAACGACTGGATCGATAATCCGGAGCTGGGCCAGATCATGTTCCAGTTCGGCACCCGTCCACTGCTGACCCAGGAAAGCCCGATCCCGCCGGCGTGGAAATCCCGGCTGATGACGCTGGAGGAAGGCGATGTCTTGCTCCACCGCTTCAGCCCGACCGGTTTTTACTCCTCCGCCGTGCGCAATCCGTTCCTCCGCCACCTTGAGGCACGCAGCGAGCGGCAGATCGCCTATACGAAAGAGGCGATCGGCGATCATGCGTTCGAGCTCGATGTCGGGATCGGCACCAAGCGGCACTATTGGGTCACCAAGGGCGATTTGCAGCATGCCCGCGAATGGTTCGGCGCCGGGTTCACCAACGCGATGAAGTCGCCGGATGACACGCTGATCTTCGTTACGCCTGAAGAGGAAAAGTTGATCCGCGCCGACCAGGCCGCCTGCATGGGCTGCCTGTCGCAGTGCAGCTTTTCCAGCTGGGCGGACAATGTGAAGAATTCGACCGGCCGCCTCGCCGATCCGCGCAGCTTTTGCATCCAGAAAACGTTGCAGGACATCGCCCATGGCGCCGACGTCGAACAGAATCTGATGTTCGCCGGGCATGCCGCGTTTCGCTTCAAGAGCGATCCATTTTATTCGAACGGCTTCGTGCCGACCGTGAAGCAACTCGTCGACCGCATCCTGACGGGGGCGTGATGCTGCAGCGGGGGCTGGGTGTGGCGTTGCTGCTGGCCCTTTCGGTGTCGGCCAGTGCCCAGGAAAAGAAGCCGCCCTATTGGGCTTCGATCGCCAGCGGCGAGGCGATGATGCGCACGGGCCCGGGCCGCAACTATCCCGGGACCTGGCTCTACAAGCGCCGCGACCTCCCGGTCCGGGTGGTTCAGGTCTATCCCAACTGGCGCAAGATCGAGGATCCGGACGGTCAGCAGGGTTGGATGCTGGTGACGCTCTTGAGCGACCGACGCACCGCCATCGTCAGGCCCGGCAACCCGCGCGATATCCACGTCAAGCGCGATGCCAATTCGCCGGTCCGCTACCGCGCCGAAGCCGGTGTCGTCGGGCGGATCGAGAAATGCGACGGCAGCTGGTGCAAGGTCCAGTTCGGCAAGCGCCAGGGCTATATTGCCCAGGGCGATATTTGGGGTGTTGGCGAGAACGAGACTGTCGACTGACCGATGCGCTTCGGCAACTAAATCCACTTTCGTAAAGGCCGCCTATTTCCTCCGTTGCCATTTTGTAACAGGCTTGGCACTAATTGCGGCGGCACATGGAACGGACCGGCCGAGGTCACGTTTCGCGTATATCAACCGGCGTCGCGCTCGGCGGGGCCCGAAGGGGAGTAACAGGGATGAATTTGTTGGCCACACGAACGCGCCTGCTGAGCGGCGCGGCCCTCACAGTCGGACTGACGATGATCGCGGCGGCGCCCGCCCAGGCGGCTTGCACCGTGGTTCCTGGGGCCACCATCGGCTGCGCCGTCAACACGACAACGACGGACACGTCATATGTGGGCGGTTCGCCGGTGAGCGATCGCAACTATGACTTTAGCGTTCCAACGGTCACGCTAGATATTGATCCCGGCGTGCTTGTTGACGGCTTCGGTATTACCCTGACGGATGTCGGCCTCGGTTCGACGATTACGTATGTGAACGACGGCGCAGTTCAGGTGGATGCGCTGAACACAGCTTCGGCAGGCGGCCTTGATGGCGCACTGGGTTTTACAGGCATCAATAGCAACCTGACCTATTCGGGCGCGGGCACCATCGCCAACCATGGCACCGGCGATGGATTCGAGGCACTGTTTACTGGAACAGGCGGCATGTCCGCCAACTTCGGCGGCCTTGTGACCGCCGATGCTGGGGACGGCATTCATGTAAGTTCGACCGCGGCCAGTGGCGGCGCGATCAGCATCACCACCAACGGCGTCCGGTCGTCGGGCAATGATGGCATCGACGTCACCACCGCCGGTTCGGGCAATGTCACCGTCACCAGCAACAACGGAATCCTGAGCGCCGGCGGTGGCGCGGGGACGCTGCAGAACGGTATCGTCGTCACCTCGACCGGCACGGGCAACATCACGGTGAGCCAAACGGCAGGGGCGATTGGCGCCTCCGCCGACCTGGCTCAAGGCAGGGGCATCTCGGCCACCATCAACAGTGTTGCATCGGCAGGCACGATCAACATTACCCTTGCTGCGGGCAGTGGCATTAACTCCGTCGGGTCCGGCATTTTTGCGACGACGAATGGTACTGGTTCGGTGACCGGCACGGTCAACGGCGCCGTTACAACGACGGGCGGGGCACATAGTGTAGATTTGGAATCGAGCGGATCCGGCAATGTCACAGCGGTTATCAACGGCAACGTGACCCAAACCGGCGGCGGCTTCGCCGTGCTCGCATTTTCGACCGGGACGGGCAATGTCTCATTGACCACGGGCGCCGGATCGACGATTCGCTCCGATTTCGTCGGCATCAATGGTCAGAGCGGCGGCTCTGGTAACGTAACGGTTGTCAACAATGCGACCATCCTGTCGCCGACGGGCTCGCCCAACACCAATGCTTTCGGCATCTTCGCGCTTGCGGGTCCCGGTACCGTATCGGTGACCAATAGTGGCGCCATCGGCAGCGCGACGGATCGCATGACGAACGATGGCATCTTCGCGGCCAATTCGTCAGCGGGTGCGCTCAGCGTGACGGGCACAGGTGCCATTTTCTCGAGCGGCTTCGGCATTGAAGCGACGAACAACGGTACCGGCACGGCAACCGTCAATTATACCGGCGCGGTCGACTCAAATGGCGGGACCGGCATTGCGGCAACCACGTCCACTGGTGCAGTGGCAATCACCGCGGGCGCCGTCACCACCACCGCTGGCGACGCGATTGTCGCCACCTCGACGACCGGCGCTCAGACGATCAACGCCAACGGTGTGATCAGTTCGAACGCCGGCGGTGTTGTCGGCATTGCGACCAGCGGTGCGATTACCGCCAACGTCAACGCCAACATCACCTCGGGGGCCAATGGCGTCACCTTGTCGTCGTCCGGCGCCAAGATCGTCAATGTGGGCGCCACGAGGACGGTCAACAGCACCGGCGGCAACGACGTCACCTTCAACGGTGGCGGCACCGGCGTGGTCAACAACAGTGGCACCATCGGGGCTACCAACAACGCCTTGGCCGTCGCATCCGCCACATCGGCTGTGACCGTCAACAACAATGCTGGCGGGGTCATCAACGGCCTCTTCTCGTCGACCGGCGGCGGCGTCGATGCGTTCAACAATAGCGGCACCTGGAACACCGGTGGCGCGAATGCCTTCGGCGGCGGTGCCGATACGCTCGCCAATAATGCCGGCGGCATCATCAACTTCGCGACCGGCTCGAGCTTTGCCGGTCTCGAGTCCACGACCAACGCGGGCACGATCAACGTGGCCGGCACGCTGGCGATGGGCGGCTCGACGCTGTCCGGCGCGGGCACGCTGAACTTGGCGGCTGCTTCGGCGGTCAGCGGGCTCGGCGCGACCAACCTCGGCGGCGCGACCAACGCCGGTGCGGGCTCGTCGCTGGCGGGCACTGCTGGCTTCATCAACAGCGGTACGCTGGACACGGCGGGTGCCTTCACCCTGTCGGGCTTCACCTCGCTCAGCAATAGTGGGACGATCGACCTGGCGCCGGGAACCTTCACGGTTCCTGCGGTGGCGTTCAACAATAGCGGCACGATTATCGCCGACGAAGGTACGTCGACCATCACCGGCCAGACCAACTTCGCCAATTCGGGGACGCTCGACCTCAGCGATGGTGCGGTTGGCGATCTGCTGATCATCAACAGCAACTTCGTGGGGTCAGGCGGATCCAACCTGGTGGTCGACGTCAACTCGACCACGGCGGACGTGCTGCAGATCAATGGCGCGGCAACCGGTGCAAGCGTGATCAACGTGGCCCCGGTCGGCGGCGTGGTCGTCAATAGTAGCGGAATATTGGTGGTCGACACGACGACCAGCGCCAGCGACACGACCTTCACGCTGGGCAGCACCGTCGGCACCGCACTGATCGACTTCAACCTGCAGCGGATCGGGCAGGACTTCTTCCTGTTCGCCGCCCCGAACGACAATGCGTTCGACCCGCTGGCCCTGATCAATGTCGGCCAGGACATGTGGTATCAGTCGAAGGATATCGTCGACAATTATCTGGCGCTGAAGCGCAGCGACCTGGTGCCCGGCGCCCGGCCGCTCGGCATGTGGGGCCAGATCTACTGGAACCGCGACCGGTACGGCGATGAAGCTGGCGTGCAGAGCGTGTTCGGCAGCGACGTTGTCGTCAACCAGCACCTCAGGACCAAGCGCCGCGGCATTCAGGGCGGTCTCGACTATAATTTCGGCATGGGCGTCATCGGCGTCACCGCCGGCTGGGAGAAGGCCGACGCGGAGGTTCGCGCGCTGATTAGCGATGTCACCGGCAAGGGCTGGAACGCTGGCGCCTATGCGCTGTTCGGGTCGGCCACCGGCTTCTATGGCGACCTGCTGTTCAAGTACGACCATAACAAGCTCGACATCGACAGCGTCGCGTTCTCCGGACTAAGCAAGCTTTCCAGCAAGAGCTGGGGTGTCGAAGGCGATGTCGGCTATCGCATGATGGTCGGCACTACGACGCTTGACCTCGGCGGCGGCCTGGCGGCGGTCAGCACCAAGACCGAGGACTTCAGCTTCGCCAACATCGACTATAACTATGACAAGGCGAAGAGCCTGCGTGGCCATATCGGCGCTCGGGTCGACAGCGCGATCGGGGTGTTCCTCGATGCCAAGCTGTTTCATGAGTTCCATGACGACAACGACCTGACGCTGACCAGCGGCACCGAGTTCGACACGCTCGAGGCCGAAAGCCATGGCACCTGGGCCAAGTTCGAGCTTGGCTATGGCAAGCCGGCGAGCTCCGGACCGTTCGCGGCCGCCTGGATCAATGCCGGCGACATCCATGGCTTCGGCGCCAAGCTGGGCTTCCGCTTCGGCGGGGCCGAGCGGGTTGAGACTCCGCCCCCGCCTCCGCCTCCGCCGCCGCCGCCCCCGCCGCCTCCGGCGACGCAGACTTGCCCGGACGGCTCGGTGATCCTGGCGACGGACGCTTGTCCGCCACCGCCCCCACCGCCTCCGCCGCCCCCGCCGCCGCCGGAACCGGAACGCGGCTAAGGCAAGCAAAGGCCTGAACAAAGGAACGGCGGCTCCGAAAGGGGCCGCCGTTTCCTTATGCGCGCGTCGCTGTTAGGGTCGCGTCAAAGGGGAGGGGCATGAAGAGCATTTTGGCACTCGCGATGTTAGGAGTTTCGACCATGGCTCAAGCAGAAGGCATCCAACGCATCGGCGAGCCGATGCTGAACGGGCAGCGGCTGCCCTTCTCCAGCGCGGTCCGCGCCGGCGACACCGTCTATCTGTCGGGCGCGCTCGGCATCACGCCGGACGGCAAGCTCGGCGAGGGCATGGAAGCCCAGGCCAGGCTGGCGATGGACAATCTTGGCAGCGCGCTGAAGTCGGCCGGGCTCGGCTGGGGCGACGTCGCCAAATGTATGGTGATGCTCGACGACATGAAGGACTGGCCGGCTTTCAACAAAGTCTATGTGACCTATTTTCCCGACGGCAAATATCCGGCGCGGAGTGCATTCGGCGCGGATGGCCTAGCGCTGGGCGCGCTCGTTGAAGTTGAGTGCATTGCCTACGCGCCTTAGCGCGAGCAATTAGCCGGGCAGGTGATCTTCATCTTCACAGGCTGCTTTGTGAGGCGAGTTTAGAGCCTTGAATTCGTTTCGATCCCAAACGAAGTCCTGACGAACACATTGTTCGCCTGGATCTGGAAAATCACGAGGAAGCCATTCGGCTTTCACAAGGCGACTATCGGGTTTGATCCCATATCTCAGTACTGGAAATTCTTCGCCCCCCACTGGTGCGTCGACAATCCTGCCATTTTGTCGGTCCACGAACCAACCATTGACGCATCCAGCGCCGCATCCGACGATCACAAAGGTGAAATGACCGGCAAAGTTGATGCCGGACACCATTCCCTGTCGAATACGTGTCCGAAATAGCCGATGCTCCGCCAGCCGAATAACTGGTTGAGCGTGAGCCGTGATTACCTGTGCCGGGAAGCGAGAGAATTCATCAGGTGCGTCAGATGGCGCCAGATTGATAGATGCCGCCGCAGCGACGAAGTGCAGAACAGCCAATTCCATGGTCGGAAGCTATCCGACTTATGAGCATAGGCAAGCCCGGCTCGTAAGACGCTACCCCACTAACAGCGCCGCAAAGGCGCAGAGCCCGATCAGCGTGAGCGGCGCCCAGCCGATGTGCTTGCCCTTGCTGCCGACGCAGTCGATCAAGCCGCCGGCGGTGAAGACGATGCCGGTCGCGGCAAGGCCGACGATCCGCGCCTGATCGGGCGCCCAGGCCCAGGCAAACAGGATCGCCGCCACAACCAGGCCAATGGCGCTGGTCAGATGCCAGGCGAAGGGGACGATGAAGCGCGCCAGCGGATGCTTCATCACGCCCTCACCCTGGTCGAGCAGCAGGCGGATCAGCCGGCGCTGCCCCATCACCGAATGGACCGTCATGGTCATCACCAGCAGCACTGACGAGGCGGTCAGCGCGGCCTGCTGCAAGGGACTACAACAACTGCTCATTTGCGCTCCGTCGGGTTGCCGATCATCCGGTTGAGCCGGATTGCTTCGCGGATCAGCCGCTCTGCAACGGCGGCGTCGACGGCCGTATCCTCGCGGAGGTCGAGCGTCCTCAGCTCATATTTGCCGTTGCCAGCGAGGCGCGGCTCGATGTCGAGCAGTCGCTTGCCGCGCCAGAAGCCGAACAGCACGCGATGCTCCTCGGCGCGGATCATGAAGGCGGGGCCATTCGCCCGATACACGAGATGGCCCCATTTGATGGTTTCTTCCGCGTCGCCGACCTTGGTCGCGATGCTACGCAACAGGTCGACACGACAGCGCTGCCAGCCGGTGGTCGACTGGACATATTCATCAGGACTGGCGGGGAGCGGCCCCGAACGCTTCATCAATCGACCGGCTCCCGCCTGAAGCTTGTTACGGCTTAACCGCGGCCGGCACTTCGGTATAGGCGATCCGCTTGACGGTCAGTTTCTCGCCCTTGTCGCTGGTCGTATCGAAGCTCTGGCCAACCTCGGTCGGCGCGGTCGTCCAGCAAATCTCGCCTTCCTTGTCCATCGCGCTGGTGAAGCAAGCCTTGTCGTCCTTCATCACCGCGGTGCCATGGTCGAGATGCTCGGCGCCGGACCAGGCGACATAATTGCCATCGGCATCGACCGTTTCGGTCGTCGCCTTGTCCTTGCGGGTGAATTCCCAGCTGGTTCCCTTGATCTCAAACGCCGCCGGCATCGCCATATTGGCATCCGCCGCCATGTTGGAATCCATCGCGGCATTCTCGTCCGCTGCATTCGCCTCATTGGTCGCTGCCGGCTTGTTGCACGCCATAAGCGTCAGCACGGCCAGTGACACCATCACGATCCGCATTGCCTCTCTCCCTGTTTAGCGAGGAGGCGCTGGTAGCAGCTTTGGCGGGCTAGCGCACGTAGCGCTTAGATCAGCTCCACCGCGACCGCAGTGGCCTCGCCGCCACCGATGCACAGGCTCGCGACGCCGCGCGTCTTGCCCTTGGCCTTGAGCGCGCCGATCAGCGTCACGATCAGCCGGGCGCCGCTGGCGCCGATCGGGTGGCCGAGCGCGGTGGCGCCGCCATGGACGTTGATCTTTTCGTGCGGGATGCCGAGGTCGCGCATGGCGAACATGGCGACGCAGGCGAAGGCCTCGTTGACCTCGAACAGGTCGACGTCGTCGACGCTCCAGCCGGCTTTCTTCAGCGCCTTCTCGATCGCGCCGGCGGGGGCAATGGTGAACTCGCTCGGCTCGCGGGCATGGGCAGCCGACGCGACGATGCGCGCCACCGGCTTCAAGCCCTTGGCGTCGGCGTCCGACTGGCGGGTCAGCACCAGCGCGGCGGCGCCGTCGCTAATCGACGAGCTGGTCGCGGCGGTGATGGTGCCGTCCTTGGCGAAGGCCGGCTTCAGGGTCGGGATCTTGTCGGGGCGGCCGCGGCCCGGCGCCTCGTCGGTATCGACCACGGTCTCGCCCCCACGGCCCTGGATGACCACGGGCACGATCTCGTCCTTGAAAGCGCCGCTGTCGATCGCGGCCTTGGCGCGCGCCAGGCTTTCGATCGAATAATTGTCCTGGTCCTCGCGGGTCAGCTGGTACTGGTTGGCGGTTTCCTGGGCGAAGGTGCCCATCGCCCGGCCGGGCTCATAGGCATCCTCGAGCCCGTCGAGGAACATATGGTCGTAAGCCGTATCGTGGCCGATCCGCGCGCCGGAGCGGTGCTTCTTCAAGAGGTACGGCGCGTTGGTCATCGACTCCATGCCACCGGCGATAATCATATCGGCATTGCCGGCCTTGAGCGCTTCCTCGGCCATGATCACGGTCTGCATGCCCGATCCGCAGACCTTGTTGACGGTGGTCGCCTGGACCGATTTGGGCAGGCCAGCCTTGATCGCCGCCTGGCGCGCCGGGGCCTGGCCGAGACCAGCGGGAAGCACGCAGCCCATGTAGATCCGGTCGATTTCGTCGCCTTTCACGCCGGCGCGCTCGACCGCGGCCTTGACCACGGTGGCGCCGAGATCGGTGGCGGCGACGTCGGCGAGGGAGCCCTGCATCGAGCCCATCGGCGTGCGGGCGGCGGAAAGGATGACGACGGAATCGGACATTTGATTGGTCTCCGGGGGAGTGTTGTGCGGTGCACATAAGCCTCCCGCCCCGCCGGTTCAATTGTCCCGTTGCTATCGGTTCGATGCGTGTTAGGCTCCCGTCCCATGAACAGGGAAAAGTTGGCTCTAGCCGCGGGATGTGCGGCCTTCGCGGCGGCCGTTGCGACCGCCCAGGCGCCACCACCGGGAGGCGGACCGCTGGCTCCGCCCTACAAGAACCTCCAAGTCTTCCCGAAGGACATCACCCAGCCGCAGCTGGTCGGCAATATGAAGGGTTTTGCGCAGGCGCTGGGCGTGCGCTGCATCCATTGCCATGTCGGGACCGAAGGCCAGCCGCTGTCGACGTTCGATTTCGCGTCCGACGCCAAGCCGACCAAGCTGATCGCCCGGAAAATGCTGGCGATGGTCCACCGGATCAACGAAAAGGAATTCGGGGTTACCGAGTTCAAGGACGTCAAGGTGACCTGCTTCACTTGCCATCGCGGTTCGACCAAGCCGCTGACCGCGCCGCCGCCCGACGTCAATCTGGTGCCGCCACCGCCGGCGACTACGCCGAAAGCGTCCTAGCGGGGCTGACAATTCTCCCTTTCGTCTGCTAGCGGGCGGGCGACAGGAGAGTCTCCAATGAGCGACATGCCCGGCCTCGATTTCGGCCTTGGTGAAATGGCGGACACGATCCGCGAGACAACCGAGCGCTTCGCCCGCGAGCAGATCGCGCCGATCGCCGCCGAAATCGACGAGACCGACGAATTTCCCAAGCAGCTGTGGCCGCAGATGGGCGAGCTCGGCCTGCATGGCATCACTGTCGAGGAAGAATGGGGTGGGCTCGGGCTCGGCTATCTGGAGCATGTCGTGGCGCAGGAGGAAGTGGCGCGGGCATCGGCCTCGGTCGGCCTCAGCTACGGCGCGCATTCCAATCTGTGCGTCAACCAGATCCGCCGCTGGGCCAACCCCGAGCAAAAGGCGAAATACCTCCCCAAGCTGATCAGCGGCGAGCATGTCGGATCGCTGGCGATGAGCGAGGCCGGCGCCGGTAGCGACGTGGTCGGGATGAAGCTCAAGGCCGAGAAATCGGGCAACGGCTACCGCCTCAACGGCACCAAATTCTGGATCACCAACGCGCCGGCGGCCGACACGCTGGTGGTCTATGCCAAGACCTCGCCCGACGAGGGTAGCCGCGGCATCACCACCTTCATCATCGAAAAGGACATGGAGGGTTTCTCGATCGGCCAGAAGGTCGACAAGATGGGCATGCGCGGCAGCCTGACTGCCGAGCTGGTGTTCGACGACTGCTTCGTCCCGGCCGAGAATATCATGGGCCCGGAGAATGGCGGAGTCGGCGTGCTGATGAGCGGGCTTGATTATGAGCGGACCGTGCTGGCCGGAATCCAGCTCGGCATCATGCAGGCCTGCCTCGACACGGTCATTCCCTATGTCCGCGAGCGCAAGCAGTTCGGCAAGCCGATCGGCAGCTTCCAGCT
>NZ_JAHFPY010000066.1:0-431 GCF_023266535.1 Sphingomonas sp. | reverse complement strand
GTCGCGCTGAATTCGGCCAAGGCCTATGTCTACCAAGTGGCCAAGTCGTGCGATGCCGGGCGGACGACGCGGTTCGACGCTGCGGGCGCGATCCTGCTGGCGTCGGAAAATGCGGTGAAGGTCGCCAATGAGGCGGTTCAGGCACTGGGCGGCGCCGGCTACACCAAGGATTGGCCGGTCGAGCGCTACTATCGCGATGCCAAGCTGCTCGATATCGGCGCCGGGACCAATGAGATCCGCCGCATGCTGATTGGCCGGGAGCTGATTGGCGCGTAGCCGCACAAATTGATTTGCGTTAAGCCTCGCCCCGAACGGTGGGAGAGTCGCAATGCGCGTGACGTTGATCCTGCTGGCGCTAGCCAGCCTGACCGCGTGCAAACAGCAAGCCAATAAAGCGGAGGAGCCGGCCAAGCCGGCGGCGCTGACCTTTG
>NZ_JAHFPY010000114.1 GCF_023266535.1 Sphingomonas sp. | reverse complement strand
AATGGCTCGGCAAGGTCGAGCAGGAGCGGCAAGCGCGGCTGGCCGGCGAGGTGGTCGCGGCCGATTTCTACCTGCGCCAGGTGACCTTCTTCGAAGTGACCTTCGACCTGATGTGCGAGGGGCTATGCGAGGATCCCTGGGCGATCATGAGCGGGTTGAGGCGCGGCGGCGAACATCTGCTCCACATTGCGGCGACGCCGATGAGCCAGATCCTCGACCAGAAACGGCGCGAGCTATGGGAGAAGTTGAGCGAACCGGAGCGGCCGGAGCATCCGCCGGCGCGCTACCTGCTGTCGAAGCTGAACTTCAGCCTGGCGTCCGAGCATCAGGCGCTGAGCGAGGAGCAGAAGCAATTGTCGCCGCAGGAACAGGAGCGATTGTTCAAGGCGTCGCGGGAGGTCGAGGCGGCGGCGCAGGCGGAATGGGAGCGCGGGTCGAGAAGTTAGATCGCCAATGGCTAATTTCGACCCATTGCGATCATTAGGCGCCTCGCCGATAACGCGAGACATGCGCCTGAAACCGCTTTCATTGCTTGCCTTGAGCTTAGGGTGCGGCGCGCCTCTCAGCGCCTCCACCATGCCACATGGTCATCGAACCAGTGCGGCGGCAATTGTAGACCGATTGGGGTCTTCAGCTTCCAAGTTCAGCGATTACGAAGCGCTGGACGCGAACCGCTGCACGGCGTTGCCGCTGCTGATCTCGGCATTAGAGAAACTGCCGCCGGTCCGCCCGGGAAAAGTGGGCGGAGCCTTGGGCCGTCCAGACAACCCACTGACCGACCGCACCAGCGATTTACTCCGTGCGCTGCGAATCCTGACCAACCACGATGAGTTCGGCCCCATAACTCGTCGCGAGTTTCTAGCTTTGCCTGTCTACCCCGAGCGGCCAGGTGTTCTAGACGGTATATTGCAGCGGGACTCCCTTATCGCGGATTTACCGGACGGCAGGAGCCGGTATTTCAGCTATTGGATTTCGCACGGGTCTTCTTTCTACGCTCCCCAACGAACCCAGCGGGCAATTAAGGCCCAATGGCGGACGTTCGTTACTAAGTTCGACTGCCACGCAAGGCTCCCGAGAAGTCGTTGGCACGCTTCATTCTTCAACGGCTAATGACCGCTTTCCACCCATTGCGGTCGTTCGGGTCCGCAGTAGTTTCGGGCCGGGAGTTACTGGAGGAACCCAGCATACTTGGGAGAAGCGGTCGAAATGCGTGTCACGAATATGGAGCGGTTTGCGCTCGGCTGCACGGCCCTGATTTTCCTGCTGGCTTGCGTCGGCATAGTCACTGGCTACTTTAAGGTGCCGAACATCGGGACGGTCGTAGAGATGCCCTGACACTTTTCCAACGACTTCAGCCAACGACCGCTTTCGGCCCATTCCGGTCATTAGGATGTCCGTAGTTCGAACCTGCTAACCCACCCCAAATATTGCTTCGGCAACGGGACCTCAGAGACCAGCGAGTGAAAGCGCGCCTGAAACTGGATAGATCGCGATCACGAAAATGAGCAGCACCAAGAGGGGTTTCGGCTTGCGGAGGAGCATGAGAGCGAGGAGCGAGACGAGCCAAACGGTTATAGCTGCCGCATCCTGAACGCGCGGCACTGGATTGACCCCTATTAAAGCCTGGCCGGTCCACGCCAGCAGATTGCAACCTATGACCGCGCCGATAACGATTCGACGGTAGCGAAAGAAATGCTGGTCGAGGTTCGCATAATCCTCCGGCCGCGTTGGGAAGACCAAGCTTGCAGCGAAATAGTAGAGACCCATCACCGCCAGCCCGTAAAGCAGCGCCAAGAATCCCGGCGGCGCCGCGTCGCGCACAGACCATGCAATAGTCCAAAACGATGTCAGATCGAGAATGACGAACAGGCCGAGCAGGGGCGTTAGCCAGCCCATCTTCACCCGATCCGGCGACTGAACGGTTTGGACCAGACCTGAGAGCACCTGCACAAGTGCGAGGCCGAGCAACAGGCTGTACAGTGAAAAATCGAGATCGAACGCGCTCATGACCCCTCCGAACGCGCAGTTCGTAAATCGGACCAGCGAACCGCCCAGCGTCGCCGTAGGTTATACGACTGCCGTGATGCGAGGACAGGTGGCAGCATCAGGGACTCCGCGTGCGCCTCACTTTGCATAATAGTCGGCTCTTGCAAATGTCCGCTTTCCACCCATTGCGGACGGAAGCGTCCCCCGGCGAAGGCCGGGGTCCAGGAGCCCGTCAGGGCTAAACCCATGGCAATTTCCGGCTAACGCCGGCCTGGGCCCCGACCTTCGTCGGGGAGCAGGCTCGTGCACTTCCCACCCGTTGCGGACATTGGTTTGCGCGCCGCCTTTTCAATTGCCTGGGCCGTCACGGGCGGTTCACTCTCACCATGCTGGCGCATGGTTGACGCTCACCCCGTGAGGTGACCTGCGGTCAGCTTCGCTTCCGGACGTGTCCGGCTACGCCGGCACGCCGTCCGGCATTCGGCATTCGGCATCTCTACGCGCTAGCTCGCGAATGCGGTGCATTCGCTCCCTTGCGCTTGGTGCCTCAAGCTTATTGCGCCGGCGGAGCGCCCTGTGGAATGCCGCCCAGCTGGCCGACCAGCTTGGTGTAGGCGTCGAGATAGGCGAGCACGATGATCTGCCCGATCTCGGTATTCTGGTAGCCGTAGCCGCCGGCCGCGGCAAAGCCGCCCCACCAGCCGCCGCCGCCAAAGCCGGCGAAGCTGACATCCTTCTTCCGGGCATAGCCTTCGACCACCATTTCCTCGGTAGTGCGGGCGTTGACGACGGAGAGGGTGACGTTGGCCTCGCCCTTCTTGACGTTGATGCCGCCGGCCAGCCCGCCAACGAAGCTGCCGCCACGGCCGAACAGGCCGCCGAGCGCGCCGAGCGCGGCTCCACCGCCCCCGCCGCCGCTATTCTGGTTGGCGGTGACGATGTTGGGCTCGAGGAAATAGTCCGCCGCCTTGACCTGGCCCTTGCCGAGGTTGGAGCCTTGCTGGAGCTCACCCTGGTCGGCCATCGCCCGCTCCATCGCCCGGCTCTGCATCGAGCGGCCGCGGTTGACGATGGTGAAGCAGTGCGACTGCTGGACGAACACCTTGATGATCGCCTCGGGGCTGCCGAGGTTTAGCTCGCGCCACCACTGGTTTTCGGGCTCGACCACCGCCAGCACGCCGATCGGCCTGGCGCAGACCGGGATCTGGGCGGTCGCGGCGGACTGCATCTTATGGGATTCGCTGGCCCCGGTGTTGCTGGTGCCCTGCGGCGCGGCGAAAGCGGGAACGGAAATGAAGGCGGCCGCGGCAAGTGCCCCGGCGGAAATCAGACGACGCATGATTTACCCCCGTAAATTAATCGGTGGGCTCACGTAACACTAAGTGCCTCTTGTGGCGAGGGGTCGACTCGCTGCCCAACATGACACTGGCGATGACACAAAGGGCGCCACCTGCTAACGCGCCGCCAAGCCAAATCCTACGAAGCAGAACCCCTTGTCCAAACCACTGAATTTAATACGTAACTTCTCGATCATCGCGCATATTGATCATGGGAAGAGCACCCTTGCGGACCGGCTGATCCAGCGGACGGGAGGCTTGAGCGAGCGCGAGATGGTCCGCGGCCAGATGCTCGACAATATGGAGATCGAGCAGGAACGCGGGATCACCATCAAGGCGCAGACGGTGCGGCTGAAGTGGAAGGCGGCGGATGGGGAGACCTATGAGCTCAACCTGATGGACACGCCCGGCCACGTCGACTTCGCCTATGAAGTGTCGCGCAGCCTGGCGGCTTGCGAGGGCGCGCTGCTGGTGGTCGACGCGGCGCAGGGCGTCGAGGCGCAAACGCTGGCCAATGTCTACCAGAGCATCGAGCATGACCATGAGATCGTGCCGGTGATCAACAAGATCGACCTCCCCGCGGCCGAGCCGGAGAAGGTGCGCGAGGAAAT
>NZ_JAHFPY010000003.1 GCF_023266535.1 Sphingomonas sp. | reverse complement strand
CTGGTGGTCGCTCTCGATCGCAAACTTCAGGATCGCGCTGGTCGAGCCGACCATGTCGGCATGGTCGATGATGTGCGGCGGGCATTCGGGATGCGCCGCGACCGGAGCACCGGGATGCTCGGCCTTCAATTTGAGGAGCTCGGTTTCGCTGAATGCCTGGTGGACGATGCAGATACCGGGCCACAGCAGCATGTCACGCCCGGTCTTTCGGGCGAGGTAGCCGCCGAGGTGCCGGTCGGGGCCGAAGATGATCTTCTGATCCTTGGGGATCTGCTTCAGGATGATATCGGCGCTCGACGACGTGACGATGATGTCGCTCAAGGCTTTCACCGCCGCCGAGCAGTTGATGTAGGTCAGCGCGATGTGGTCGGGGTGCGCCTCGCGGAACGCCTTGAACTGGTCGGGCGGGCAGCTGTCCTCCAGGCTGCAGCCGGCATCCATGTCAGGCAGGACGACGATCTTTTCCGGCGACAGGATTTTGGCCGTCTCGGCCATGAAGCGCACGCCGCAGAAGGCGATGACATCGGCGTCGGTCGCCGCGGCCTTGCGCGACAGGTCGAGGCTGTCGCCGACGAAGTCGGCGAGGTCCTGGATTTCCGGCTTCTGGTAGTAATGGGCGAGGATGACCGCGTTGCGCTCCTCCTTGAGGCGCTTGATCTCGGCGAGGAGATCGAGGCCCTTGAGGCTCTCAGTCTGGGCGGTCATGGTTGTGGTCCTTCAAGGCAGCGGCATCGCTGCGCCCTTGCCAGCACATCGTTATCGCCGCGTCCGGGGTCAAGAGCCTGGGGACATGGTCCATGTGTCACCCTCCCCCGCCTCAACGAGGCCGCGCTGCTGCAGGTCCAGCAAATGGGCATAAACCGAGCCGCCCGCCGCCGGGACCAGCCGCTGGTCGAGGCCCGGATAGGCATTGGCGACAATGTCGAAAATGTCGCGCGGCTTTTCCCCGACCAGCTTCAAAATCTGCCGCTCGCGCTGCATCCGGTGGCCGATCATGCCGCGCACCAGCTGATTGGGCTTGGTCACTGCCGGACCGTGCGCCGGGTAATAGATGCGGTCGCCGCGCTGCCGCAGGAGTTCCATGCTGCGCATATAGGCGGCCATGTCGCCGTCGGGCGGCACCACCACGGTGGTCGACCAGCCCATCACATGATCGCCGGTGAACAGGGCGTCGCCGAAGGCATAGCACAAGTGGTTGGAGGTGTGGCCGGGCGTTGCGACGGCAATCAACGTCTTGCCACTGTCGAACTCGATCGTCTCGCCGTCGACCAGCACTTTGTCCGGCGCATATTGCTTGTCGAAACTGGCGTCCGCGCGCGGGCCGATGCTTTCCAGCGCCAGCGGCGCGCAGCCGATGATCGGCGCTCCGGTCGCTGCCTTCAGCGCCCTGCTGGCCGGCGAATGGTCGCGGTGCGTATGCGTGCAGGCAATCGCCCTAAGGGTGCGGCCATCGATCGCCTCGACGATCGCCTCGACATGCTCCGGCAAATCAGGGCCGGGATCGATGATGACGACTTCCTCATCGCCAACCAAATAGGTCTGCGTCCCGAAATAGGTGAAGGGAGACGGGTTCTGCGCCAGCAACCGGCCGATGCCGGGCTCCAATGGTTCAAGGATAGCGTATGGGGCGTCCACGGCAGCCTCCCTGCCACGGACGCCCCGGCCGCGCAAAGCTCCATCGGGAATGGAGCCGCCTTGCGCCGCTTCGAGCCTTTAGGGTGTTTGCCCCTTAGTCGTCCTTGTCGTTGAGTGCTTCGACCCGGTCGAGCTCGGCCTCGGCAGCGCGCAACGCCTGCTCGACCGATGCTTCGATCTGGTCGGTGTCGACCGAGGCCAGCGCACTGCGGCGGATCGCTTCGACGTCGATGTTCTCGACACCCTTCAGCGATGCCTTGATCGAAGCCTTGAGCTGTTCCGGATCGACCCCGGCGCGGCGCATCTCGACGCCATGAGCGTCGATTTCGGCCATCGCGGCGGCGATTTCCGCCCGCGCTTCGGCCAGCTCGCGCTGCATGTCCGCCTTGTCGAAATTGGCTTCGGCCATGGCCCGCTTGATCTCGACCTTGACGTTCTTGGCCTCGAACTTGTGCTCGGCCAGCTCCCTCCGGGCTTCGGTGATCGACCGGCGGATGTCGGCCTTCTCCTCAGCGCTGAGCTCGTGCCAATGCTTGGTCTTGCCGTTGATCACGATCTGCCTCTTGCCGACGTCGATCTCGTCAATCGGATCGACCGGTGCGGGGCTCGCGGCGGCGGCAGGAGCGGCCGGCTCGGCCGGCGCAACCGGTGCGGCCGCCTGGGTTGCCAGTGCCGCCGCCATGGGCGCGAGAGGCGCTATCGGGGCCCGCGGCTCGCTGGGTGGGATGATGTCGACATATTCGATCGCGCGCGTGGCGGTCAGCGGTAGGGCAATCGCGACCGCCGCGAGGACCGTCAGCCGGCCGGCCAGCCGTCGGCCGGAAGTGGGGTTGGTAAGCATGGACTTGAGCCTCCTGTGAAGGGTTTTGCGTCGATCGAGCGCGGATGCGAACAGCAGCGCCCTTCCCGAAGCGGCCTTGGCGATCGCCCTTCCGTAGTCGGCGCGATCGTCGGCCTTGACCTTGTCCAGCACCCGGGCGTCGCACGCGGCTTCCTGATCGAAGCGAAAAGCGGCGTGGGCGACCCAGGCGAGCGGATTGAACCACTGGAGGCAGAGCAGGACAAAGGCAAAGAGGTTGGCGACAAGGTCGCCGGAACGGTGGTGAGCAAGCTCATGGTCGAGCGCGAGCCGGCGCTCATGGTCGGCATAGAGCCGGTCGAAATTGGCCGGGACGGCGATCACCCGGTCGAAGATGCCGAACGCCAGCGGACCGGTGACGGCGGGCGATCTTACCATGCGGATGGAACCGATCCGGGCAAGCTGGACCGAATCCTTGAGGATTGCCGCGCGTTCGCGGCGGAAGGCCAGCATGCGGGCGATGAACAGGCCGAGCCCGACGCCGAGCCACAAGATCAGCAGCACGGTTTGCCAACCGCCCATCTGCTCGAGCAGGGTCGGTTCGGGCGGCGGCACGACCGCGGCCAGCAGCTTGGGTTCTGCAACGACCGCCGGGACGAACGGCTGGATTGGAGCGCTCGCCGGAACGACCCGCTCGACCGTCTGGGTCAGGGTCGGCATCAGCAGCCGCGCCGCGGGGATCAGCCACAGGCCATAGGCGACACGAGCCCCGAAATGCTGGCGAACCGGTTCGCGGATCAGCAGGACCAGGGCGACCAGCGCCGTGGTCGCGACCAAAGTGCCAAGCAGCCAGTCGATCACGACTTCAGCTCCTTCAACAGCGCCTCGATGGCGGCGATGTCTTCTGCGTCCAGCGCATCCTCTTCCGCGAGGTGCGCCACCAGCGGCGATAGACGACCACCGAACAATCGTTCGACGAACCGCCGGGATTCATTGCCGACATAGGCATCGCGCAGAACCGCCGGTGAATAAAGGAAGCGGCGGCCGTCCTCGCGATGCTGGACGGCACCCTTGGCGGCGAGGCGGGACAGCATCGTCTTGACCGTGGCCAGCGACCAGCCGCGTTCGGCGCCGATGCGGTCGGCGGCCTCGGCCGCGGTCAGCGGGTGGCCGGCGCTCCACAGCGCTTCCATCACTTCCAGCTCGGCGTCGCTGATCCTCAAATCCATTGGCATCCGTCCCTTTCGACTACAGCTGTAGGCGATTCGATTACAGTTGTAAACACAGCAATCTGGTCGGCTGGCGGTAGCGACCCGAAAGCGTCGGATTTCTTTACGACCCGCCTCAATACTCGCAACCGAGCTCTGCAATTTTTTCTAGATTTCCGCCATTGGTGCAAATTGGCACGACGGTTGCAAAAGGTATGGCGTCCACTTGGTTCCACGCCAACACAAAGGGGACGGCAACAGCGGTTTTCTGGTCCCGCGTTCGCCGTCCCCTTTTAGTTTTACAACCCGTTTCGGGGCGGCCCCCTTCCACTCTCCCCCTGTGAGGAGGGAGGGGGCTTGTTTGAGCCTGTTCCGCTCCGGCGAAGATGCCGTGACGGAGCGGATTTCAATGCAGGAGGAGAAGCGAGGAGGGAGCGATGCAGATGGCATCGTGACCGACGAGCGACGATGTCCTGCTTGGAAAGCCGCCCGCCCCTTTGCGGTCGACTAGAGGAGCCCGCTGGTCTGCGTCGTTTGCTTGCGCGTAGCTTCAGCTACGCGTCTGCGCTGCACTCCTAGCCAGCATACTCCTCAAATCGATCCCGGCGCCTTCGCCGGGGCAGAGCAGGCTCTAAGCGGCCGCGGCGACCAGTTGCTGAAGCTCGCCGCTTTCGAACATCTCCATCATAATGTCCGAACCGCCGACGAACTCGCCCTTAACATAGAGCTGGGGGATGGTCGGCCATTCGGAATAATCCTTGATGCCGGCGCGGATTTCCTGGTCCTGCAGCACGTCGACCGTTTCGAATGGAACGCCCAGATGATCGAGGATGGCGACCGCGCGGCTGGAAAAGCCGCATTGCGGAAACAGCGCGCTGCCCTTCATGAACAGGACCACGTCGTTGGCCTTGACCAGGGCATCGATCCGGTCGGTCACATCACTCATCATCATTCTCCGTCGGGCACGGCAGTTTCAAGCTGCAGTGCGTGAAGTTCGCCCCCCATGCGCGATCCCAGCGCGCGGTAGACAAGTTGGTGTTGTTTGACGCGGTTCAAGCCCGCGAAGCTTTTCGACACCACCCGCGCCGCATAATGGTCGCCGTCGCCGGCCAGGTCGCGGATCTCGACCCTTGCATCAGGGATCGCGGCGCGGATCAGCGCTTCAATGTCATCGGCTGCCATCGGCATCGCACGGCACCCTAGACGTTGGTCTGCTCGATGATCTGGCGGCGGGCATCGACCAGCTTGTGGCCGAGAGCATCGCGAATCCGGCCTTCGTCGCTGTCGACCCCGGCGGCAGTGAGATCGCCCAGCACCTTGCGGATCACATCCTCGTCGCCGGCTTCCTCGAAATCGGCTCGGACGACGTCCTTGGCGTAAGCTTCGGTCTCGACCTCTGACAGGCCCATCAGCCGCGCCGCCCATTCGCCAAGCAAGCGGTTGCGGCGAGCAATGATGCGGAACTGCATCTCCTCGTCGCGGGCGAACTTGGCTTCGAAGGCGCGTTCACGGTCGTCAAACTGGGTCATGGGCTTCCTGTCTCTAGGTTTGCCCAGCAGATAGAAGCTGCATCAGCGCTCGTCCAGCGCGGCTAGACCATGAGGCTAGCTGGCGCGGCGGCGGCCCCATTGGCCGGGACCAAGCAGGTCGGCGATCTGCGTCACCAGCTCGGCCCCGCCAAAGCCGGGCTTCGGCAACCCATAGGTCGCGGCCTGCGGACCTGCGTTGGGATCGGGCACGACCTGCGAAATCCGGCTGGTTTCGGGGTTGCCGATCAACACCGAGACGCCGGTGCCCCTGGTCTCGGCAGCAAGCGCGGCCGACAGGCGCTGGAAGGCCTGGTCCGAGCTGGCATAAGGGAAGATGGCCACGCCCGGGTCGGTTTCCGGCGGAATGTTGAGCATCAGCTTGTAATGGTGTCCGCGACGCAGCGCCGGCAGGAGGGCGCGCGAGATGCGATACATGCCAAGCGTGCGCTCATAGCCGCCGCCGGCGGCATTGATCAGCAAGTCGAGCGAAGGGAATGTTTCGAGGATGTCCGCCGCGAACACCGCGACGCTGGCTTCGGATGCGACATCGCAATAGCGGCCGACGGCAGCCAACTGGTCAGTCGCGTCGCGCAGCGTTTGCGCGTCATTGTCGCACAGAATCAGTTCGGCACCGCGCGCAGCAAACGCCTCGGCGCAGGCACGGCCGATGCCGGTCGCGGCCCCGGTGATGAGAACGCGTGGAGGAGAATCAAGTCGCATCAAGGTCTCCGCCGCCCGTCCCCCGACGCGGCAGCAATTTAACTTCTGATAATTTTCAGGGTTGATTTTTAACGCAACAACGTGTTGCATTAGCTGCGTTGAGTCGGGGAGTCAACATTGAACCAAGTTTCAACCTTGGACGAACCCTGCCGCAAGAGCCGGCCCGGCGGCCGGACGGCGGATGTTACGCGGCGAATCAATGAGGCCATCCTCGAGCTCATGGCCGAGGGCGGCATCGAGCATTGCAGCTTCCAGAATGTTGCGGCCAGGGCAGGCATCGAACGCTCAACGCTTTATCGGCGCAACCCCGATCGCTGGCCGACGATCATGGGCGCGATCATTCATCTGGCCGAACGCGAAACCGCAAAATTCGAAACGGGATCCTTCCGGACCGACCTGCTGGGGACGCTGCTCAATCTCCTTCGCGTGCTGAACAGCCCGCTTGGCGGACCGCTGATGTCCGTTGCCGCCGCCTTGCAGAGCGGCGCAGCGCCGGGGCTCGCAGAGCAATTTTGGGAAAGCCGGCAGCAACTATTGGCGCCAATGTTCGAAGCAGCGATCGAGCGCGGCGAACTGCCTGCGGACATCGACCGGGACCGGCTATTCGCTATGGTCGCGGGGCCGATCTATTTCCGTCGTTTCATTGCCTCGCAGCCGGTGACGGAAGAATGGATCCGAGGCGTCGCCCACCAGGTCTGCGACAGCTTCGGGATTCCGGAATAGCGACGGTCAGTCGAGCGTCACCACCAGCTTGCCGATCACCTGGCGCGCGGCCATGGCCGCGATTGCCTCGCCGCCGCGCTCGAGCGGGTAAGTGGCGCTGACGTGGGGCCGAATCTTGCCCTCGTCCCATAACCGGAACAGCTCGGCCACATGGGCGGCATTGGCCTTGGGATCGCGCGCGGCGAAGGCGCCCCAGAAGACGCCGCAAACGTCGCAGCTCTTGAGCAGCGTCAGATTGAGCGGGAGTTTCGGGATGCCGGCCGGAAAACCAACCACCAGGTAGCGACCTTCCCAGGCAATGGCGCGCAGCGCCGGCTCGGCATAGTCGCCGCCGACCGGATCATAGATCACATCGGCGCCCCCAGGCCCGACCGCCTCCTTGAACAGCGTGGCGAGCGCCTTCTGGCCGTCCTTGTCGAACGGCCCGCGCGGATAGACGATCGCCTCGTCGGCACCGGCCTGCCGCGCCGCGGCCGCCTTCTCTTCCGACGAGACGGCAGCAATGACCCGCGCCCCTCTGGCCTTCCCCAGTTCGACCGCGGCAAGGCCCACGCCACCCGCGGCGCCGAGCACCAGCAGGGTCTGCCCGGCCTGCAAGCGGCCGCGATCGTATAGCGCGTGGATCGAGGTGGCATAGGTCAACAGCAATGCCGCACCGTCAACAAAGCTTCGTTCGGCCGGCAGCGGGATGCCCGTCTTTGCGGCAATGACGACTTTCTCCGAAAACCCGCCCCATCCGGGAACCGCGATCAACCGGTCGCCAGCCTTCCAGCCTTCAACTCCCTCGCCGACCGCTTCCACTTCGCCGCCGATTTCGCCGCCCGGCGCGAACGGCCGCGGCGGTTTGAACTGATATTTGTCCTCGATGATCAATACGTCGGGGTAATTGACCGCCGCCGCGCGGACCCGGACCAGCAGTTCGCCTGGCCCGGGAACTGGGTCGGGCAATTCGGTCACCCGCAGCGTCTCGGGTCCGCCCGGATCATGCGACAGCAGCGCCTTCATTGCGCGGCCTCCGGGAAAGCCGGCAGTTTGGCGATGTCGGCGGGCTCATGCTGGATAATGACCTTGGCATTCCAATGCTTGGCCAGCCGCTCGAACCGGTCGATCGACGCCAGCGTTTCTGCCCGGCTGGTGTTGAATGGCGGGACGCCTTTGATCTGCCGCGCCTCGGTCGAATGATACATGTCGCCGGAGAGCAGCACATTGCCCGATGCCAGCTTGACCAGCAGCGCCATATGGTCGGGCGTATGGCCCGGCAGGTTCAGCGCCACCACGCTGCCGTCGCCAAACATATCAATGTCCGCGCCATGCATCAGCTCCAGCTTGGCGCCATCCGCCCGCCACGGGCCGAACGGATCGCGCTCGCCCTTGGTTAGCTCGAAGTCGCCCTTGCCAACGACCAGCTTGGCCTGCGGAAACTCGGCGGCCTGACCGGTATGGTCGCCGTGCATGTGGCTGATCCCGACCACATCTATGTCGGCCGGTTTCAATCCAATCTGAGCCAACTGCTCAACGATCGTCACCCTGAGCGATGCGACCGCCGCGCCGCGATCGACCTCCTTGCCCTTGAACGAAGCCGGATAGCCCGTGTCCCACAGCAGGTAATCATCGCCGTGGCGGATCAGATAGCAGCTCGCCGGGATGGTCCGGGGACCTGGTCTATATTCGAGCGTGTCGGAGAAGAAGCTGTTGAATTCCTTGATCAGGATCTGGCCGCAATCGAGCCGCCACAGCTGCATCTTTGGCGCTTGTGCGGCCGCCGGCGCGGCAAGGGCGAACATCAGAGCGGCTGCAATCCATTTTCTCATCGCATTTCCCTCACTCGATCCCCCGCGCATGGGCATCCGCGACCACATCCTCGGCGGTCATGCCATTATAGATCTGGCGTGCGGTCGCGTCCGGATCGTTATCGGCATAGCGCCGCCCACCGACCGTGTTGAGTGCCGTATCGAACGTCAGCCGGTCCTTCACCGACAGGTCGCGCCGCGCCTGCTCGGCCGTCTTCTCAAATGCCTGAGGGCTCGACCCGTCGATCACCGTCGGGGCATTCGAACAAGCGCTTATGAGGCACAGCGCAAGTACTGCCGCAATCCTCATTTGCCGCTGACCTTTCTCAACGTCTTCAATGCCGTGGCCCATTTGGCAACATGACGCGCGCCGGCGAATGGCGGTTCGGTGCGCGACAGGAATTCTCGTGGCTCGCGCTGCAATCCGCACAACCAGACGTCGGTTCCATTATTCCGCGCCTGGCGGACGAAGGTCGCCAGCGCGTTGGCTCCAGTGGTGTCGACGTAGGGCACGCGCTCCATCCTGACAATGATGGCTCTTGGCCGCTGTCCCATGCGGCGGAGCGCCTCAAGCATCTCGCTGGCGACGCCAAAGAACAGTGGGCCGGTGAAGCGAAACACCTCGACCCCTTCGGGCAACGCCTCGCGCAATTGCGGCTCTTCGGCGACATCGATGGCGACCAGTCCGGCGGTCTCGCTCATCCGCCGCATGAACAGCAATGCGGCCAGCGTGACGCCGACCCCGATGGCAACCGTCAGGTCGACGAAAATGGTCAGGAGGAAGGTGAGGACAAGCAGGCTGCCCTCGCCGCGATCGGTCCGGACAACCGCCACGAACCGGTCGGCTTCGCTCATCCCCCAGGCGACCATCAGCAAAACGGCTGCAAGCGCCGCCATCGGCACATAGGCCAGCCAGCCGCCCGCCGCGACCATGAACAGCAGCAGGAACAGGGCGTGGAAGATGCCGGCCATCGGGGTTGCCGCGCCGGCCCGGATGTTGGTTGCGGTGCGGGCGATCGCGCCGGTCGCGGGCAGGCCACCGAATAGCGCCGACGCCATGTTGGCGACGCCCATCCCGACCAGTTCCTGACCCGAACGATGGCGGCGGCCAGTCATGCCGTCAGCGACCACCGCCGATAACAGCGCCTCGATCCCGGCGAGGAACGCGATGACGAAGGCGCTGGGCAGCACCTCACGGGCCAGCGCCAGCGAGAAATGGGGCAAGGCCGGCTGTGGCAGGCCGGTCGGCATCTCGGGGAAGCGCTGGCCGACCGTTTCCACCGGAAGCGCAAACGCGGCAGCAACAGCCGATGCAACGACGATGGCGATCAAATAGGCGGGCCAACGCGGCACCATGCGCCGGACGAAAATGATCAGCGCCAGGGTCGCGGCGCCGAGGCCGACCGCGGCCTGGTTCACCGTGCCGGCGGCGTGCCAATAGGCAGACCATTTCTCGGCGAAATCAACCGGTACGGCGCCCGCATGCAGCCCCAGGAAATCGGCAATTTGGCTCGATGCGATGATGACCGCGATGCCGGCGGTGAAGCCAGTCACGACCGGCATGGGGACAAAGCGCATCAGCCGCCCGATGCCGGCATAGCCGGCCACGACCAGCATCAGCCCGGCCATGAACGTGGCAAGCAGCAGCCCGGCAAAGCCATGTTCGGCAATGACGCCCGCAACGATGACCACAAATGCCCCGGTCGGGCCGCCGATCTGGACGCGCGATCCGCCCAGCGCCGAAATCAGGAAACCAGCGACGACTGCGGTGATCAGTCCTTCGCTGGGTCCGGCCCCGCTGGCGATCCCCAGCGCCATGGCCAACGGCAAGGCGACAATGGCGACGGTTACGCCGGCGAAGGCGTCTGCTCGCAACTTCGACCAGCCATAACCCTCCCTAAGGGCCGTGATCAGCTTGGGCGTGAACGCGTCAGCGTTCACTGGCGGCCAGCCGCCTCGAACCACACCAGGCGAGCGGGAAAGTCGATCACCATGCGGGTCTCGGTCAGCCAGTCGAGGCCGAGGATGATCGCCGGCCGGTCGGCGACTCCGAATGCCTCGAACACCGGCAAGTCGGCGACCAGTACCGGCGCTTCGGCGAGGACGCGGGCGCCCAAATGGACGTTGGATACGGAGGCCGCGCCGGTCTCGATTGCCTTGTTGGTCGCGCCCTGGATGGTGTCGCCCTTGGCGACCTTGGACGGGTCGAGGCCGAGCAAGGTTCCGAGCTTCCAGTTGATCCGGGTCTTGCGCGCGCCGGTGTCGATTACCGCCGTGCTTGTGACGCCGCCGATCATCACCGGGATGGTCAGCAGATTGCCGGCGGTCGGGGCGGCGGCCAGGCCCTTCCCCGCGATCGGGCGGTCGCCCGCCGGAAGCAAGGCGAGGCGCTTGCGCGGCAGGTCAAAGTCCACTGTCCGCTCGCCGAACAGGTCGAGCCCGACAATCCCCGCCAGCGGCACGCCGTCGACGCGCGGGTCGAGCTTTACCGCGTTGAGCGGTGCCTTGGTCAGTCCATCCAGCGTGAGCTTGGTCAGTTCGACCAGCGGCACATCGGCCGCGCCGGTCTGGCCCCGCAACTGCTCGCTGCCCGCCGCCTTCAGCCCCGCCTCGTCGGCGAAATTGGCATAAACCGCGCTGCCCTCGGCGCCGGTGTCGAACACGAACTGGCGGACGCCGAAGCTACCCTCCACCGGCACAGTCGCATGGCCGGTCGGCGCGATCGTGATCGGCACTTCCGCCGCCACCGGGGCAGAGATGAGCGCGACATAGGCAGCTAATGCCTTCACTCGACGTAGTTCGCCGTGGTCTTGGCGCGGACTTCCTCGGCGGTGACGCCGGGCGCCAGCTCGATCAGCTTGAACGGCGATTGGTGATCCGGCCGCTGGAACACGGCGAGATCGGTGATGATCATGTCGACCACATTCTTGCCGGTCAGCGGCAGGGTGCACTCCGGGATGAACTTGGGGTCGCCGGCTTTCGAATTATGCTCCATCACGACGATAATCTTCTTGACCCCCGCGACCAGGTCCATCGCCCCGCCCATGCCCTTGATCATCTTGCCGGGGATCATCCAGTTGGCGATGTCGCCCTTCTCGCTGACCTCCATCGCGCCGAGCACGGTCAGGTCGATATGCCCGCCGCGGATCATGGCGAAGCTGTCCGAAGAGCTGAAATAGCTGGAGCTCGCCAGCTCGCTGATGGTCTGCTTGCCGGCGTTGATCAGGTCGGGGTCGACCTCGTCCGGATAGGGGAAAGGACCGATGCCGAGCATGCCGTTCTCGCTCTGCAGCGTCACTTCCATGCCGGCTGGAATATTGTTGGCGACCAGCGTCGGGATGCCGATGCCGAGGTTGACGTAATAGCCATCCTTCAGCTCCTTCGCGGCCCGCGCCGCCATCTGGTTGCGATCCCAGCCTTTGGCTTCAACAGCGGTTCCCATCAGTTCAACCCGCCCTTCTCGATCGTGATGATATCGTCAATCTGTTCCCGCAGTTCCTGCGTGAAACCATCGACTATCTGTTGCAGCGTCTCATGCTCATCGAGCGACAAAGTCGCGCTATAAGCGACAGCAGCGCGGCGCACCGCGTCGGCCATCAGTCGTCCGAATTCTTGCGCTTCTTCAAGCCTGTAAGCAGCGATCCAAACTCGAGCGTGCCCATCAATCCAGATTCGCGCAATTTCTCCAGCTTCGTCGCTCAGCGGTTCGCCGTGGTCGTCCAACTCGATTGCGTAAGGATGATCTTTGATGACCATCGCCTTAGACCACTTCCCTTTCGCGGGTGGTCACAAACTCGATCTTCTTGTCGTAGGGCGCGCCGAGGATCAGCCGCTTCACATAGATTGACGGCACATGGATGCAGTCGGGATCGAGGCTGCCGACCGGCACGATTTCCTCGACCTCGGCAACGCAGATCCTGCCCGCACTCGCCGCCGGTTGGTTAAAGTTGCGCGCCGTCTTGCGGAACATGAGGTTGCCACTCTCGTCGGCTTTCCAGCCCTTGATGATCGAGAGGTCGGCGCGAATACCGCGCTCGAGGATATAATCCTCGCCATCGAAGTTCTTCACTTCCTTGCCTTCGGCCACCTGGGTGCCGACGCCGGTCTTGGTGTAAAATCCGGGGATGCCCGCGCCGCCGGCCCGCATCCGCTCGGCCAGCGTGCCTTGCGGGCAGAATTCAACCTCCAGCTCGCCGGCCAGATACTGCCGCTCGAACTCCTTATTCTCGCCGACGTAGGAGGAGATCATTTTCTTGACCTGCCGGGTCCGTAGCAGCTTGCCGAGTCCCTCATTGTCGATTCCGGCATTGTTGGAGGCGATGGTCAGGTTCTTGACCCCCGAGGCGACGATCGCATCGATCAGCCGCTCGGGAATGCCGCACAGGCCGAACCCGCCCGCCGCGATGGTCATGCCGTCGAACAGCAGCCCGTCGAGCGCGGCCTCGGCATTCGGATAGATTTTCTGCATGCCAGACTCCTTGGCCGCGGCTCTGCCGTCCGCATGTCCAAGGGTCAAGCCGGGTTAGTCTGCGCGGCTGCTGCGAAGCTTTGCCGCGACGATGCCGGCCTCGGCGCAGGCAGCGTCATCGGCCGGCGCCTCGCCCGACACGCCGACCGCGCCGATGCGGGTCTTGCCGTCGGCGCTGAACACCGGCACGCCGCCGGGCACAATCACCACATGCGGCGCGTCGGCAAAGCCCGGCGTGCCCCGTGCATTCTCCAGCATCTGCGCGGTCGAAAAGCCCCAGGCGGCGGACGCCTGCGCCTTGGCCAGCGAAAAATCGAAAATGCCGGTGCTGTTGCCGTCCATCCTCAGCGCGGCGACGATATGCCCGCCATTATCGACCACGACGATCGCATGGCTTTGCATTTTTGCGGTCGAATGCGCCACGCAGCCGCCGACGATCGCCTGGGCGGATGCGGCATCGAGTGTGGGCGCGGATTGGGCCGTCGCCGTCGAAGCGAGCAGCGCAGCCAAGAATAAAATTGGACGCATTTTTTGCCTCCAGTCATTGCGACCCCGGACCTGTTCCGAGGGAAGCAATCCAGTCTGGATTGCCGTGGCCCTGCGGGCCTCGCAATGACGCTTCGACTAACGGTCAGGCGGCCGGCTGGAATAGCTCGAAACCTATTTCCTCGATGTCCACGACCCGCTGCACCGACGGCTCGGCCAGCAGCCGCTG
Organism: Sphingomonas sp.; assembly: GCF_023266535.1. GTDB lineage: Bacteria > Pseudomonadota > Alphaproteobacteria > Sphingomonadales > Sphingomonadaceae > Sphingomicrobium. The sequence continues at coordinate 48,264 of NZ_JAHFPY010000003.1, read as the reverse complement.
GTTGAGCGCCGCCCATTTGGGATAGTCGCGCATGTCCATTCCGATCCGCCGCCCCCAGCGGAAGAAGGTCAGGGCATAGGTGTCGGCCGCCGAAAAATGGTCGCCGGCCAGCCAGCCGTCGCCGACCAGCCCTTCAATTTCCTCGAACTGCGCGACCAATATTCTGCGGCCATAGTCCTGGATCAGCGGATGGATGTTTTCCTCGTCCGAAAAGCGGCTGGCGCGCCAGATGAGGGCGAAGGTGATGTGCACTGTCGAGGCAAACCAGCCGAGCAGTTCGTTGCACTTGGCCGTCACATAAGCATCGCCGCGCGGCACCGATCCCGCCGCACTGAAGCGGTCGGCGATATAGTTCAGGATCGCGATATTCTCGGTGATGGTGCCCTGGTCGATGACCAGCGCGGGAACCCGGGCGTGCGGGTTGATCGCGAGATATTCGGGCTTCAGATGCTCGCCCTGCAGCAGCACCACCCGAACCGGCTCATAATCGGCGCCGGCTTGCTCCAGCGCGATGTGCGGCACCAGCGAGCAGGCGCCAGGCGAGTAAAACAGCTTCAGCATCGATCGTTCTCCCGCCGATCCATTAGCTTGGCCCGGCTGCCCTGTCCGGCAAAATCAGAGGCCGGCTGGATAAGCCGCGCTTATGCAGGGCGCAGGCAGGCCATCGCTTCATCCCGCCGGTCCCACTGCACGAAAATATGATCGTGGTAGTAGGCGGCGACGATGTTGGCGCTGATTCCAATATCGGCGAGGCGCGCGGATAGCGCCGCCGTCAGCCCGACCGCATCGAGGCTGGAATGAACACCGAGGCTGATCCTTGCCCACTCGCCGCTGGGATCGAGCCGCACCACCGTCAGCCCTTCGACCTCCCTGACGATGGCAAAGTCGCCGTCCTCGAGCGTCGGGTCCACCGTCGTAGTGAAGCTGTAACGTTCCGGATAAAGCTGCGGCTCGAGCGCGGCGAGCAGCCGCGTCAGGTCGCGCTCGCCGCTCAAGTGACTATCCCCGCAGCTTCGCAAAAATGCCCTGGAGCTGCATGGCGTTGCCCATGTCGCCCTCGACCTTGAGCTTGCCGGTCATGAAGGCGGTCATGCCGTCGAGCGCGCCCGAGGCGAGCGACTGGAAATCGTCCCAGCTGACCTTGATCGTCGTATCGGCGCCCATGTCGGCGTCGCTGACCAGGCTGTTGGCGCCGTCCATCAGGATCACGCCATCATCGCCGCCGAAATCGATCTTGATCGTCTTGCCCGGAAGCCAAGCCCCCGCATCCTGCATCTTGGCCAGCAGATCCGCCTTGGTCATCGAAACTCTCCCGTTGATTTAAGTTGCGAGTAGCGACTGGCCAAGAAGCATTCAAGACGGGCTTGGCGACAAGCTCCGGCGCGCCTATCTGACCGGGAATGAGCTACGACACCGACCTCCAACTCTTCATCGACGGCGTGTGGAAAAGCGGCGAAGGCCGCGACGCCCACACGGTCGTCAATCCCGCCAACGGCAGCGGCATCGCCGAAGTGCCCTATGCCACCAAGGCCGATCTGGACGAGGCACTCGCTGCCGCCGACCGCGCCTTCCCGGAATGGCGCGCGACCGATGTCGAGAAGCGTGGCGCCATCCTGCACAAGGCCGCCTCGCTGCTGCGCGAGCGCGCCGACCAGATCGCCGCCACCCTGACCCAGGAGCAGGGCAAGGTTTTGAACGAGGCGCGCCTCGAAGTGTTGGGCTCGGCCCAGCTGTTCGACTGGTATGCCGAGGACATCAAGCGCGATTATGGCCGCACCCTGGTCCGCCCGGCGGGCCAACTGTCGCGGGTTATCCGCCAGCCGGTCGGGCCGGTCGCAACCTTCAGCCCGTGGAACTTCCCGATCTATCTGCTGGCCAAGAAGGTCGCCGCCGCGCTCGCCGCCGGCTGCACCGTCATCTCGCGCCCGCCGCACGACACGCCGGGCGTCGCCACCGAACTGTTCCGCGCGCTGGCCGATGCCGGCATTCCCAAGGGCGTTGCCCAGCTGGTCCACGGCGATGCCGACCTGATCAGCACCACGTTGATCGGCAGCAAGGAAATCCGCAAGGTCAGCTTCACCGGCTCGACCAATGTCGGCAAGCATCTGATGCGCCTCGCCGCCGACAGCATGACCCGCATCACGATGGAGCTCGGCGGCCACGCCCCGGTGCTGATTTTCGACGATTGCGACCTCGAAAAGACACTCGACATGGTCGTCCCGCAGAAATTCCGGAACGCCGGCCAGGTGTGCGTCTCCCCGACCCGCTTCTATGTCCAGGAATCGATCTACGATGCCTTTTTGAAGGGTTTCGCCGAGCGCACCGCCAAGGTGAAGATCGGCAACGGCCTCGACGAGGCCACCCGCATGGGTCCGCTCGCCAATGCGCGGCGGCCCGATGCGGTCGGCGCGCTGGTCGCGGATGCGGAGGCCAAGGGAGCGCGCATTCTTGCCGGTGGGTCCAAGGGTGACGGCGGTTTCTTCTTCCAGCCGACGCTGCTGGCCGACGTCCCCAACACCGCCGACATCATGAACGACGAGCCGTTCGGGCCCGTCGCGGTAACCAAGAGCTTCTCGACCTTCGACGAAGTGATGGAACAGGCCAACCGCCTGCCATTCGGCCTCGCTGCCTTCGCCTTCACCGAGAATGGCCGCCGCGCGAACCTGATCGGCGATCTGATCGAGAGCGGCATGGTCGGCATCAACACCTTTGCCATTTCGGTCGCCGACGCGCCGTTCGGCGGGGTCAAGGACAGCGGGTTCGGCTCCGAGGGCGGGAAAGAGGGCTTGGAGTCGTATCAAGTCGTCAAAGCTATCCACCAGGCTTGAACGCTGCGGCGCTAGCTAACCCCTCAAGCCTCGGCTAACCTCCCGCACCACGGGGGGCAGCCGTTGGCCAGCATCTTCCTCAGCTACGTTCACGATGATGTGGGAAAAGCCGCTGCGCTTGCGGCGTGCCTGGATGCGGCCGGTCATCGCGTCTGGTGGGACCGGCACATCCGTGGGGGCCGCGAGTTCTCCGATGAAATCGAAGCCGCGCTTGCCGACGCGGACAAGATCATCGTCCTGTGGTCGAAGCGGTCGATCCATTCGACCTGGGTCCGCGACGAGGCCGCGACCGGGCGCGACGACAACCGCCTCATTCCAATAGCGCTCGACCGTTCCCTGCCACCCCTCGGCTTTCGCCAGTTCCAGACCATCGACCTGATCAAATGGAAGGGCCCATCGCCCCCATCCAACGTGCAGGACATTCTGGATGCGATAGCCGATAGCGGGGGAGCAAGACTGCCTCGCGCAACGGCATCTCACGTAACAAGTAGCTCTCCGTGGCCCTTGCGGCGTCGTGGGACGATCGCCTTCGCCCTGCTCGCCTTGGCGATCGCTGGCGTCGGATGGTGGTGGACCGTGCAAAGCACCGCACGCACACCGGTTGTGGCCGTGGAAGCAGCAGGCGGATCGGCACCATCGCAAGAGGTTGCGCGGCAACTGGCGGTGCGTCTTGGCGACCTCCAGTCGGCCCGCGGCGCCGCCTTTCAGCTAATCTCGGGCGAAGGCGATGCCGACATCGTTCTCCAGGTTGCGACGAATGATGACGCCAAGGTCCTCCGCCGCGACCTCAGTGTGATTTCCGGCAAGAATCATTCCATCCTGTGGTCGACATCGCTTCAGCAGCCAATCGGACAGGCTGACGCGCTGTCGCAGCAGCTCACCCTGACCTCCAAGCGCTTGCTGACGTGCGGGATCGAAGCGCTGTCGGACGTTCGAGACCGGATCAAGCCGGAGACACTTAAACTCTATCTGGGTGCCTGCTCCCGCCTCGAAGACATCTATGGCACCGGTCAATTCGATCCCGCGGTAGCCAAGCTGTTCGAGCAGGTCGTTACCAGCGCTCCGCATTTCGGGGGTGCCTGGGCGAAGTTGCTAACAATCGAGTCTGAGCGCGCAGCCAATGCCGATTCGCCGCCCTCGCTCGTCGCTTCCCTGCGGAGGCATCTTGCGCAGGCGGAGAAGCTGGGCCCTGATATTGGAGAGATCTATGTCGCTAGGGCGGCGCTGCTGCCGTCAAATGACTTTCTTGGCAAATCGCGCCTCTACCAGCAGGCAGTCAGGGCCGACCCCGACAATCCGCTCGTCTACCGCGTCCATGGGGATCTATCCCAACGGGTCGGCCGAATGGCAGACTCGGTCGAATACGCAGCACGGGCGGTTCAGCTCGACCCGCTCTCCCCGGCCATACTCGACAGTTATGCTTCTGCGCTGGCCTATGCCGGGAAAGTAGACACCGCCTACGACCAGCTGCGCAAGGCCGAAGCGATGTGGCCGTCCGCCAACAACCTCCTCTTCGCAAGATATCGCCTCGACCTGCGATTTGGCGATCCGAAGGAAGCCCTGAAAATCTATCGCACGAGCCTGTCAGGCGCCGATTTTCCCCAGCAGGAAAGCTTCATCCTCGCCAGCATCGATCCCACGCCCGCCAACGTCCAGCGCGCCATCGATGAGGTGCGCGCGATCTACGTCCGGGATCCAAGGGATATGGTCGGGTTGATCCAGGCGCTTGGTCAGTTTGGCCGCAAGGACGAGGCGATCGACCTGCTCGTGCACTACTCTGGCGGACCGGCGATCGGGTGGAACGCCGAGGTACTGTTCCGGCCGGCAATGCGAGAAGTATGGCGTGACCCGCGGTCGATCGCCGCCGCCGCGCACCTGGGATTCCTCAAATATTGGAAGGCGAGCGGGCAATGGCCCGACTTCTGTAACGATCCGACGCTTCCCTACGATTGCCGGAAAGAGGCGGCGAAATACGCGACCTAGGGCACCGCTGTATTGAACTGCACCAGCGGCCTGACTCTGGTGAAATTGGGGACGTCGGCGGCCAGCGCCCTGCCGCCGTCGCTGGCGATGGCTTCGCGCGCGCCCTGCTCCTCGCGGAAGCTCAGGATGGTGGTGATGAAATAGGCCGGCGGCGTGCCGTCAACGCTCTCCTCGCCCTTTAGCACGCTGGCATAGCCGAGCCCATAGGGCCCGAACGCCTTGCCGACTTCCGGCAAATGCTTCGTCCGGTAATATTCATGGTCGAAGGTCGCGCCGTCGCTGTTCGGATAGTGGATCGTGATGATGTACATGGCCGCCGCCTAGCCGGTTTGGCGGCGGCCTGCCAGCTTAGTTGGCGTCGATCGGCCAGCCCAACACGGTCCGTCCGGTGAGGTCGAGTTGCTGCTTTTCCTGCATCGGGTGGAAGCGCGCGGCCTGGATGTCGCGGAACGCTCGCTCAAGGCCCGTCTTGCGATAGAAAGCCGCGCCGCCAGCGACTTCCATCGCCTTGGTGACGGTGTCGATGCACGCCTGGCCAACCAGCGTACGGCACTGCATTGCCTCGCTGGTTGTTTCCGGGCCGGGCGTTCCAGTCTCCGCAATCTCGATCATCCGCCGGTGCGCCAGCTTGGCGACGAGCAGGCGGTTCTCCATCTCGCCGACCAGCTGCGCCAGGATCGGGTCGACCGGCCGCTTCTTGATGATCTCCAGCGCCCGGTTCCGCGCGCCCTCGGCAACGCCGAGATAGGCCGAATAGATGATTCCGAAGGCGATCATGCTGATCATGTGGAACAGCATGTGCCACTGGCTTTGCGGCCGCTTGCCGGCGATCGCCGCGTCGGGGATGAACGCTCTATCGAATACGACGTCGTCCGATCCCGTGCCGCGCATGCCAAGCGTGCGCCAGGTCGGCTCGATGCTGACACCCTCGCCCTTCAGCGGCACAAAGAAATGGAGCACGGTCGGGCCGTCCGCCGGATCATCATATACGGCGCTGGTCGACATCAGGTCACCGGTCGGCGACCCGCTGGCGAATGCCTTGCGCGCGGTCAGGCGATAGCCTCCCTCGACCTTCTCCATCGTGCCGGCACTCTTCAGCCAGTCCGAGCCGCCGCTCGACACCAGCCTCAGCCGCTCGGCCGCGACGCGCTTCAATAGCCCGTCGGTCGGTGCAGCCTGATGCTTGAAACGCCACGCCGCCAGGGCGACGATATGGCTGTGCATCGACGCCGCCAGCGCCGTCGACCCGCAGGCGGCGCCGATGATCTTGAGCGCGTCGGCGACTTCGCTGATCTTCGCGCCGCCGCCGCCGAATTCCTCCGGCACCAGCGCGGCAAAAAAGTCTGCCTCATCCAGCGCGGCAAAACCTTCGGTGACGAAGCTGTCGTCCGCGTCATGCGTCGCGGCGTGCTCGGCAATCCTCGCCGCAATTTCCTCGGCCTTGGCTTTCCAGTTGGTCGTCATTGGCTTCTCGACAAGCGCCAGCATCGGCGTTCCTCCATCCTGCAATTGTTTCGGGATGGAGGGAAGCTAGTGGCGTGACCGGGCGGCCAGCTAGTTCAGCTTTTGAACCAAAACACTACAGATTCTGAAGTGCCGCCGACGACTCCAGCTAATGCCCCGAATGCGCCGCCGCCGGTTCCTCCTCCGCAGCGATGCGCAGATTCTGCATCATGCCATGGTCGCCGTGGTACGGAATGTGGCAGTGGATGACGAAGTCGCCGGTGAAGCGCTCGTACCGGGTGCGGAAGGCGATACGCACATTATCCTTGATGAAGATTGTGTCCTTCCACTCGCCCTTTAGCCCTGCATAGTCCGCGTCATATGCCGGGCCTTTCGGGTCGGTGAGGTCGTGCCCTTCCGGATCTTCGATCGAGATGATTTGGAACGGGTTGATGTGAATGTGGAGCGGATGTTCGTCGATCAACGCCGTCACCCGCCATTCCTCCGTCTTGCCCAGTGGGAGCACAGCATCGATGCGGCCATGCTCATAGGTTCTGCCGTTGATCCGGAACGACGCCGAGGTTGGCGTCTCTTCTATGATATTGAGGATCGCTTCGCGGTATCCGCTGACCTCCGCTTGGGGGATGGGTTTGTGCCAGGCAAATGACGTCAGCTTGAGGCCGTCATTGAGATCGGCGATCACGCGCGCCTTGACCGTAGCCTGCCCGCTGGTCGCTAGCGATTTCTCCGCCGAAGCGATCAGCTCGGTCCGCAGCAGCGCCTCCGGGTCGACGCCTTCGTCACCGACACCTTTGGCTCCGACCAGCGCGACAATTCGCGAAGGGTTCTGCTCTTCACCGCCGTTCCTGACATTGTCATTGACCATGCAGTAGGCGCCCGGCTCGGGTAGTCGCACCAATAGGTCCATCCGCTCGCCGGCGTTGAGAACGGCCTCATCGACTTTGCGGACGTCTGAGCGGGTCAGTCCGTCCAGCGCGATCTGCCACATCGGCAATGGCCGGCCGGTGCAATATTGCCGACGCCAGGCAATCTGTTGCTCTGCCTTGATGGTCCGCAGCGGCGGCGCGGAGGGATCGAGCCGGTAGAGCCGCATATGCATCGACTCACCTTTTCCAGCAGCGATCAGGCGCCAGCGTTCGAACTCGCCTGTCCTTGCATCGTCCAGACGTGGCTCCACCTTGCCGTTGATGCCGGTATAGCGGCCGCTCCGCCGCCAGCCCCAGTCATTGTCGAAGCTTTCGATCCGGCCGATCTTGCCTGGCGAGCAGGTGAAGGGGCGAATAGGGACTCCGTCTTTGTCTCGCTCGCCCTCGATCACGCCCTTGTCGTTCAGGCAGCCGTATTCGATCTGCTGGAACACCATGACACGCTCCGGGAAAGGCCGGCCGCGCCGATCCTTCAGCAGGATATCAATATCGCCCGGTGCCGTCTCAGTCGGCGCGCGATTGCCGGTGACGATCAGCGCTCCCGCCATGCCGCTGGCGATCTGGACGAAGCCCGAGCCATGGCTGTGCGGATGATACCAAAAGGTTCCCGCCGGATGGTCGGCTGGGATTTCGTATTGATATTGGTAGCTCGATCCGGGAGCGATCGAGACGAGCACATTGTCGCTATGCCCCATGGGCGAGACCCAAAGGCCATGGGTGTGAAGATTGGTGTCGTTGAAGCAAGCGTGATCGGCACGCTGCTTGTCGGTGCAGGGCTCGAGCTTATTGTTGATCTCGATATTCAGCTGCTGCCCCGGCGCGACCCGGATGGTCGGTGCGACAAAATCGCCAGGCTTCTCTCCTGAACCAATGAATGAGCGCAACTCGACCTTGTCGTCACTGAGCGTCCAGGGATTGTAGATCGTGCCCTGAGCCCGAGCGATTTCGAAATGATATTCCAGCGGCGCGGGCGCGGCAGCGCCCGCCAGCATCGCGGCAATCAAGATCCCCATATGCGCCCCCGTCATTCGGGATTTAAGCGCCGTACCCCGCCGCTCGTCTGGCCCGAATGAGATGGCAAAGCAAGCGGGCACTCCACAACGCCGGATTGAGAGGCTAAGGCGCGTCGCCATGACGACACGCACAGGCGGCCAGATCCTTGTCGAGCAGCTCAAGATCCAGGGCTGCGACCGCATCTTCACCGTGCCCGGGGAAAGCTTCCTCGCCGTATTGGACGCGTTCCACGACGCACCGGAAATCGACGTGGTGGTCTGCCGCCAGGAAGGCGGGGTCAGTTACATGGCCGACGCCGACGGCAAGATGACCGGTAAGCCCGGTGTTGCCTTCGTCACCCGCGGCCCAGGCGCAACCAATGCCAGCGCCGGGGTTCATGTCGCCTTCCAGGATTCGACCCCGATGATCCTGTTTGTCGGCGACCTCGATCGCGCCGACCGCGACCGCGAGGGCTTCCAGGAAGTCGACATGGCCGCCTTCTTCGGTCCCGTAGCCAAATGGGCGGCGCGGATCGACGATGCCCGGCGCATCCCCGAATATGTTGCCCGCGCCTGGCGCGTCGCCACCGCCGGCCGGCCCGGGCCGGTCGTGCTGGCCATCCCGGAAGACATGCTGCGCGACGAGGTCGAGACCCTCGACCGGCCGAAGATCGCGCCGATCGCCCAGCCGCCCTGCGCCGGCGCGATGGACGCCATGTTTGGCCTCTTGAAGGACGCGACCAATCCGGTGGCGATTATCGGCGGCGCCGGATGGGACCGCGACGCGGCGCATCACTTCGCCACCTTTGCCTATCGCTACGGCATCCCGACCGCCGCCGCTTTCCGCCGCCAGGACGCAATCGACAACGACAGCGCCGTCTATGCCGGCCAGCTGGGCTACGGCCCCAACCCCAGGCTGCAGCAACGCATCCGCGAGGCAGACCTGTTGCTGGTGGTCGGTGCCCGGCTCGGCGAATCCACCACCGACGGCTACAAGCTGGTCACGCCCGACCACCCCGACCAGCTGCTGGTCCATGTCCACCCCGATCCCAACGAGCTCGGCCGGGTGTTCAAGGCCGACCTGCCGATCTGCGCCGACATGGGCGAGTTCGCCGAAATGGCGGCCGATTGGGCCGATCCCGACCTGGTCCGGTTCAAGGACGGCGAGGAAGCGCACAAGGAGTGGCTCGAATGGAGCGAGCCGAGCCCACGCGAGGGCGTGGCGCTCGACCTCGGGCCGTGCGTCAAGGCGATGCGCGATGCGCTCCCTGACAACACGATCATCTGCAACGGCGCCGGCAATTTCTCCGGCTGGTGGCACCGCTATTGGCATTATGGCGTGATGCCGACCCAGCTTGCGCCGACCAGCGGGACGATGGGCTATGGCCTGCCCGCCTCGGTCGCTGCCGCGCTCCGCTTCAAGGACCGGCCGGTGGTGTGCGTCGCCGGCGACGGCGATTTCCTGATGAACGGGCAGGAACTGGCGACGGCGGCCCAATATGGCGCCGACCTGCTTGTCATCCTGGTCGACAATGGGGCCTATGGCACCATCCGCATGCACCAGGAGCGCGACTATCCCAAGCGGATCAGCGCGACGGAACTCGCCAATCCCGACTTCGCCAAGCTGGCCGAGGCCTATGGCGGCTGGGCGGAACGGATTGAGGCGACCGATCAGTTCGCCCCCGCCCTCGCCCGGGCGATGGAGCGCAAGGGCATCCGCCTGCTCCACTGCGTCACCGACGTCGAGGTCATTACCAACCAGACGACGATTAGCGGGCTGCACGCAAAGGCAAGGTGACGGATAGCGCCATGGCGAACCCAACGATCGAGATCGTAGAGGTCCCGCCAACCAGCGCGGTCGCCGTATTTTGCCTGTCGCACTATTTCCGCGAACTAGCAGAGCGCTTCGAAGGTGGCTTCGATCCCGCCAATAGCTCTGCGCCGACACTCGATGAATTCGCGCCCCCGCACGGCACCTTCATCGTCGTTCGGCTTGATGGCGAGCCGGTTGGTTGCGGCGGCTTCAAATCCATTTCGCCGGAAGCCGCCTACATCAAGCGGATGTGGATTTCGCGAACCGTGCGCGGCCTCGGGCTAGGCCGGCGGCTGCTTCACGAACTTGAACATCGCGCCCGAGAGGTCGGCTATCGGATCGTCCGCCTGGAAACCCAGGAATCACTGACGGAAGCGCAGCAACTCTATCGCAGCAGCGGCTATACTGAGGTCCCGCCATTCAACGACGAGCCCTATGCCCACCACTGGTTCGAAAAGAAGCTGAGCTAGGGCGCGAAACCCTCTGCACCGATCAGCGGCACGAAGCGTACGCCGCCAAGATCCTCGAGCTTGAGCGTCCCGTCGAGCGCCTTGGTCACCTTGACCAGCGACTGGACGCCGTGCGGTTCGCCCAGCGGCATGACGATGCGCCCGCCAGGCTTCAGCTGCGCGATCCAGCTTGGCGGGACATGGCTGCCGCTCGCCGCGGCGACAATCGCGTCGAACGGCGCTTCTTCCGGCCAGCCGAGCGTGCCGTCGCCCTCGACGATGCAGACGTTGTCGTAACCGAGGCGAGCCATCCGCTCCTGCGCGGCCTCAACCAGCTTGTGGTGCCGTTCGATGGCGATCACCTCGCCTGCGATCTGGCCGATCACCGCCGCCGCGTAGCCCGAGCCGGCGCCGACCTCGAGCACCTTGTCGCCCGCCTTGATGCCGGCCGCATAGATGGTCAGCGCGACAATATATGGCTGGCTGATGGTCTGCCCGCTTTCGATCGGCAGCGGCGAATCCTGATAGGCATATTGGGCATAGTCGGCGCTGACGAATTCCTCTCGTGGCACGGCCCGGAACGCCGCCAGCAGCGCCGGGTCATCGAGCCCGCGAGCCGCGATCTGCTGCTCGATCATTTCCTCGCGAAGCGCGGTGAAGTCGCCCATCGAGTCCCTCCAGCCATGCAAACTCTTGGGCTTGGCGCAACGTTCCTGCTAGGGGCTCCGGCGGGGCGTTAGGAGAGCGAATGACTGCTGCCGATACCGTGTTCGCCGGGTCGATCCCGGCCATCTACGACCGTTACATGGTGCCATTGGTGTTTGAGCCCTATGCGCGGCTGGTCGCCAAGCGGGCCGCGCAATACGGCCCCCTGAAAATCCTCGAAACGGCAGCGGGGACCGGCGTCGTGACCGCTGCCTTGAGCGAGGCCGTTCCGGACGCGGAAATCATTGCCACCGACCTCAATGAACCGATGCTTGAGCAGGCAGCGCGGCGCGTCAGCAGTGATCGCGTCCAGTTCGAAGTCGCCGACGCGCAGTCCCTGCCCTTCCCCGACGCCAGCTTCGACCTGGTCGTCTGCCAGTTCGGGGTGATGTTTTTCCCGGACAAGGTTCGCGGCAACAGCGAGGCCCATCGCGTGCTCCGCGAAAACGGCCGCTACATGCTGGTCATCTGGGACCAGGTCGAGCGCAACCTCGCCACCATGACCGCGGGCCGCGCGGTCGCCGAACTGTTTCCGGGCGAAGAGCTGCGTTTCTACGAGCGCGTGCCGTTCCGTTACCATGATATCGGACAGATCGAGCAGGACCTGCTCGACGCCGGCTTCACCGATATCGAGATCGAAACGGTCGAGCTGACAAGTCACGCACCGTCGGCGCGCGACGCGGCGATCGCCCTGGTCCAGGGCACGCCGATGCGCGCGGACATTGAGCAGATCGATGCCAGCCGGCTCGGCGAAGCGACCGACGCGGCCGAGGCTGCCCTGCGCCGGTTTGGAGGGCCGAGCGGGTTCAACGCGCCGATGTCGGCGCGGCTGGTGACGGCGATCAAATAGGCCGGCCTATTTCGTCGGAGTGACATTGCCGAGAAAGGCCAGCACCGCGCGCCAGCCGTCTTCGGCACCTTCGGGATTTCGCTTGGCGATCAGCGTCGACGATCCATGCACGCCATGTTCGGGGATGTAGCGCACGTTGGCGGCATTCTTCGGCAGCGCCGCCAAGATCGGGTCGGCCTCGCTGACTTCATCCGGCGAGTTGGTCGACGCGATGAACACCGGCACGCTAATCTTCGCGGCCGCGGCACGGATCATATGCTTGTCGTCGAAATACTCGCCCGGGGAGAAGGATAGCAGCGCGATGACGCCGTCCGGATCGCCCGCCGCCAGCGGGAAAATCAGCGACGAGGAATAGCTGCTGCCCCACAGGACGATCGGCAACTTCTGCTGCCGCGCCCAGTCGAGCGCCGCCTTCAGGTCGGGCCGAGCCTCCAGATAGTCCGCCTCGCGGCCGAGCCCCTTGGCGGTCTCGTTGGTGCCGAACAGCCCGCCGCCCGACCGTTGGTCGATCGCCAGGGCGCTGTAGCCGGCATCACGCAGCCGAGGCGCGATCGTCGCATATTCGTCCTTGCTTGACCCGGCCTGGTGGAACAGCAAAATCAGGGCCTTGGGCTTCGCCGCCTCATACAGCGAGCCGTGGACCTTCACGCCGTCGGAGGCGGTGAGCATGACCGGCTTCGCCGCCTCGCTTGGGACCGAACATTCCGAGCCCTGGCAATCCTTGGCCTTGTGCGGTGCGGCCTGGCACCCGCTCGCTACCAAGGCGCAAAACATGATGGCGTGACTGAAACGCATGGCTTGTCCTCGCTTAGATTAATCCCGCCAGCGGGCTCGAAGGATCGGCGTAACGCCGCTTGGCCATGCGCCCGGACAGATAGGCCAGCCGGCCGCTCTCCACCGCCAGCTTCATCGCCCGCGCCATCCCGATCGGGTCCTTGGCCTCGGCGATCGCGGTGTTCATCAGCACGCCGTCGCAACCCAGTTCCATCGCCACCGCCGCGTCACTGGCCGTGCCGACCCCGGCATCGACCAGCACCGGCACATTGGCGCCTTCAACGATCAGGCGAATGGTGACCAAATTCTGGATACCGAGGCCCGAGCCGATCGGCGCGCCCAGCGGCATGATCGCCACCGCGCCCGCCTCTTCCAGCTGCTTGGCGGCGATCGGATCGTCGACGCAATAGACCATCGGCTGGAAGCCTTCCTTGGCCAGCGTCTCGGTCGCGCGCAACGTCTCGCGCATGTCGGGATAGAGCGTCTTGGCTTCGCCCAGCACTTCCAGCTTGACCAGCTCCCAGCCGCCCGCCTCGCGCGCCAGCCTGAGGGTGCGGATCGCTTCCTCGGCGGTGAAACAGCCGGCCGTGTTGGGCAGGTAAGTGATCTTCTTGGGATCGATATAATCCATCAGCATTGGCTGCTTGGGATCGCTGATGTTGACCCGCCGCACCGCAACGGTGACGATCTCCGCGCCCGACGCCTCGACCGCCGCCGCGTTCTGCTCGAAATCCTTATATTTTCCGGTGCCGACGATCAGCCGCGACGAGAAGGTGCGGCCGGCAACGGTCCATGTATCCGCGGAAACCTTATTCTGCAGGTTCACTCAACCGCCTCCCACGAAATGGACGATTTCATAGGCATCGCCGTCCTCGACCATCACCTCGCCGAAGGTCGAGCGCGGGACGATCTCCAGATTGCGCTCGACCGCGACACGAACCGGGTCAAGCCCGACCTCGGCGATCAGTTGCGCCAGGCTGGTACCGGCGGGCACCCGGCGGTGCTCGCCGTTGATCATCACACCTGCGGTACCGTCCAAACTCATTCAAACTCCCCAACTCCGCTCATCCTGAGTAGCCATTGAGCGAAGTCGAAATGGCGTATCGAAGGACCGTCCTTCGATATGAGCCTTCGCCAAGCTCAGGCCCTACTCAGGACGAGCGGGGTGGTGAGCCTGAAGAAAGCCCCATATAGGGGCTCGCCATGGCAACGCCACCGCTGATCTTCGTCCTCAACGGGCCGAATCTCAACTTGCTGGGCAGCCGGGAACCCGAGATCTACGGCTCGGACACGCTCGATGACATTGCCGACCGGCTCATTGAGCAGGCAGGCGAACTGTGCGTCACGCTCGACATTCGCCAGTCGAACCATGAGGGGCATTTGATCGACTGGCTGCACGAGGCACAGGCCAGGGGCGCCAAGGCGGTAATCCTCAATCCGGGCGGCTATAGCCACACGTCGGTGGCGCTGCATGACGCGGTCAAGGCGATTGCGACTCCGGTGATCGAGGTGCATCTCAGCAATCCGGAAGACCGGGAATCCTTCCGGCACACCGATCTTGTCGCGCTCGCCGCGACCCGGCTGATCAAAGGCGAAGGCGCGCGCGGATACTCGCTAGCACTGGACGCGGCGGCCCGGCTCTGACAGGGAGCGCCGCTGGAATTCAAAGGGTTTTGAAATGGGCGATCACAAGGAACAGCAGGCGATGCGCGTCGACACCGCGCTGGTGAAAGAGCTCGCCGAGTTGCTGTCCGCCAATGAGTTGACCGAGATTGAGGTCGAAGACGGCGACCGCAAGATCAAGGTCAAGCGCGAGTCCGCGCCGGTCGTGTCCTATGCGCCGGCGACAGCACCCGCGGCTGCGATCGCCAATCCCTTGGCTGCTGCGCCCGCGGCCGAAGCGTCTGCCCCGGCCGCTCCGGTCGACGCGGTCAAGTCGCCGATGGTCGGCACCGCTTATCTGTCGGCTGAGCCTGGCGCCAAGCCGTTCATCGCCGTCGGCTCGCCGGTCAAACAGGGCGACACGCTGCTCATCATCGAGGCGATGAAGGTGATGAACCCGATCACCGCGCCCAAGGGCGGCAAGGTGTCGCAGATCCTGATCAGCGACTCCCAGCCGGTCGAGTTCGACCAGCCGCTGGTCGTCATCGAGTAGATTGGCATGAGCATTCAAAAGCTCTTGATCGCCAATCGCGGCGAGATTGCCCTGCGCATCCACCGCGCCTGCCACGAGCTGGGAATCAAGACGGTGGCGGTCCATTCGACCGCCGACGCCGACGCGATGCACGTTCGCCTCGCCGACGAAGCGGTGTGCATCGGCCCGCCGCCGGCCAAGGACAGCTATCTCAACATCGCCAACATTATTTCGGCGGCCGAGATCACCCACGCCGACGCCATCCACCCCGGCTACGGTTTCCTTTCGGAGAATGCCCAGTTCGCCGAGATCGTCGAGAGCCACAATTTGATCTGGGTCGGGCCCAAGCCCGAGCATATCCGGATCATGGGCGACAAGATCGAGGCCAAGAATACCGCCCAGAAGCTCGGCCTGCCGCTGGTCCCCGGATCGCCGGGCCCGCTCAACAGCGTCGCGGAGGCGAAGCAAATCGCCGCCGAAATCGGCTATCCGGTGCTGATCAAGGCCGCGTCGGGCGGCGGCGGGCGCGGCATGAAAGTCGTGCCGAGCGAGGATGAGCTTGCAAGCCTGATGGGACAGGCCTCGTCCGAGGCCAACGCCGCCTTCGGCGATCCGACCGTTTACATGGAAAAATACCTCGGCGACCCGCGCCACATCGAGTTCCAGGTATTCGGCGACGGCAATGGCAAGGCTATCCACTTGGGCGAGCGCGACTGCTCGATCCAGCGCCGCCACCAGAAAGTGATCGAAGAAGCGCCCTCCCCCGTCATCTCGGCCGATCAACGCGCGGAAATGGGCGGAATCGTCGCCCAGGCCATGGCCGAAATGGGCTATCGCGGCGCGGGCACCATCGAGTTCCTCTACGAGGACGGCAAATTCTACTTCATCGAGATGAACACAAGGCTGCAGGTCGAGCATCCGGTGACCGAGCTGATCAGCGACATCGACCTGGTCGCCGAGCAGATTCGCGTGGCCCAGGGCGACGGCCTGTCGGTGACACAGGATCAGGTCCAGCTGCACGGCCATGCGATCGAGTGCCGCATCAACGCCGAGGATCCGCAGACCTTCGCTCCCTCTCCCGGCCTGGTGAAGAATTATGTCGCGCCCGGCGGCATGCACGTCCGCGTCGATAGCGGCCTCTACGCCGGCTATAAGGTACCGCCCTATTACGACAGCATGATCGGCAAGCTGATCGTCTATGGCGTCGACCGCGAAAGCTGCATTCGCCGCCTCAAGCGGGCGTTGGAAGAGTTCGTTGTTGAGGGGATGAAGACAACGGTGCCGCTGCAACAGCGGATCATCGCCACCGACGCCTTCAAGTCCGGCGACTATACGATCAAGTGGCTCGAGCGCTGGCTGGATGAAACGAAGGAGGAGCCCGTCCGGGGGACGGGTTCTGAATGAGTTCGGCCGGCTAACCGCACCCTTCGGCCGGCGCGGCGCGTTGTGAGGCCGCCATGCCCGGTTATCATTCCGAACCGACCCGTCCCGACAAGGCCAAGGCCATTGCCGGCGTCGTCGCGGTTTATGCGGTCGTGATCGGCGCTGGGCTGCTGATCCCCAAAAATTCGCCGTTCCGGATCGCCGAGCAAGCGCCCACCGTCCTCATCGACATAAACGAGCTGCCCAAGCCGCAGCCCTTGCCGCAGGAAAAGACCGCCAAGGCGAAGGAAGATGAAGGAGCCGCGGGCAAGAAGGCCGAGCCGACCGAAATCGTCGCTCCGCAACCGAGGCTGCCGGCCATAACGCCGGTTGCTGCAGCGCCGGTCGCCGGAGCCGGCACTGCGCCTTCCGCCGGCGCGGCCAACGCGGGCATTGGACCTGGGGCGGGAGGGTCCGGGACTGGCCGTGGCGGCGGTGGATCGGCCGCCCAATGGATTTCCGGCGGCCTCGAGAATGGCGACTATCCGCGCGAAGCGCTGCGCAATCGCCTGCAGGGCCGCGTCAGCGTTCGCTTCACCGTGCTGGTCAGCGGCCGCATCGCCAATTGCCGGATTACCGCATCGAGCGGCAGCCCGCTGCTCGATGCAACCACCTGTCGCATCCTGACCGAACGGCTGCGTTTCAGTCCCGCCACCAACAATGCAGGCGCGCCGATCCAGAGCGAATTGGGCAGCGACTACACCTGGGGGATCAACTTTCGCCGTTACTAGGGTCCAGACCCTAATTGGCGGCACCGCGATCCGCGCCGCCACCGGACTCGGCCAGGCGTTTGGCATCCCAGCCATAGACATCCTCAAAATAAGTGATCGATTGGCCTTCCGGCACCGCCGTCAGGTAAGCGACATAGATCGGCACCGGTCTGTCGAGCGGCACCTCGATGTCGGACGTATTGGATGTCGCCTTGAGGTTCCGCCCGAACAGCCACTGCCCGAGCCGCGCCGCGTCCTCGAGCCGGATGCATCCGCCGCTAAAGAGGCGGACTTCCTGCGTCATCAGCTGCGGCTGCGCCGTATCGTGGAGGTAGACGCCGTAAGGGTTGGGAAAGCTAAATTTGACCTTCCCCAGCACATTGCGCGGGCCAGGCAGCTGGCGAACGCGGACCTGGATTTTCCCGTCCACCACGGCTCGCCAGTCGATGGTCGCTGGATCGACCACCGCGGCATTGTCGCCCCAGTCGGACAGCAGCTGGTATCCGCGCGACTTCAAATAACCGAGGCCGTATTTCTGGACGTAAATCCCGACATCGTCACCGACCAGGTCAACCGGCACGTTCCAATAGGGATTGAGCGACGCATATTGCAGCGTCCCGGCCATCATCGGCGTCTTGCGGTCGTCGCGGCCCTGGCCGACGACCACCTTCATCGAGTCCAACTGCCGGCCTCCATCGAACATGTAGAGCCGCTGGGCAGCGATATTGACCACCACATAGCGCCCGGTCGCGGGGAGCAGCCGCGCGCGGTTCAAATTGACCCGCAGCACTGCCTCGGTGCGGGCCCCGCCGCTGCTCCGAGCGGCGACCAGCCCCCGTCTCAGCTGCGCATAGCTCGGGTGCATGAACGGCATCGCATCGACCCAGCTCTCCAGCGAGGGAGCGCCTGCCGCTTCGGCAAGCAACGCCGCGGCGGATGGCGTCTCCGGGACCGCGGCGCGATCGACAAAAGCCCATTCCTTCGATGGAGCGGACCGCAGCGCGGTCGCGTAGCTGACCAGCGCGCGGTTGAAGGCCGCATTGGCCTTATCGACGGCTTTCAAATTCCCGCCCGACGCCGAGCGCAACGCCTTAAGCAATTGCTTGGTCTTGAATTGCCGGGGATCGAGACCGTCGAGGTCGGAACCTTGCAACAACGCGATCAGCTTGGTCGCCGCGCGCTGGTCGGACGTCACCCATTGCGGGCCGGATGAAAATTGGTTCGCATTTGCCGCGACGGTCGCGGCGGACGCCACTGCCGGCTGCAACGGTGCAACCGCCAGCAGGCCCGCCAGGAGCACCAAGGCGAAGCCCGCCGGACGCAGGGGGCGTCCGGCGGGCTTTCCGGACCAAAATCTATTGGTCCGTAACCTCATTAGCCACGCTCGCCCGGCGGCGGAGGCGGCGGGGGCGCCGACGAGTAGCCGGACGGCGTGCCCTGATAATATTGGCCGTTGTAAACATAGCCATCGGCTCGTCCGTCACGGTCATTATCGGCCCACACGGCGCCGGCCAGGCCGCCGATCGCTGCGCCGATAACGGCGCCTTCGATCGGGCTCAAACCCGGGATCACCGCGCCGGCGACCGCGCCCAGCGCCGCGCCACCAATTGCGCCCGTGGCAACCCGACGCAGGGTCGGGTCATAGCCCTGCGGCGTGCCGGCATAATAAGTACCGTTCTGCACATAGCCGTCGGCATAGCCGTCATTGTTGTTGTCGGCCCATACCGCGCCGGCCAGGCCGCCAATCGCCGCGCCAACCGCGGCACCTTCAATCACGTTCACGCCCGGAACCACGGCGCCAACCGCCGCACCACCGGCCGCACCGACCGCCGCACCCTGGGCAATATTGCCCGCTTGTCCGCTGTTGGCGGCGCAGGCGCCAAGCGAAAGGGTACCGGCGAGCAGAACTGCAATCATCGACTTACGCATCTTCTGACTCCCATTTGTTGTCTGTAACGGACCGTGCCCCAGGACCCGGGCCCCCGGCAGCAGTGCACATGTCACGCTCGCCTAACGACATTGGGGGGAGGAGGTTCCGGCAGTCCAACGGTCGGAAGCCTCATCTGGCCGTTACCGCTGTTGCTGGCGGCGTCTCTGTGGCACGATTAAATGGCGCAATGAACGGAATGGAAATGAAGGCAACAATCTATCACAATCCGATGTGCGGGACTTCCCGCAAGACCTTGGAAATCCTGGAGAATGAAGGGGTCAACGTCGAAATCGTCGAATATCTCAAGGCCCCACCGAGCCGTGAAGAGCTAATGCGACTCTACGCACGCGCCGGAATTACCCCGCGGCAGGGCCTGCGCGACAAAGAGCCGCTGGCGGAGGAGCTTGGCCTGACCGACCCGGCGACCAGCGACGAACAAATTTTGGACGCGATGATGGAACATCCGATCCTCATCCAGCGTCCTCTGGTACAAACCGAAAAGGGCGTGCGCCTATGCCGCCCGCAGGATGAGGTGCGGCAGATTCTGTGAGCGCCAGGAAATGAGCGAGGGCCTGGATCCGCGAATGTTGCTGAGGGGCTATGCCGCCGGCATCTTCCCCATGGCCGACAGTCGCAGTGCCGGCGACATTTTCTGGGTCGAGCCGCGCAGCCGGGCAATCATTCCGCTGGACGATTTTCACCTGTCCAGGTCGCTGACCAAGAAGGTCCGGTCCGGCAAATTCACGGTAACCCGCGACCAGGCGTTCCAAGAGGTATTGCTGGCCTGCGCCGACCGCGACGAGACCTGGATCAACCAGGTGATCGAACGGGCCACGCTCGGCCTGCACGCCGTCGGCCACGCCCATTCGATCGAATGCTGGCACGCCAATGAAAATGGGGGGACCGAGCTGGTCGGCGGGCTTTACGGCGTCAAGCTGGGCCGCGCTTTCTTCGGGGAATCGATGTTCAGCCGGATGACCGACGCCTCAAAGGTGGCGCTGGCCTGGCTGGTGGCGCGGCTCAGGGTCGGCCATTTCACTTTGCTCGATTGCCAGTTCATCACGCCCCACCTTGAATCCCTGGGGGCGGTTACCGTCAGCCGCGATCATTATGTCGGGTTGTTGACCTCCGCATTGTCATCGGCCGGCGGCGGAACGGCTACCGTCGGCGACGCTTCGTTGCCGGTGGGCAGCTCGCCGCTTGATTCGCCGTCGTTCGAAGCGCTCGACGATCTACTGGTATCGCTTGATGCGGCCGGCGCCGCGGGCCCGCCGGGCCAGCTCATCGCGCAGCTCTTGGGCCACACGTCGTAAACCGGGTCCTCGACCACGTTGAGCGACGGGCTTTCCTTGTAGAGCCAGCCCGAGAATTTCCTGACCCATTGGCCGTCCGGGCGGCGGACATCGACCTGGACGAAGGCGCCCGTCAACTTTTCCTGCTCCCACGGAGCGCTGGTCTCGCACGCCTTCAACCGGACGGCGACATCCTTGACCCGCATCGCCTGGCCCGGCTTCAGGGTCAGGTCACGAACGATGCCGTTGCGCTTGTTGAGCAGGCCGATCACTGCGACCCGCTGGGCCATCGGCGTGACGCCGGGTTGGTCGGCCGACGCGCGCGGAATTTCCTCGGTCAACGCCTGATTGTCGGCCTGATCGCCCTTGTTGCAGGCAGCCGCCAACAGTAGCGGCAGCAATACGAATGTGGTGGCCGACGGCTTCACGCTTATTCGGGCTTCCACGCCTCATAATCGCCGGTGCTGGCCGGGCGGATCGATTTGGACGCCAGCGACCCTCCCGGGCGGTAGGCGGCCATGGTCCCGGTCAGGTTTGGCACCGGCGCCTGTTCGAACTTGCGGCGTGGCGGCAGCCCCTTTTCCGGCAGCTCATCGATGGTTCCGCGGAGCCATGCGTTCCAGCCCGGCGGCACCCGGCTGCCGTCATTCGATCCGTCATAGATGACCCAGCGGCGGCGCGGATCCTTGCGATGGCGGAAATAGACATTGCCGGCATCGTCGCGGCCGACTTCCTCGCCGTTGCGGCGCGAATTGATCATCGTGCCCCAGGAGGCTCCGTTCCACCAGGTGAAGGCGTTGGCGAAAATTCCCATGGCACGGGCCTTTGCCGCTTTACGTGTGGCTAGGCAAGGCTTGTATCAGCGCTTCCACTCGACCTTGTCGCCGGCCTGGACACCAAGCTCGGCCGAGCGCCCGCCGGCAATTTCGAGCACCGCCTCCACTTCGCCGTCGGAATAGATCGGCTCGAGCGACAGCGGCACGGCATTGGCCGCGATATTTGCAATGCTGCCGTCGGTGCGAATGAAAATCAGGTCGAGCGGGATCAGCGTATTCTTCATCCAGAAGCTCGCCTGCCGCGCCGTCTCGAACGGGAAGATCATGCCGCGATCGGGGTCCAGGGCGGAGCGAAACATCAAACCCTGTGCTTGCTGTTCGAGGGTGCGCGCCACCTCGACCGTAAACGGGTGCTTCTTGCCATGGGAGTCGATCGTGATCCGCATCTGTTCAAGGCCGGCGGGCGATTGGCCCAGTTCGACCGCGCTGGACGCCGATGGCTGGCAGGCGGCGAGCGACGCCACCAGGCCAAAAGCGACTGCCCGGATGATCAGACTTCGCGAAGTTCGACGGCGGTCAGCCCCTTGCGCCCCTCGGCGATCCGGGCTTCCAGCTGCTGGCCGGGCTGGAGGTCGATGATCTGCGATTGCCGCACCGTTTCCATATGGACGAAAATGTCCTCGCCCGTCTCCGCTTCCCCGGCGCGATTGAGGAAACCGTAGCCCTTCACCCGATTGAACCATTTGACCTCCACCGGCTCATACTCGCCCGCGGCATCGGCCAAGGCCCTGCGGTCCGCGCGCTCGCCGGTTGATTGGACCGGCCGCACCGGCATGGGCAAGGCCGTACTGAGGTCGATCGACAAAATTTTGCGCGCCTGGAAGCCGCGGTCCTGGTGCTCGGCGATGCATTCGATGGTCGCGCCTTCGGGCAGCGAGCGCCGGCCATGTTCCTTCAGGACACTGAAATGGACCAGGATGTCGCCTTCGCAATCCTCCGATACGAGGAATCCAAAACCCCTCGTCGCGTCGAACCACTTGACCCGACCCGAACACTGCTGACCTTCAGGAAGAGTTTCCTCGCCCGTTGCCATAAGCTCCGGGCCGACCTCCTGAGTCGTTTCGGCACTCAAACGCTGCACGCCATTTCCTTACCACGGACATTTCTGTCGGGAAACCGACATTAACGTGATTAATCCGAGCGTTTAACGGCGTCATTTTCGGGGAATTCCCCGGGTCCGAGGTCGATCAGCGTGCGGACAATCCCATATTCATGGCCGGCACGCAGCATGGCGGCGATGGCCTTTTCCCGGTCGCGGCCTTCTGGCCTGGCCGCGGCGTAGGGGCCCAGCGATCGCCGGCGCGCAAAGCGGAGCGCCGCGTCAAGGGCTTCGCTCGCGGCCAGCTCGCGCGCATCGCTGGAATGTTCGTCCGCGATGCCGGCTTGCGCCAGCGCCTGCCTGACCCGGCCGGCGCCATAGCCTCGCGCGGTCAGCGAGCGGGCCTTGGAAAGCGCATAAGCACGATCGTCGAAATAACCCAATCGCGTCATCCGGTCGGCAAGCGCATCGATCGGCGGTTCGCCTTCCCCGGTCCAGCCGCGTTCGCGCAGCTTTCGAACCAGGTAGCTCTTTAGCTTTGACCGGCTGGTCGCGAAGCGGCTGACGTATGAAAGCGCCAGCTCGTCGAGCCGCGCCGGGTCGATGGGCTTGCGGGACATTAGGGTTCAGTCCCCACTACCAGCGAGAGTCGTGACATGGCTCCTGCCGGTTGCAGGGCTAGGAGAAGTGCGAAGAGCGGTGCAGGACCACCGGTCGAGCGCTTCGACGAAGCAATGCGCCGGCAGGGCCATGCCCAGAGCGTGGGACGCAAAGTCGCCCCGGCACGCTCGCTCAATTGCCAGATAGCGCCGACTATCTGGCTGCACTCGCTCACTCCCAGAACGCCTTTTCGTTTCCATCACGGCCTCGCTGGTAGTGGGGACTGAACCCCATGGCAGCCATGGCCATGTTTGTGCCACACTCGCCCAGCATCAGGCAAAAAGACCCGCCTGAGGCGGGTTCGCCGGCCTGTGGCCGCGCCGTGGACCAACAGACAGGAATTGCTGCGTGCTCGACCGCAACGACAGGATCGACGCTACCCTGACGCTCGACGGATACACGCCCACCCTTGATCGGCTGGAGCGGCGCATTGCCGATTTTCCGACGCTCGGCGATGCGCTCGACTATGCCGCTCGCGGCCACCGTGGAATGAACTTCCACGACGCGCGGGGCACGTTGGTTCGCGCCTATCCCTATGCCGAGCTGCGTGAAGATGCGATGCGCCATGCTCACCGCTTTGTCGCACTGGGTCTCGAAAAGGGCGACCGGCTGGCGCTGATCGCGGAGACCGGCCCCGAATTCGCCGCCTGCTTTTTCGGAGCCATCTGTGCCGGCTTGTGGCCAGTTCCACTGCCGCTGCCGACCAGCTTCGGCGGGCGTGACGCCTATGTCGAGCAGCTGGTGGTGATGCTGACCAGCAGCGATCCGAAGCTGTTCCTCTATCCGGCCGAGCTGACCGACTTCGCCACCGCGGCCGCCGAAAAGCGCGGCATTGAGGTCCGCAACTGGGAGAGCCTGCTCGAAATCGAGCCCACCGTTGGCGAGCTCCCGTCAGCCGGCGAGCATGAGATCGCTTACCTTCAGTACAGTTCCGGCTCGACCCGCTTCCCGCACGGCGTAGCAATCACGCATCGCGCGCTGCTCGACAATTTGCACGCCCATGGCATCGGCACCGACATCCAGCCGACCGACCGGGTCATCTCCTGGCTGCCCTGGTACCATGACATGGGCTTGGTCGGCTGCATGCTGTCGCCGCTGGCGATGCAGGTATCGGTCGATTTTCTGAAGACCGAGGATTTCGCGCGCCGGCCGCTGGCCTGGCTCGACCTCGTCAGTCGCAACCCCGGCACCACCCTCTCCTATTCGCCGACCTTCGGCTACGATATTTGCTCGCGCCGCATGTCGTCACAAACTCGCGCCGCCGATCGCTTCGACCTGTCGCGCTGGCGTCTGGCCGGCAACGGCGCCGACATGATCCGCCCGGACGTGATGCAGGCGTTCGTCGACAGCTTTGCCGATGCGGGCTTCAAGGCCGGCGCCTTCTGCCCCAGCTACGGTCTCGCCGAAGCAACGCTGGCGGTGTCGATCATGCCGCCGGGCGAGGGCATTCGCCTTGAGCTGGTTGAGGAAAGCGAACTTTCGGGCGCCGGCACGCCGGCCCAGGAGCGGCCGCGCCGTTACCGCGCGATCGTCAACTGCGGCAAGCCGGTCGAGGGCATGGAAATCGAGATCCGCGACGCTAGCGGCGACCCGCTGGCCGACCGGTCGATCGGCAAGGTCTGGGTCCGTGGATCGAGCGTGATGGTCGGCTATTTCCGCGACCCGGAATCGACCGAGGCCTGCATGAAGGACGGTTGGCTCGACACCGGCGACATGGGCTACATGTCGGGTGGCTACATCTTCATCGTCGGCCGCGCCAAGGACATGATCATCATCAACGGCAAGAACCATTGGCCGCAGGATATCGAATGGGCCGTGGAGCAGTTGCCGGGCTTCAAGTCGGGCGACATTGCCGCCTTCGCCATCACCGGCTCCGGAGGCGAGGAAACGCCGGCGGTGCTGGTCCATTGCCGGGTCAGCGATCCGGAAGAGCGCGGCAAGCTTCGCGACGACATCCGCGAGCGGGTCCGGGCCATCACCGGCATCTCGCCGGTGGTCGAGCTGATCCCACCACGCACCCTGCCCCGCACCAGCTCCGGCAAGCTGTCGCGGACCAAGGCCCGCAACCTCTACCTCAGCGGCGAGATTATCCCCTACGATATCGCTGCTTGAGTGACCGAGCGCAGCGCCGCGATTGCTCGCAATCGCCAGCAGCGCGCAGAGATCACGAAAGCCGGACGGCCTGCGCGTAGCGACAGGACCGACGTCACGGATTTACTCCGTGACGGCCCTTGCGCACATTAGCTCAGCGCATTAGGTCGCGCCACGGCCTAGGGGTATAGCTCAGTTGGTAGAGCATCGGTCTCCAAAACCGAGGGTCGTGGGTTCGAGTCCCTCTGCCCCTGCCAAGCCTAAGGCGCCGAGCGCAGCGTAGCAGCGCGAAGAGCCGCCGAAGGCCGGCCGACGGGTCGCGTGAGCGAACCCGATCGACGTCGCGGGATTTACTCCCGTGACGGCCCGCGCTAAGTCCCGCCCGTTACGAGGTCCGGCGGGGTTGCCCGCGGACCTCGTTTTTCTATCCGTTTGAAGGCATCGAAACAGTGGCAAAGGTCAATCCAGGCGAATTCATCCGGCAGGTGCGCGCCGAAGGCAGCAAGGTCGTCTGGCCGTCGCTGAAGGAAACGCGCACCACCGCCATCATGGTGATGATCATGACCGCCATGCTCGCCATCTTCTTCTTCGGGGTCGATTCGGCTTTCAGCGCGATCGTCAAATCCCTCCTCGGCCTGCTCGGCTAGAGAATTTTCAAAGGCTAACCAATGTCCCGCTGGTACATCATCCACGCCTATTCCGGCTTCGAGAACAAGGTTCGCGACGCGATCATGTCCGAAGCCAAGCGCCTCGGCCTCGAAAGCTTGGTCGAGCAGGTCGAGGTCCCGACCGAGACCGTGACCGAGATCAAGCGCGGCAAGAAGGTCCAGGCCGAGCGCAAGTTCATGCCCGGCTATGTCCTCGCCAAGCTGGCATTGAACGACGACGTCTATCACCTGGTCAAGAACACCCCCAAGGTGACCGGCTTCCTCGGCCCGAACGGCAAGCCGCAGGCGATCCCCGACGCGCAAGCCCATCGCATGCTCGACACCAAGGAAGAGGCCGCCGCGCAGCCCAAGCACAAGGTCAAGGTCGATTATGAGATCGGCGACGCGGTCAAGGTGCTGGACGGCCCGTTCGCCAGCTTCAACGGCGTCGTCGAGGAGCTCGATTTCGACCGTGCCCGCGTCAAGGTCAGCGTCTCGATCTTCGGCCGCGCCACGCCGGTCGAGCTCGAGTTCGAGCAGGTCGAGCGGGTCAAATGACGACCCCTTAAGGTCGTCATCCCGGACTTGATCCGGGATCCAAGCAACCGAATTTCAAAGGGGTCGCCGAGAGGCGGCCCTTTTTCTTTGGCGTGCATTTGCCTAGCCTCCAGCAGATGGATGCAATTAAGGCTTGGCACCGCTTCGTCGAAACCCGGGACACTACGCTCTTGGTAGAGTTGCTGGCGCCTGACGTTACCTTCGAAAGCCCGGTCGTCCACACTCCTCAGCGCGGCCGCGAAATCACCATGGCCTATCTGCTTGGCGCGATGCAGGTGATCGGGAATGAACATTTCCGTTACACCGGCGAATGGCGCAACGCGTCGGGGGCGGTACTGGAGTTTGAGAGCGAGATCGACGGCATCAGGGTCAATGGCGTCGACATCATTCGCTGCACGCCTGGCGGACGGCAGATCGCCTATTTCAAGGTCATGGTCCGGCCGCTCAAGGCAATCGAAGTCGTTCACCGCCGCATGGGCGAACTGCTGCAACAAGCGAAGAGCTAGCCCCCCCGGCTCTACCTCCAAAAGTTGATTCCGCTTGCATTTGAAATGCCATTTAACTAACTGACCGGTCAGTTAGAAACGACTCGTGAAGCAACCCAAATTCCAGCGACGCGCCGAAGACCGCCCACGCGAGATTTGCGCGGCGGCGTTGGAGGTGTTTGCTGAAAAAGGCTTCGCGGCGGCCAAGCTGGACGACATCGCCCGGCGCGCCGGCGTGTCGAAGGGCACGCTCTACCTCTACTTCACGGATAAGGAGGAGCTGTTCCGCGCGGTCGTCAAGAACACCATCGCGCCGAACATCGACGCGGTCCGCGATGCAATCATGGCCGCCGACCTGCCCTTCGCCCAGCTCGCGCCGATGTTCCTCGCCCGCATGTCCGAAATGGCCACCCGCACGCCGCTCGGCCGCGTGGTCAAGATGGTCATCGGCGAGTCCGGCAATTTCCCCGAGCTGGCAAAGGTCTGGCACGACCAGATCGCGGTCAAGGCCTTCGCCATCATGACCGGGCTGATCGAGCGCGCCCAGCAGCGCGGCGAGGTCCGCCCGGGCAACCCGCGCTACCATGCCTTCAGCCTGATGGGGCCGATGCTGATGGGCCTGCTCTATCGCGAGGTGCTGCAGCCGGCCGGGGGCGAACCGCTCGATCTGCAGTTGCTGGCCCGCCAGCATGCCGAAACCGCGCTGGCCGGGCTGCTGCTGGAGAAGGCATCATGAGGCGCGCGCTCCTCCTCTCCCTGCTGCTCGCCGGCTGCACCACGGTCGGGCCGGACTACACGCAGCCCGAAACGCCGGTACCGGATCGCTACCTTGAGGCAGGCAACGCCGAGCAGGGCGATCTTGCCGCCTGGTGGCAGGGCTTCGGTGACACCCAGCTGACCGCGCTGGTCGAGCAGGCGCTTCGGCAAAATCTCGACATCGAAATGGCCGCGGCGCGGATTCGCGAGGCTCGGGCTGAGGAGGGCGTCGCTGGAGCGAGCTCATCTCCCCAACTTGGCGCCGAGACCTCCGTAACCCGCCAGCGGATCAGCGAGAACGCCATTCCCGTGACCCCGGGTTCCGGTACGGGTGGCGGCGGATCGATCGGCCTCCCCGGCACCGCATTCACCAGCTGGCGCGCCGGCTTCGATGCTAGCTGGGAACTCGACCTGTTCGGCCGCAACCGGCGCGAGCGCGAGGCTGCGGCGGCCCGCACCGGCGCTGCCATCTGGAACCGCCACGACGCCGAGGTCACGGTCGCGGCCGAGGTCGCCAGCGCCTATCTCCGCCTTCGCACGCTGCAGGGCCGCATCGCCAATGCCGAGGCCGAGCTGGCCCGCTTGGCTCGTTACGAACAGCTGGTCCGCGCCCAGGCCAAGGGCGGACTGGTCACCGGGCAAATCCTCGAGCAGCAGCAATCGGAACGCTTTGCCGCCGCGGCCGCGATTCCGGGGCTGCAAGCTGACGCCAAGGCCGAAATTCATGTGCTCGGCGTGCTCACCGGACAGCAGCCAGAAACCCTTGCCAATCAGTTGGCGGCACCGGGGACTTTGCCCCCAGCCCTCTCGGTGCCCCCCGGCCTGCCGTCGGACTTGCTCCGGCGGCGGCCGGACATTCGCTCCGCCGAGCGCGAGCTGGCGGCGGCCACCGCCGACATCGGTGTTGCGACCGCCGATCTTTACCCGCGCATCTCCCTGACCGCCGCCCCGGCACTGGTCAGCACGGCCCTCGGCTCGCTGCTCGAATGGGGCAGCCGCAGCTTCTCGATCGGCGCCGCGCTCGACTGGCCGATTTTCGACGGCGGCCGGCGCCGGGCCACTATCGAGGTCAAGAACGCCCGGCAGGAGCAGGCGATGATCGCCTACCGCAAGGCGATCCTCACCGCCCTCAAGGACGTCGAAGACGCGCTGGGCAACGTCGACGGCGGCCGGCGCAAGCTGGCCGAGCTGGAACAGGCGCGGGCCAATGCCGCTCGTGCCGAGGAGATTGCCGAGACACGTTACCACGGCGGGCTGGTGACGCTGGCCGACGTGCTGCAGGCGCAGGAGCGCCGCCTATCCTTGGAGGAACAGATGATCGAGACCCGCGGCGCCCTGGCGCGCGACACGGTGGCGCTGGTGAAAGCGCTTGGTGGCGGCTGGCCAGAAAGCAACTTGGCGGAGACGGGACAATGAACCGCGCGCGGCCGATCTTCATCCTCGCCTTGGCTTTCGGCGCGGCGGTGCTCGCATGGTATCTGATCAGCGGCCAGAAGCGCGAACGGACTCTCTCCGGCTATATCGAGGGCGAAAGCCTGTTCCTCGCCGCGCCGGTGGCGGGAACCGTCGCCACCCTCACCGCCGAGGAAGGTCAGCGGGTCGCGGCCGGAGCCACGCTGTTCACCATCGATCCGGCAACATTGTCGGCGCAGGGCGAGCAGGCCCGTGCCCAGGTGTCGGAAGCCCGCACCCAGATCGCGTCCGCCGCCGCGAACGCCGAGCAGGCCGAAGCCGAAGCGCGCGCTGCCGCCGCCGATGCCGACCGCGCCCGCCGCGACCTCAATCGCCTGCAGTCGGTCAAGCGCGACGAACCGGCCGCGGTCGCCAACAAGGATATCGACGCGGCCGAAGCGGCGCTCAAGGAAGCCAGCGCCCGGCTCAACGCCGCCCGCCAGACCGCCGCTGCGCGCTACGCCCAGATTGCCGCCGCCCGCGCCCAGGAGAGCAACGCCAGGGGCGGCGAGCGCGAAGTCGCGATCCGCGTCGGCCAGCTGGCCCCACCGGCCCCTTCCGCCGGCCGCGTCGAGGAGATCTTCTACCGGCCCGGCGAATGGGTCGCCGCCAACCAGGCGGTGGTCAGCCTGCTGCCCGACGAGCGGATCAAGGTCCGTTTCTACGTCCCCGAACATCAGGTCGCCCGCTACCGGCCCGGCAAGACGGTCCGCTTCTCCTGCGACAGCTGCGCCTCGGGCCTCACGGCCAGGATCAGCTATGTCAGCCCGCGCTCGGAATTCACTCCGCCGGTGATCTTCAGCCGCGACAGCCGCGACCGGCTGGTGTTCATGGTCGAGGCGCTGCCCGCCAAGCCCGCCAGCCTGATGCCGGGCCTTCCCGTGGACGTGGAGCCTTTGCCGTGAGTCTCGCGATTGACGTCGCGGGCCTTAACAAGCGCTTCGGCGACCGGCGCGTGGTCAAGGACGTCGCGCTGCAGATCGAGCAGGGTCATATCACCGGCTTCCTCGGCCCCAACGGGTCGGGCAAGACCACGTCCCTCCGCATGCTGTGCGGTCTGCTGACTCCCGACCCCGGAGCAAGCGGCCAGGTGCTGGGCCTCGACTTCCCGCGTGAGGCGGCGGCAATCAAGCGCCAGACCGGCTACATGACCCAGAAATTCTCGCTCTACGAGGATCTGACGATCGCGGAGAATCTGACCTTCGTCGCCCGCGTCTACAGCCTCGATCGGGTCGCACAGCGGGTCGATGAATCGCTCGAAAAACTCGGCCTCCAGCACCGCCGCAAGCAGCTCGCCGGCCAGCTCTCGGGCGGCTGGAAGCAGCGCATGGCGCTGGCCGCGGCGGTGATGCACGAACCCAAGCTGCTGCTGCTCGACGAGCCCACCGCCGGCGTCGACCCGCAGGCCCGCCGCGATTTCTGGGACCAGATCCACCGCTTCGCCGACGGCGGCATGACGGTGATGGTCTCGACCCACTATATGGACGAGGCCGAGCGCTGCCACGACATCGCCTACATCTTCAACGGCGACCTCATCGCTCGCGGCACCGGCGACGAACTGATCAAGCAGTCGGGTCTGATTACCTTCGAGGCAGAGGGCCCGCGCGCTGACAAACTAATGTCCGAGCTCGAACAGAAGCCGGGCGTCGATATGGTCGCCCCGTTCGGCCAGACGCTCCACGTCAGCGGCACCGATCGCCGCAAGCTCGAAGCCGCGATCCAGCCCTGGCGTCGCGATCCTTACGTGTGGCGCGAGGCTGAGCCGACCCTCGAAGACGTGTTCATCCACCTCATGCGACAGCAGGGTGCGCGGTCCGTGGACGAAGCGGCATGATGGGCATTTCGCTCTCGCGCATCCTGGCGGTGCTGCAGAAGGAGTTCACGCAGCTCCTCCGCGACCGGCTGACCTATGCGATGATGCTCGGCATTCCGGTCATCCAGCTGCTGCTGTTCGGCTATGCCATCAACAGCGATCCCAAGCAGCTGCCGACCGCGGTGCTGGTCCAGGACCAGGGCCAATTCTCGCGCTCGGTCCTGGGCGCCCTCAAACGCAGCGACTATTTCTCGATCGACTATGTCGCCCGCTCGCCGGCCGAAATGGATGCGCTGATCGAGCGCGGCCGGGTCCAGTTCGCCATCACCATTCCCGGCGATTTTACCCGCCGCGTCGTCCGCCACGAGAAGGCGCAAATCCTGGTCGAGGCCGATGCTTCGGACCCCGCCGCGACCGGCCCCGCCGTTGGCGCGTTGGCCAGCATCCCGGCCGAGGCGCTGAAGCATGATCTGAAGGGCGTTATCGCGCCTGCAAAACCCGCCGCCCAACCGTTCGAGGTGGTCGTCCAGCGTCGCTACAACCCCGAAGGCATCACCAGCTACAATATCGTCCCCGGCCTGCTCGGCATCGTCCTGTCGATGACCCTGGTGATGATGACCGCGCTCGGCGTCACCCGCGAATCCGAACGCGGCACGATGGAGACATTGCTCGCCACTCCGCTCCGCCCGATCGAGGTGATGATCGGCAAGCTAACTCCTTACGTCATGGTCGGGACGATCCAGGCGACCGTCATCATCACCGTCGCGCGCATCCTGTTCGGGGTACCGATGGCCGGCGGCTGGGCGGCGCTGATCCTTGGCCTGCTGTTGTTCATCATCGGCTCGCTGAGCCTCGGCTTCCTCATCTCGACCCTCGCCCGCAACCAGCTCCAGGCGATGCAGATGAGCTTCTTCTACATGCTGCCGTCGATCCTGCTGTCGGGCTTCCTGTTCCCGTTCCGCGGCATGCCCGACTGGGCGCAATGGATCGGCTCCGTCATCCCGGTCACGCACGTCCTGCGCGTTGTGCGCGGCGCGATGCTCAAGGGCGTCGGCATCGCCGAGGCCGCACCCAGCCTCCTCGCCCTGCTGCTGTTCGTCCTCGTCGTCGCGTCCGTGGCTGTTACCAAGTACCGCACCACTCTCGATTAGCGCCGGCACTTACTTCCCACCTTTCGTCATCCCGGACTTGATCCGGGATCCCGCTTTCATTCACCGGCAAAAACCGCACCTCCACCGGCAAGGCTCGCGACAGGCCGCCTGTTGGCCAGCATCGTCCCCCGCCTGATCTCTTCGAGAGGTGCCCCGACAATGCGACTGTCCAAGCTCCAGATTTCCGCGGCCGCGTTCGGCCTTGCGATTGCCTCCCAGGCCCATGCGCAAATGGGCGGCGGCATGGCGCCGGAATCCACCCCCGTCCAGGCCGACGCGACCGTGCCCTACCGGAACGGCGTGACCGCCCTGCAGGCGGGCGATTTCCCGACGGCGATCAAGGAATTGCGCAAGGCCTATGATGCCAATTCGATCGACGGCAACATCCCCTACGCGCTGGGCATGGCCTATGCCCTCAGCGGCCAGAAGCCCGAGGCCAAGAAGGCGTTCCAGGGCGCGGTTCGCTCCCAGAACGCGCCGATCCCGGCCTATCTCCAGCTAGGCCTGGTAGCGATCGAGCTGGGCGACAAGGACCTCGCCACCAAGCAATATGCCGCGCTGCAGAGGAAGCTCGCCAAGTGCGCCAGCAAATGCGGCGACGAGGACCGCACCGAGATCCAGTCGGCGATCGATGAGCTGGGCAAGAAGCTGAACCCATAAGCCGCCGAGCCGAAGCTGAATCTGCTGTCCTACAGCACCCAACCTATGCCACGCCTCTCAGCTCTGGCTCTGTCTCACCGTCCAGCTCAGTCACCCCAATCTCCAAACCCGCGCTAACTTCACAAAAATGGCGCCTGTCTCGATGAAAATAGTGAAGTTTAGGGCCCCCTCTCTCCAGTCGCCTGCCTTGCTTCCCCGCTGATTTCTGCTACAGGCGCCGCCTTCCAAGGCATTAGCACTGGATTGCGGGAGGTGCGCTTCGGCTCGCCGCTTGGACCGCTAAACTTGAACGGCTTGGGTGGGGTTCGCCCCGCCTGGCCACTACAGAGTGAGAAAAATGGCTAAGAAAATCACGGGCTATATCAAGCTCCAGGTGCCGGCTGGCATTGCCAACCCGTCACCGCCGATCGGCCCCGCCCTGGGCCAGCGCGGCGTCAACATCATGGAATTCTGCAAGGCGTTCAACGCCGCGACGCAGGACCTCGAAAAGGGCGCTCCGATCCCGACGGTGATCACCGTCTATGCGGACCGCAGCTTCTCCTTCACCACCAAGACGCCGCCGGCGAGCTTCCTGTTGAAGAAGGCCGCGAAGCTCAAGTCGGGCTCGAAGGAGCCGGGCAAGGTTTCGGCCGGGACCATCCGCCGCTCGCAGCTGGCCGAAGTCGCCACCGCGAAGATGAAGGACCTCAACGCGAACGACCTTGAGGCCGCGATCAAGATCATTGAAGGCTCCGCCCGCGCGATGGGCCTCCAGGTTGTGGAGGGCTAAGACATGGCGAAGCTGACCAAGAAGCAGAAGGCCGCCGACGGCAAGGTCAATCCGAACGCCCACTATAACGTGGACGAGGCGATCGGCCTGGTGAAGAGCCTGGCCTCCGCCAAGTTCGACGAGACCGTCGAAGTCGCCATCAACCTGGGCGTCGACCCGCGCCACGCCGACCAGATGGTCCGCGGCGTCGTCAACCTGCCCAAGGGCACCGGCAAGGACGTCCGCGTGGCGGTGTTCGCCAAGGGCGCCAAGGCCGAGGAAGCGACCAAGGCGGGCGCCGACAAGGTCGGTGCCGAGGACCTGATGGAAGAGATGCAGGCCGGCAAGCTCGACTATGACCGCGTCATCGCGACGCCGGACATGATGGGCGTCGTCGGCCGCCTCGGTAAGGTGCTGGGCCCCAAGGGCCTGATGCCGAACCCGAAGCTCGGCACCGTCACCATGGACGTCGCCAAGGCCGTCTCCGACGCCAAGTCGGGCCAGGTCGAGTTCCGCGTCGAGAAGGCGGGGATCATCCACGCCGGCATCGGCAAGGCGAGCTTCCCCGAAGCCGACCTCAAGGCCAATTTCGATGCGTTCGTCGACGCCATCGTCAAGGCCAAGCCGTCGGGCGCCAAGGGCAAGTACGTCAAGAAGATCGCCATCAGCTCGACCATGGGCCCGGGCGTTCGCCTCGACACGACCGAGGTTGCCGGCGCCTAGGCCGCAGCCTTAGCGCAAGAGTTTGGGGCTGGGGCGAAATCCCCGGCCCTTTTCTTATCCGAGATTAACGATAAGGTCCCCGCACTTGCTGCAGGGGGACGTAAATGGCTCATCTCAGCCAAAAGGAATATGAGGAAGCGCTGGGGCCATTGCTCCACGAGCTCAGCGACGCAGCGCGCTGGATCCAGGAAACCGGGCAGCGCCTGGTGGTCGTATTCGAAGGCCGTGACACGGCCGGCAAGGGCGGCTCGATCCATATGTTCGCGAGCATTCTCAATCCCCGGCAATGCCATGTCGTCGCGCTGCCTTCACCCTCCGAGAGGGAGAAGAGCCAATGGTATTTCCAACGCTACGTCGAGCATATGCCGGCCAGGGGAGAAATCAGCCTGTTCGACCGCAGCTGGTACAATCGGGCCGGGGTCGAAGCGGTGATGGGATTTTGTTCGTCGCAGCAGGTCACGGCTTTCTTGAAGGCCGTGCCGGACTTTGAAAAGCAGCTCGTCGACGATGGCATCTACCTGTTCAAATATTGGCTGTGCTGCGACCAGGAACGGCAGGAGGAGCGCTTTGCCGACCGGCTCAACAATCCGCTGCGCCGGTGGAAGCTGTCGCCGGTCGATATCAAGTCACGCGCGCTCTATGACGCCTATACCGAGGCCCGCGAGCGGATGCTGGCGGCGACGGATTCGCCGCATGCGCCCTGGACCCTGGTCGATTTCAACGACCAACGGCTTGGCCGCCTGACGTTGCTTCGCGACCTGCTAGACCGGCTGCCGGACACCAAATTGCCGGTGGAGAACATCCCCTGGCCCAAGCTTGGTCACGATCCGATCAAGGAGCGCTACGGGGTGATGAAGCCGCTTCCGTCCTACCGCTGGCATGACAGGGATGATTGACCTAAGCTAACCGAGTCTTGGTGGGGGGGGCATCTCATGCGGGCGACCAAATTACTTATCCAGCTGACCGTCTACTATGCGATCCTGTTCGGCGGCGCGTGGCTGGTCATCCATAACAATCCCGAGATGCAGTCCTACCTGCCGATCGGCGGGGCGGAAGCGCTGATCAATTCCGGCGGAGGCAAATCCAACGCCTTTGAGGCGGCTGCCAAGGTCGCGGAAGTCAAGACGCTGGGACAAAGCCTCGGCTGGATGTTCGTGGCCATCATCGGGGCGCTGATCACGTCGCTGCCGGTGACCTGGGTCTATATGGCGACACGTACCTCCGACGAATATGACCAGTCGATCATCAGCACGATCCTGATCCTGCCGTCGGTCGTGACCTCGATCGTGGTGGTCGTGCAGCACAGCCTGGCGCTGGCGTTTGCACTCGGCGGCATTGCCGGCGCGGTTCGCTTCAAGAACAGCCTCAAGAGCTCGGGCGACGCGCTCTACATCCTGCTCTCGGTCGGGATCGGCCTGGCGTCGGGCATCGGTGCGGTCGAGCTCGCACTCGTGATGAGCCTGGCCTTCAACTATTGTTTCGTGGCGCTGTGGACCACGGAATATGGCGAGCGTGAGGGAATGAAGCGCTACATGAGCGACTTCAATCCCGACCGCGGACCTGGCAGTGCGTCCGCCTCTGACGCTTCAACGCCGCCATCCGGTCCCGCTACTTAGTCTCGTCGGCACATTTCTTGAGGATTTTGGTCCTCACGGAATCGTCCGTGGCGATGACCTCATAGAAGCTTGATATATAGGCGAGCGCCTTGGCGCGAATACGGTCGGACATCCCTGGAATGGTGCCGTATAGCGCCTCGATCGCTGGCCGTTTGGCGCGAAACTCGGCGGCGGCCGCCAGCGTCTCCGCATTCAACCGGCAAAAGCCGTTGAAGTACCGATTTCGCACACTGTTAATCGGGAAGCCTTCGGGAGGAACGGCATAGGGAGCGTCGACCAACCCCGAATAGTCGAAGTCGTAGGGGACGGACGTTAAAGCGCTGACTCCCTTGGCGGCGATCAGGCGGCTGTTGTGGCAGCAGGGTTCCCCTTCCGGACCGGCCCGCATCGACCAGTCGAGGTTGCCGATCATAAATTCGAACAGGCCGACGCGGGCTGCCTGGCGCGGCTCGAGCTGAGACGGTTGGATCCGGGCGCCGAGCACAGGCCTGGTCATGCCGTTCCGGTGCGCAACATCGTCGATATCCTCAAGGAAGAAGCCCCACCGCGTCACGACGGCCTTACCGTTTGGCTCCTGATAATCGACGGTCGCCAGGCGCGCCCGAAAGCTGGTCTGGCTAAGCAGGTTGAAAATCCGGTAGGCGGAATATTCGAGCAATAGCTGCTGCTGATAATTTTCCGACGGCTGGCAATGGGTCACCAGCTTGAGGCGGCCCTGGTGGGCAAACAGTGATGTCGCCGCGGGCTTCTGCATGAATTCAACGCGGATAGGCGGAAAGCTGCAGACATCCCTCGTACGCCGCGTAATGCCCCGGGCTGACAGCTGGATCGGATAGACTTCCGGCGACCCAGCCAGGACCAGCTGCCCATCGCGTGGTTCGGTGGAATTCTCGGCATTGCGGGCAATGGCCCCTATCGGCCCGCGAATGGTCACGTGGATCGGGTCGTCGCTGGCGAACAAGGGTGTGGTCTGGGCGGCGGCCGGAGCCGCCAGCAATGCGGTTAGCGCAATCAGATGCTTCATCCCGTTACCCCCATGGCTTGGCGGGCGGCCGCGGCACTTCATGCGCCGTGACCTTGTCGCCGATGATCTCCAAATAGGTCAGCTTGCCGTTATAGGCCCGGCTGATGGCGCTATCGATCCGCCACAGCGTGCCCTTGTCGGCCGTTATGATGCCGGTCGTCGACGGCGTGTGCGCGACGACAATCCGCTGCACATGAAATGCCTCGAGAACCAGGGCGATCTCCTGTTCGATCGACAATGGCTGCCCGCTCGGACCGACCGGCGCGACCGTTGCCTCGTCACCGGGCTCGCGAGTCACCAGCCCGCGATACCAAAGCGGCCCGGCGGGATCGTTGATAATTGATGTGGGCGTCTGGTCCTGCGCCTTGAGCGCGCCGGCCACCCGTTGGTTGATCTGCTCGGGTGAAAACTGGGTGTAGGCGGCACTCATCCCGCCATGCACGAACAGGCTGTCGCCGACCTTCACGACCGCCGGATTGGCCATGACCCATTTGCCGACGTCACCGCTCGGGCTCCAGGCAAATTGATGTTCCAGCTTGCCGACCGGATACTCCTTCATCCAGGCATCGCGAATAGCATCGGTCTTCATCTGCGGGTAGCGCGCCTTGTAGGCGGTTTCGATGGCCGCCTTGTTCGCTTCATAAACGCGGTCGCGCCGGGCTTCGGAATCCTGATCGGCAAAGGCCCGATACTCGCCGGGATGAACGTAACGCAGGTCCCCGGTCATGTTCATCGCTTCATGGTTGCCGACCAGCGCGATGACCTTGCCGCCCCGCTTCGGCGCATCCTTCTGCAGCTTCATCAGCTGGCGGATGATCTTGAGGCTGTCCGGCCCGCGGTCTGCGACATCGCCCATCTGGACCAGCGTGACGGAGCCGCCGGACCAGCGCCCCCTGGCATCAACCACGCCTGCGGCACGCGCGATGGCTTCCCATGCGTCATAGTCGCCGTGAAGGTCGCCGACCGCGACAATGCGCGCCGGATCGGGCTTTGCCGGGGCCGCAGCGGGAAACAGGGCCGCAACAAGGACGAACAAGGGCCAGATCCAAAGCCTTGGCATCGGCACTCCCTGGCAGACAGGTGGCGAAGGGGCACTCGACGGCCCGATTTGTCAAGCGTCCGGCAATCTACCATTAATCTCGACTATGCGTTGGCAGAGGCCAAAGGAGCGAACCATGCGCACTGCCATTTTCCTGACCCTGCCGCTCGGCCTGCTGGCGGCCACCTCGGTTCCGGCCCAGACCCCCGCGACCGCGATCAATGTCCAGCTTTCCAATTATAAATTTGCCCCCAACTCGATCGTGCTGGATCACGGGCAGCCCTATGTGCTCAGGCTGACAAACGTTGCCGATGGCGGCCATGACTTTGTGGCGGAGTCATTCTTCGATGCCGCCAATGTCGAGTCGGCCGATCGCAAATCGATCATCGAGGGCGGGATCGAGGTCCCGGCCGGCAAGACGGTCGAGATCCATCTGACGGCACCGGCGGCCGGGAGCTACAAGCTCAAATGCTCCCATGCCTTCCACAAGATGTTCGGGATGAGCGGCACGATCGTCGTCCGCTAGCCCCATCGCCTTGACATTCCCCGACTAAACTGTAGAGGCCGCGCGGTCGCGTTCCTCAAGGGACAAGACGCTCGTCCGAGACAGTCGCTGCCCCCGCTTTCGCGAGGGCTTAATTTGCGGCCTAGACGGGGATAAGGAATTCAAGAACGGGTCGCCTTGTCGTCCCGGTCGTGCGTCGGCCTAACCGACGCCTCTCGATCCATCCCCCGGACATCTCGGAGACACGGATTTTTCCGTGGCTCCAACCCTTTGCCGGATGGTCCGGCCAGGGGAATGACTAGGAGTATGGCATGGATCGTTCGCAAAAAGCCGATCTGGTTGCCGAGCTGAAGAACGTCTTCAACGAGACCAGCGTGGTGGTGATCACCCGCAATCTCGGCCTGTCGGTCGCCCAGTCGACCGACTTGCGCATGAAGATGCGCGATGCCGGTG
Source organism: Sphingomonas sp. (assembly GCF_023266535.1). Classification (GTDB taxonomy): domain Bacteria; phylum Pseudomonadota; class Alphaproteobacteria; order Sphingomonadales; family Sphingomonadaceae; genus Sphingomicrobium. The sequence goes on along the minus strand of NZ_JAHFPY010000003.1, from coordinate 9,736 downwards.
CCCAGTTCAAAGTTGCGAAGAACCGGCTTGCCAAGATCGCGCTCGAGGGCACCAGGTACGGATCGATCGGCGACATGCTGACCGGCCCGACCGCTCTGGCTACCTCGATCGATCCCGTCGCGGCGGCAAAGGTCGCAGTGGAGTTCGCCAAGTCCAATGATCGGCTTGAGATCGTTGGCGGCGCGATGGGCGAAACGCTGCTCGATTTGAACGGGATCAAGGCGCTTGCCGCGCTTCCGTCGCTCGACCAGCTGCGCGGCACTATCGTGGGCCTCATCCAGGCGCCCGCGACCAAGATTGCCCGCATCGCCAAGGAGCCGGGTGGCCAGCTGGCGCGCGTTCTCGCCGCCAAGGCCGCAGCTTAAGTTTTTCGTTTCAAACCACGCACGACATTTGGGGCTTGTGCCCCACTAGGAGACTAAAATGGCTGACCTGAACAAAATCGTCGACGAACTGTCGGCTCTGACCGTCCTCGAAGCTGCTGAGCTTTCGAAACTGCTCGAAGAAAAGTGGGGCGTTTCGGCCGCCGCTGCCGTCGCCGTCGCTGGCCCGGCCGCTGGTGCCGCCGCCGCTGGCCCGGCTGCTGAAGAGCAGACCGAGTTCGACGTGATCCTCACCGGCGACGGTGGCAAGAAGATCAACGTCATCAAGGAAGTCCGCGCCATCACCGGCCTGGGCCTGGGCGAAGCCAAGGCGCTCGTCGAAGGCGCCCCGAAGGCCGTCAAGGAAGGCGTCAACAAGGACGAGGCCGAGAAGATCAAGAAGCAGATCGAGGAAGCCGGCGGCACCGTCGAGCTCAAGTAACCGAGCAACCCGCCAGGGCTGCGTAGAGTTATCCCGGCGCAGGCCGGGATCTAGATCTGAGCGTTTTGCCGGTGTCTTGAAGCGCCGGTGGAGGGGAAGGGCGGCCTCGCAAGGGGTCGCCCTTTTTCTATTCGCGCCTAAGCGCTTGATTATGGTGGCCGATGGCGGGATGACACCGCCATGCAGATGACCCGCCCGTTCTTGAAGCTCCCGATCCGTTTTGACGCGGAAGCGCTGGCAGCCGAGGTGCGAGCACTGCCGCAATCGGCCTGGGTCCCGCATCCGACCGGGTTCGTCGGCAATGAGGCGGTGCGGCTCGTAACTCCTGGCGGCCAGCCGACCGACGAGATCGAGGGTCCGATGGGACCGACCGAAAATCTCGCCGCCTGCCCGTACATCAGCGAAATCATGGCCGAATTGGGCGCGGTCTGGGGCCGCAGCCGCCTGATGGGGCTGGCCGCCGGCCGCGAAGTGCCGCTGCACGTCGACACCCATTATTACTGGCGCACCCACCTTCGCATCCACATCCCGGTAATTACCAATCCAGGCGTGCGATTCACCTGCGGCGAGGAAACCGTCCATATGGCGGCCGGTGAATGCTGGCTGTTCGACAGTTTTCAATGGCACCGGGTCGAGAACCAGGGCGATGCCCAGCGCATCCATTTGGTGATCGATACCGTCGGCGGCGGGCGGTTGCCCGCGCTCATGGCGGCGGCGGAAGACGGAGCCCAGGAGGCACGGCTGGTTCGTCCCGGTGAGGGCCGCGGCACTTCGCTGCTGTTCGAACAGGTCAATGCGCCCAAGGTGATGTCGCCGTGGGAGATGCGCTGCCATCTCGCCTTTCTCGTCGGGCAAGTGAACCAGGATCCGCTGCTTCCCTCGGTGCTTGGTCGCGTTGAACAGTTTATCGATACCTGGGCGGCCGCATGGGCGCATTTCGGCACGGACGATGCGGGCTTTCCAGCCTATGCCCATTTGATTCAGCAGACGCGCGTCGATCTCGCCAAGCTGGGCGGCGACCAAATCACGCTCAGCAACCGCTGGCCGCTCTATCACATGTTCGACCAGCTAATCTTCCAGATGGCATTGCCGCGGCCCACCCAGCAAACGCTCCACGCCGGATCGCTGGCCACTGCGCAGCAGCGTGCGGCCCAGGCCGTCTCAACCGCGACCGGCTAAGCGCTAGTCGAACAGCGACAGGTCGAGCGTCTCGCTCGGCCCGAACCAGACGACATTATGGCTGTGGTCGCGCTTGTGGTCGTCGGTCGACGCATGGGCGAAAATGATGAGACCCGCCCGATTGACCGCCAGCCAGGTTGCGACTTCGCCGAACTGCCCGGTCGGCACGGTCATCTGGACACTGCCGCGCGGATGCGGACCGACCGGCCGCTGATGGAAATGCCCAACCGCAATCCCAAACCTTTTTTGGGTCGCCGCGGCCAGGGCCTGCGCCTGGTCAAGCTGTTCGGGATCGAAATAGATATGGGCGTGAAAATCGCGGATTTGAGGCTCGGACATAATGGCTCCTACCCCGGCTAGTTCGGAATGGGCGTCGCAATTTCAAGCCATTGGGGATTTTTCGCCGCGTTGCGACTGGCACCGCGCCGGCCCTCTTGCAACGGCGTTGAAAAGCTTTATATCGGCCCTATCCAACAAATATCGGCTCCGCCGCACGGTAGCGTGCGCCCGGGGCTTTTCCTGTCCTCACCGGGACACGGACCGATCCAGCGCAACGGTCCGAACGTATGGTGAGGAAATCACGGGAGCCGCGCCGGACTTGATCAAGGGCCGCGTGCCTCGACGCGCGCCCGGAGCGCAGGGAATAAGATGGCGACCAAGCAAAAAGACGTGCCGACCATGGCCCGCAACACCAATTCGCGCCGCATCCGCAAGATTTTCGGAAACATCCACGAAATCAGCGATATGCCGAACCTGATCGAGGTTCAGCGCGAGTCCTACGAACAATTCCTCCGTTCCGATCCATCGGTCGGCTATGTTTCCGGCCTCGAAAAGACCCTGCGTTCGGTCTTCCCGATCCAGGATTTCGCCGGCACCGCCCACCTCGACTTCGACCGCTATGAGCTTGAAGAGCCCAAGTTCGACACCGACGAGTGCCGCCAACGCGGCCTGACTTTTGCCGCGCCGATGCGCGTCACGCTGCGCCTGACTTCCTTTGAGATCGACCCCGACACCGAGGCCAAGTCGGTGATCGATATCAAGGAGCAGGACGTTTACATGGGCGACATGCCGCTCATGACCGGGAACGGCACCTTCATCATCAACGGCACCGAACGCGTCATCGTCTCGCAGATGCACCGTTCGCCGGGCGTGCTGTTCGACCATGACCGCGGCAAGACCCACGCCAGCGGCAAATATCTCTTTGCTGCCCGCGTCATTCCATATCGCGGCAGCTGGCTCGACTTCGAGTTCGACGCCAAGGACATCGTCAACGTCCGTATCGACCGCAAGCGCAAGCTGCCGGTGACCGCGCTGCTGCACGCGCTCGGCCTGTCGAGCGAGGAAATCCTCAACACCTTTTACAACCGCCTGACCTATGTCCGCGGCAAGAACGGTTGGCAGGTCCCCTATGCCGCCGACGCATGGCGCGGCCTCAAGCCGACCCATGACGTGGTCGACGCCGCGACCGGTGAGGTTGTGTTCAAGGCGCATGAGAAGATCACGCCGCGCAAGGCGAATGCCGCCGCGAAGGACGGTCTCAAGAACCTGATCATCCCGACCGAGGAAATCTTCGGCCGCTTCTCGGCGTTCGACCTGATCAACGAGAAGACCGGCGAGATTTACATCGAGGCCGGTGACGAGGTTACCGCCGAGAATCTGGAGAAGCTCGACAAGGCCGGTGTCGACCGGCTCGAGCTGCTCGATATCGACTACATCAACACCGGTCCGTGGATCCGCAACACGCTGAAGGCCGACAAGTCGGAAGACGGCGATAGCGCCCTGGCCGACATTTACCGCGTCATGCGCCCTGGCGAGCCGCCGACCCGCGAGACCGCGGACGCGCTGTTCTACGGCCTGTTCTTCGATCCGGAGCGCTACGACCTGTCGGCGGTCGGCCGCGTCAAGCTCAACATGCGCCTTGGCCTCGACGCCGAGGACACCGTCACCACGCTGCGCCGCGAGGACATCCTGGCGGTCGTCCAGGAGCTGGTGAACCTGAAGGACGGCAAGGGCGAAATCGACGACATCGACAACCTCGCCAACCGCCGCGTCCGTTCGGTCGGCGAGCTGCTCGAAAACCAGTACCGCGTCGGCCTGCTGCGCATGGAGCGCGCGGTGAAGGAGCGAATGAGCTCGGTCGACGTGTCGACGGTGATGCCGAACGACCTGATCAATGCCAAGCCCGCAGTCGCCGCAGTGCGCGAGTTCTTCGGTTCGTCGCAGCTGTCGCAGTTCATGGACCAGACCAACCCGCTGTCGGAAGTCACCCACAAGCGCCGCGTGTCGGCGCTTGGACCGGGCGGCCTGACCCGCGAGCGCGCCGGTTTCGAAGTCCGCGACGTCCACCCGACCCATTATGGTCGCATCTGCCCGATCGAGACCCCGGAAGGCCCGAACATCGGCCTGATCAACTCGCTCGCCAGCTTCAGCCGGGTCAATAAATATGGCTTCATCGAGACGCCGTACCGCAAGGTGACCGACGGCAAGGTGACCAACGAGGTCGTCTACCTGTCGGCGATGGAAGAGGCCAAGCACACCATTGCGCAGGCCAACGCCGAGCTCGACCCGAAGAAGGGCGGCTTCGTCGAGGAAATCGTCTCGAGCCGCCGCAACGGCGACTTCCTGATGGCACAGCGCGACAGCATCACCCTGATGGACGTCAGCCCCAAGCAGCTGGTGTCGGTTGCCGCCTCGCTCATTCCCTTCCTGGAGAATGACGACGCCAACCGCGCGCTGATGGGCTCGAACATGCAGCGCCAGGCTGTGCCGCTCCTCCAGGCCGATGCGCCGCTGGTCGGCACCGGCATGGAAGAGACGGTTGCGCGCGATTCCGGCGCAGCCATCGCCGCCCGCCGCACCGGCATCGTCGACCAGGTCGACGCGACCCGCATCGTCGTGCGCGTCACCAGCGACCTCCGCGCCGGTGAATCGGGTGTCGACATCTACACGCTGATGAAGTTCCAGCGCTCGAACCAGAACACCTGCATCAACCAGCGCCCGCTGGTGAAGGTCGGTGACACGGTCGAGGCCGGCGAGATCATCGCCGACGGCCCGTCGACCCAGTTCGGCGAGCTGGCGCTGGGCCGTAACGTGCTTGTCGCGTTCATGCCGTGGAACGGCTACAACTATGAGGACTCGATCCTCATATCCGAACGCATCGTGAAGGACGACGTCTTCACCTCGATCCACATCGAGGAATTCGAGGTGATGGCCCGCGACACCAAGCTCGGGCCGGAAGACATCACCCGCGACATCCCGAATGTCGGCGAGGAAGCGCTGCGCAACCTCGACGAGGCAGGCATTGTCTACATCGGCGCCGAAGTCGAGCCGGGCGACATCCTGTGCGGCAAGATCACGCCGAAGGGTGAAAGCCCGATGACTCCGGAAGAAAAGCTGCTTCGCGCCATCTTCGGCGAAAAGGCTTCCGATGTCCGCGATACCTCGCTGCGGCTCCCGCCGGGCGTGTCGGGCACCGTCGTCGAGGTGCGCGTGTTTAACCGCCACGGCATCGACATCGACGACCGTACCCGCGCCATCCAGAGCGAGGAGAAGGAGCGGCTGAAGAAGGACGCCGACGACGAAAAGGCGATCCTCAACCGCGCAACCTTCGCCCGCTTGTCGGAAATGCTTCTGAAGCAGACCGCGACCGCGGCGCCGAAGAGCATCAAAAAGGGCTCGACCATCGACGCGGCTGCGCTGGACGCGACCGAGAAGCACGACTGGTGGAAAATTGCCGTCAAGGACGACAAGCGCCAGGCCGATCTCGAGGCGCTGAAGGCGCAGTATGATGAGGCCGTCGGCGTCATCAACCGCAAGTTCGAGGACCGCGTCCAGAAGGTCGAGGCCGGCGACGAGCTCGCCCCGGGCGTGCTCAAGATGGTCAAGGTGTTCGTCGCGGTGAAGCGCAAGCTTCAGCCGGGCGACAAGATGGCCGGCCGTCACGGCAACAAGGGCGTCATCAGCCGCATCCTGCCGCAGGAAGACATGCCCTTCCTGGAAGACGGGACTCCGGTCGACATCGTACTCAATCCGCTGGGCGTGCCGAGCCGCATGAACGTCGGTCAGATCTTCGAGACTCACCTTGGCTGGGCCGCACGCGGCCTCGGCAAACAGATTCAGGAGATGCTGGAAGGCATTCATGCTCGCGGTGCCGATTTCGCCGGCAAGGAAGCCAAGGACGTCCGGGCCAAGCTCAAGGACATCTATGGCGCCGCCTATGCCAAGGATATCGACGCGCGCAGCGACGAGCAGCTGTTCGAGCTCGCCTCGAACCTGGTCGGCGGCGTGCCGATGGGCACCCCGGTGTTCGACGGCGCCCGCGAAGCGGACGTGTCGGCGATGCTGGACAAGGCCGGGCTCGACAGGTCGGGCCAGGTAACCCTGTTCGACGGACGCACCGGCGATGCCTTCGACCGCAAGGTGACCGTGGGCTACATCTACATGCTGAAGCTCCACCATTTGGTCGACGACAAGATCCACGCCCGCTCGATCGGACCGTACAGCCTGGTCACCCAGCAGCCGCTGGGCGGCAAGGCGCAGTTCGGCGGACAGCGGTTCGGCGAAATGGAGGTGTGGGCGCTGCAGGCTTATGGCGCTGCCTACACGCTTCAGGAAATGCTGACCGTGAAGTCGGACGACGTGATCGGCCGCACCAAGGTCTACGAAGCGATCGTCAAGGGCGACGACACGTTCGAAGCCGGCATCCCCGAAAGCTTCAACGTGCTGGTCAAGGAAATGCGCTCTCTGGGCCTCAACGTCGAACTGGATTCGATCGTTGACGAGGACGAAGAGCCGACCGCCATCGCCGCCGAGTAACTGAAATTCCCTCGCCCCTCCCGACCGCGGGAGGGGAATGGAGAAAGATGAATATGAACGAGCTGACCAACTTCGCGAACCCGGTGGCCAAGCCGGAGACCTTCGACCAGATCAAGATCGGCATCGCGTCGCCCGACAAGATCCGTTCCTGGTCGTTTGGCGAGATCAAGAAGCCCGAAACGATCAACTACCGCACGTTCAAGCCCGAGCGTGATGGCCTGTTCTGCGCGCGCATCTTCGGTCCGATCAAGGACTATGAGTGTCTGTGCGGCAAGTACAAGCGGATGAAGTACAAGGGCATCGTCTGCGAAAAGTGCGGCGTCGAGGTGACCGTTTCCAAGGTTCGCCGCGAGCGCATGGGCCATATCGAGCTGGCTGCTCCGGTCGCCCACATCTGGTTCCTGAAGTCGCTGCCGAGCCGCATCGGCCTGCTGCTCGACATGCAGCTGAAGCAGCTTGAACGGATCCTCTATTTCGAGAGCTATGTGGTGGTTGAGCCGGGCCTGACCGCGCTCGAAAAGTACCAGTTGCTGAGCGAAGACGAATTGCTCGCTGCGCAGGACGAATATGGCGAGGACGCCTTCTCGGCCGGGATCGGCGCCGAGGCCGTCAAGCTCATGTTGATGGACCTCGACCTGGTCGGCGAGCGCGAGGAGCTGCTGAAGGAGCTAAGCGAGACCAAGTCGGAGCTGAAGCCCAAGAAGATCATCAAGCGGCTGAAGGTCGTCGAGAGCTTCATCGATTCCGGCAACCGCCCGGAATGGATGATCCTCGAAGTCATTCCGGTCATTCCGCCCGAACTGCGCCCATTGGTGCCGCTCGACGGCGGCCGGTTCGCGACGTCGGACCTCAACGACCTCTATCGCCGCGTCATCAACCGCAACAACCGCTTGAAGCGGCTGATGGAGCTGCGCGCGCCGGACATCATCGTCCGCAACGAAAAGCGCATGCTTCAGGAAGCGGTCGACGCTTTGTTCGACAACGGCCGCCGCGGCCGCACCATCACCGGCGCCAACAAGCGTCCGCTGAAGTCGCTTTCCGACATGCTCAAGGGCAAGCAGGGCCGCTTCCGCCAGAACTTGCTCGGCAAGCGCGTCGACTATTCGGGCCGTTCGGTGATCGTCACCGGTCCGGAACTCAAGCTCCACCAGTGCGGCCTGCCGAAGAAGATGGCGCTCGAGCTGTTCAAGCCGTTCATCTACTCACGCCTCGACGCCAAGGGTCTCTCGATGACCCTCAAGCAAGCCAAGAAGTGGGTCGAAAAGGAGCGCAAGGAAGTCTGGGACATCCTCGACGAGGTGATCCGCGAACATCCGGTGCTGCTGAACCGCGCGCCGACGCTCCACCGTCTCGGCATCCAGGCGTTCGAGCCGGTGCTGATCGAGGGTAAGGCGATCCAGCTTCACCCGCTGGTCTGCTCGGCGTTCAACGCCGACTTCGACGGTGACCAGATGGCCGTGCACGTCCCGCTGAGCCTCGAAGCCCAGCTGGAAGCGCGCGTCCTGATGATGTCGACCAACAACATCCTGTCGCCCGCCAACGGCAAGCCGATCATCGTTCCGTCGCAGGACATGGTGCTCGGCCTTTACTATCTGTCGATGCTGAAGGAAGGCGAGCCCGGCGAGGGCATGCTGCTGGCCGACATGACCGAGGTTCACCAGGCGCTCGCTGCCGGTGCGGTCACGCTGCATTCGAAGATCATCAGCCGCGTTCCGCAAACGAACGAGGCCGGCGAAGAGGAGATGAAGCGCTTCGAGACGACCCCGGGCCGTATGCTGCTCGGCGAGACTCTGCCGAAGAGCCACAAGGTGCCGTTCGAGACGGTCAACCGACTTCTCACCAAGAAGGAAATCGGCGACGTCATCGACACCGTTTATCGCCACACCGGCCAGAAGGAGACGGTGCTGTTCGCCGACGCCATCATGGGTCTCGGCTTCCGCCACGCGTTCAAGGCCGGCATTTCGTTCGGCAAGGACGACATGGTGATCCCCGACACCAAGGTTGGGCTGGTCGACGAGACCCGCGCGCTGGTGAAGGACTATGAGCAGCAGTATCAGGACGGTCTCATCACCCAGCAGGAAAAGTACAACAAGGTGATCGACGCCTGGTCGCGTTGCGGCGACAAGGTCGCGAGCGAGATGATGAAGGAAATCTCGTCGGTGAAGAAGGGTGACGACGGCCGCGAGCTGCCGATCAACTCGATCTACATGATGGCCCATTCGGGCGCGCGTGGTTCGCAGGCCCAGATCAAGCAGCTGGCTGGCATGCGCGGCCTGATGGCCAAGCCGTCGGGCGAGATCATCGAAACCCCGATCATCTCGAACTTCAAGGAAGGCCTGACCGTCCTTGAGTATTTCAACTCGACCCACGGCGCCCGCAAGGGCCTGGCCGACACGGCGCTCAAGACGGCGAACTCGGGTTACCTGACCCGCCGCCTGGTCGACGTGTCGCAGGACGCGGTGATCATCGAGGAGGATTGCGGTACCGACCGTGCGTTGGAGATGCGCGCCATCATTCAGGGCGGCGCCGTCATCGCCTCGCTGGCCGACCGCGTGCTCGGCCGCACCACGGCCGAGGACATCATCGATCCGAAGACCAACGAGACCCTCATTCCCGAGGGTGCGCTGCTCGACGAGGCGATGGTCGCCCAACTCGAGGAAATCGGCCTGCAGGGCATCAAGATCCGCTCGCCGCTGATCTGCGCCTCCAAGCAGGGCGTCTGCGCCAAGTGCTACGGGCGTGACCTTGCCCGCGGTACGCCGGTCAACATCGGCGAAGCGGTCGGCGTCATCGCCGCCCAGTCGATCGGCGAGCCGGGCACCCAGCTGACGATGCGGACCTTCCACATCGGGGGCGCGGCCCAGCTCAACGAAGTGTCGAACCTCGAGGCGCCGGTCGACGGCACCATCGAGCTGCGCGACATGCCGACGATCACCGA
>NZ_JAHFPY010000065.1:13232-15877 GCF_023266535.1 Sphingomonas sp. | reverse complement strand
TACCCCGATCTCTACAAGAAATTCTACAGCCTGACTTCGTTCACCTGGGGCAAGACGCTGGGGAGCGGCAACGACATCACCCAGGCCAACCGCAACCCGCTGCTCGGCCGTGTGCAAGGCGCCGACGGGCTCAAGACCGGCCACACCGACGAGGCGGGCTACGGCTTTACTGGATCGGCTGAGCAAGGTGGCCGCCGCCTGATCATGGTCGTGGCCGGCCTCGACAGCTTCAACCAGCGGATCGAGGAATCGGTCAAGCTGATGCAATGGGGCTTCAACGCCTGGCAAGCCAAGCCCCTGTTCAAGAAGGACACGGTGGTCGGCAAGGCCGCGGTGCAGCTGGGCGGATCGAGCGAGGTCAATCTGGTGGCGCCGCGCGACCTGGCCATCACCATTCCGGCAGGCGTGCTGTCGAAGGTCAGCGCGATGAAGATCCGCTACCAGGGGCCGGTCAAGGCGCCGATCGCCAAGGGCCAGCACATCGCCGACCTGGTGGTGATCACGTCGGACTCGGGCGAGCAGGTGATGCCGCTGGTCGCGTCGGAAGCAGTCGGCGAAGCGGGCTTCTTCGCCCGGGCGTGGATCGGCCTCAAGCAATTGCTTGGCATGGCGTGAGCCCCAATTGACGCGGGGCAGATTCATTAGCCTTGAAGGCGGGGAAGGGGTCGGCAAGTCGACTCAGATGAAGGCGTTGGCGGAAGCGTTGCGGGGCAGAGGACTGACAGTCGTCGTCACGCGCGAACCGGGCGGCAGTCCCGGCGCCGAAGCGATCCGCATGCTGCTGCTGGAGGGCGACGAGACACGCTGGAACCCGCGCGCCGAGGCGCTGCTGTTCGCCGCGGCTCGGGCCGACCATGTCGAAAAGACCATCAAGCCGGCGCTGGAGCGCGGCGAATGGGTGCTCAGTGATCGCTTCCTCGACAGCTCGCTGGCCTATCAAGGCGAGGCCGGGGGGCTGGGTATCGAAGCAGTACGTTCCCTTCACCGTTTCGGCAGCGAGGATTTCCTGCCCGATCGTACGTTGGTACTGGCACTCGACGAAAGCGAAGGCGCGCTGAGGGCAAGGGCGAGAGATGGCCATCTAGGCGACCGGATCGGCTCGAGATCGCCCAGCTACCACGCGGCGGTCGACGCCGGGTTCCGCGCGATGGCCGAACAGGAGCCGAACCGGGTCAAGCTGATTGACGCCAGCGGCAATGCAGAAACGGTGACGGCGCGCTTGCTCTATGCGCTGGGCGACCTGCTGCCATGATTGTGGGGCAGGATCGGGCGATCGAGGCATTTTCGAGCGCGTGGACGAGCCGGCGGCTACACCATGGCTGGCTGCTGGCCGGGCCCCGAGGCGTCGGCAAGGCGACCTTCGCCCGGATGGCCGCGACGCGCATGCTGGCCGAAGCGGCGGGGCCGCCGTTCGACCTGCCCGGGCTGGAGACGTCCACCGAGCACCCGATCGCCAGGCTGGTGACGGCGGGCAGCCATCCCGATTTCCGCTGGCTGGAGCGGCTGGAAAAGGAGCGGGGCGAAGGGCTGGCGCGCAATATCAGCGTCAAGCAAGTCCGCGAGCTCGGCGAGTTCCTCAGCCTGACGCCGTCGCTCTCGGCCTGGCGGGCAATCGCTATCGACAGCGTCGACGACCTGGAAGCGTCGGCGGCCAACGCGCTCCTGAAGATGCTCGAGGAGCCGCCGGCCAACACTCTGTTCTTCCTCGTCAGCCACAATCCCGGCAGGCTGCTGCCAACGATCCGCTCGCGCTGCCGCCGGCTGGACTTCGCCAGGTTGGGCGACGACGCCATGACGTCACTGTTAAGCCATTCAATGCCTGAGACAAAATCAGTCGAGATCGAGCGGCTGGTGGCGTTCGCCAATGGCTCGCCGGGAAGGGCGCTGGCGATCGCCGAGCTCGACCTGGCGCCGCTGGAAAGCGAAGCGCTGGCGATCCTCAAGCAGGGCGATCCCGACAATGGGCGGCGGTCCAAGCTGGCCTCGGCGCTCGGCGCCAAGGCGGCGGCGGAGCGCTATGCCGCGTTCCTCGAGCTGGTGCCGGGCTTGATTGCCGCCGAGGCTGTCGGCCTCAGCGGTGAGGCGCGGGGCCGGGCACTCGACGCCTATGCCAGGGCGCGCGAGACGGCGGCGATCGCGCCGCGGCTTTCGCTCGACCAGGCGGCGACCATCTTCCAGTTGGGCACCATCCTCGCCTCGGTTGCTCCGGCGGCGGCATCCCGTTAGGGGCATCGGCAATGTCCGAGCCCTATTACATCACCACCGCGATCAGCTACCCCAACGGCAAGCCGCATATCGGCCATGCCTATGAGGCGATTGCAGCCGATGCCATGGCCCGCTTTCGCCGCGCCCAGGGCCGTGACGTGCGCCTGGTCACCGGCACCGACGAACATGGGCTGAAGATGGTCCAGACGGCCCGCGCGGCCGGGCGCGAGACGAAGGAATATGCTGACGAAATGTCGGGATATTTCCGTCAGATGTGCGACGATTTGAATGTCAGCTATAATGCGTTTGTAAGGACTACCGAGCCGCGTCACTATGGGGCGAGCAAGGCGATCTGGCGGGCGATGGAGGCCGCCGGCGACCTCTACCTCGACCGTTACGAGGGCTGGTATTCGGTCCGCGATGAGGCCTTCTACGACGAC
>NZ_JAHFPY010000065.1:0-13222 GCF_023266535.1 Sphingomonas sp. | reverse complement strand
GCGGCGAGAAATTGTCGCCGCAGGGCACGCCGGTTGAATGGACGGTCGAGGAGACCTGGTTCTTCCGCCTGTCCAAATATCAGGACCGTTTGCTGGCCTTGTATCGCGACAATCCCGACTTCATCCGCCCCGAAAGCCGCCGCAACGAGGTCATGAAGTTCGTCGAGGGCGGGCTCAAGGATCTGAGCGTCTCGCGAACCAGTTTCGACTGGGGCGTGCCGGTGCCGGGATCGCCCGGCCATGTGATGTACGTCTGGGTCGATGCGCTGACCACCTACATGACCGGGGTCGGCTATGCCCAGGACGAGGCGGAATATGCCCGCTACTGGCCGGCCGACGTCCACCTGATCGGCAAGGACATCGTTCGCTTCCACGCGGTCTACTGGCCGGCCTTCCTGATGTCGGCCAATTTGCCGCTGCCGAAACAAGTGTTCGGCCATGGCTTCCTGCTCGCCCGGGGCGAGAAAATGTCCAAGTCTTTGGGCAATGTGGTCGACCCCATGGAGCTGGCCGAGCGCTTCGGCGTGGACCAGCTGCGCTATTTCCTGCTCCGCGAGATCAGTTTCGGCCAGGACGGCAGCTATTCGTCGGAGGCGATCGTCAACCGCGCCAACAGCGAACTGGCGAACAGTTTCGGCAATCTGGCGCAGCGCAGCTTGTCGATGATTTTCAAGAATTTGGACGGCGTCATTCCTGTTGCGGGTGAAGCCGAGGAAGACCGCGCGCTGGTTACCCAGGTCGATGCGGCCTGCATCGAGCTGGCCGCGGAGTTCGACCGCTTCTCCTTCTCGACCGGGCTTGAGGCGTGGATGACGGCGGTGTTCGCCTGCAACCAATATGTCGACACCATGGCTCCCTGGGCGCTGAAGAAGACCGATCCCGACCGGATGGCGGCGGTGCTGGGCACGATGGTGGTGGCGGTGCGCAAGCTCGCCATGGCGGTTCAGCCAGTCATCCCGTCTTCGGCAGAGAGGCTGATCGCGCTGATCGACAGCGGCGAGGGCGGCCAGCCGATCACCCAGCCGACGCCGATCTTTCCGCGGCTCGAGCTGCCGGAGGATGAGGAGGCAGCTGCGTGAAGCTGATCGACAGCCATTGCCACCTCAATTACGCCGGCCTGGCCGAACGGCAGGACGAGGTGCTGGCCAATGCCCGGGCGCGCGGAATCGCCGGGTTTCTCAACATTTCGACCCGCCAGAAGGAATGGAATGACGTCATCGGCGCGGCCGAGCGCAACGACGACGTCTGGGCCACCGTCGGTGTCCATCCGCACGAGGCCGATGCCCATCCAGACCTTGGCGCCGCGGCGCTGATCGAGGCGACGCGCCACGAGCGGGTAATCGCGATCGGCGAATGCGGGCTCGACTATTATTACGACAAGTCGCAACGGGCGGCGCAGCGCGAGCGGTTCCAGGCGCATATCGAGGCGGCCCGTGCGACCGGACTGCCACTAGTGGTCCACACCCGCGAAGCCGAGAACGACACCGCCGATATCTTGACCCGCGAAGTGGGGACGGGAGGCATCGTCGGCGTGCTGCACTGCTTTACCGGCAGCGCCGAGCTAGCCCGCAAGGCGCTCGACCTTGGCTTCTACATCTCGATCTCGGGCATCGTGACCTTCAAGAACGCCAAAGACCTGCAGGAAGTCGCCAGGACCATCCCGCAGGATCGGCTGCTGGTCGAAACGGATTCGCCGTTCCTGGCGCCGGTGCCGCACCGCGGCCAGACCTGCGAACCCGCGTTCGTCGCCGATACGGCGGCCTTCCTGTCGGACCTGCGCGACGAACCGCTCGACGAGCTGGCCGAGGCGACCACCGCCAACTTCTTCAAATTGTTCAATAAAGCGAAATAGTTGTCAGTCGGGCGCCGGGCCTCAAAATCGGTGAATTGCTGCCGACTCATCTCGACAAAAGCCTGGATTATGCGACGTTGGCGGCCAGGAGCTTGAAGCCTTTGACCAACGATTGGATGCTGGGCAGCCTCTATTTGCTGATGGCGATCATGCTGGTGGCTGGCTCGCTGATCTCTCGGCGCGAGCGGTTCGCCAAGCTGGCGACGATCGCGCTGGCCTGGGTCGCCATTTTCGGGGCTGGGTTCGTGCTGTTCACCTTTCGCGACAACCTCGGCTATGTCGCGCAGCGCTTGAAAGCCGAAGCGACTGGAGATCCGGTGGTCGCCGGCCAGGAATTGCGTATTCCGATGGCGATCGACGGTCATTTCTGGATCGAAGGATCGCTCAACGGCATTCCGGTCAAATTCCTGGTCGATAGCGGCGCGACCATGACCACCATCGGGCGCGATACCGCGGCCGAGGCCCATATCCCGGTCAGCGACCGGCGCAACCAGGTGGTCAGGACCGGCAACGGCATCCTGCGCGTCGCGACGGCGCGAGCCGACCAATTGTCGATCGGGCCGATCGAGCGGCGCCAGGTGGGGCTGCACGTCGCCGACCATGAGGATTTGAATGTGCTGGGGATGAATTATCTGTCGTCGCTGGATCGCTGGGGAGTTGAAGGCCGATGGCTGATCCTGAAAGGATGATCGAGAGGGCCTTGATGCGTTTTCCCTCTACACGATCCTATATTACTTTACATAATATATATTATCATACTCACAGATTTGAACCGGCGGGGCCTTTCAACAGGCCCCCTCACGCCTTGGAGACGCGTTGAAATGGGCCTCGATCGCCTCGACAATATCATGAAGCGACTGCGCGACCGCGACACCGGCTGCGAATGGGACAGCGTCCAGACTTTTGAGACGATTGCCCCCTACACGATCGAGGAAGCCTATGAGGTGGCCGACGCGATCCACCGCGGTGACATGGATGCGCTGGTCGACGAGCTAGGCGATTTGCAGCTGCAGGTCGTATTTCACGCCCGCATGGCCGAGGAAGCCGGCCATTTCACGCTCCAGGACGTGCTGACCCGCATTTCCGACAAGCTAGAGCGCCGCCACCCGCATATTTTCGGAGCGGCTGATGAAGGCGGTCACCATCTGTGGGAGGTGATCAAGGCCGAGGAACGCGCCAAGCTCGACGACAAGAGCGCCCTGGCCGGCGTGGCGCAGGCCCTGCCCGCGCTGGAGCGGGCGATGAAATTGCAGAAAAGGGCGGCGCGGACCGGGTTCGACTGGCCCGACATCGAAGGTCCCAAGGCCAAGATCCGCGAGGAACTGGACGAGATTGCCGCGGCGGCGCCGGAAGAACTGGAAGAAGAGGTCGGCGACCTGCTGTTTGCCGTGGTCAACTTCGCACGGTTTCTGAAGATCGAGCCGGAAGAGGCGCTGCGCAAGGCCAATCGCAAGTTCGAAGCGCGGTTCCGGACGATCGAACAGGCGCCCGGCTTCGCCGACATGAATCTCGACCAGATGGAAGAGCTTTGGGTCGCCGCCAAGAAGGATCCGGCTGAGGCCTAGATCCTCTCGAACCTTGCCCAATTCTCCGGGCTGAGCTTTACCGCCAGCTGCAACTGGTCGCCGTCGCTCTGCTGCTCGAGCACTTCGCCGCGGGCATGGAGCCAGGCGATCCGCTCGCCGTCGCCGGCATTGAGTCGGATATGATGGGTCTGCGAGCCCGAATGCAGCAAGTGCGAGATGGTCTCGCGCAGGCCATCGACCCCTTCCCCGGTCAAGGCGGAGACGGCAACGACGTCATCGCGCCGCCCGGCCTCTCCCAACAGCTCCTGCCGCTCGCCGGGTTCGAGCAGGTCGAGCTTGTTCCACACCTCGATCCGCGGCGGTGAATCCTCCTCGGCCAGCCCGAGCGAGAACAGCACCGTCTCGACATCGGCCGCCTGCGCTTCACTGTCGGGATGGGCGATGTCGCGGACGTGGAGGATGAGGTCGGCGGCCGCCACCTCCTCCAGCGTGGCGCGGAAGGCTGCGACCAGCTCGGTCGGCAAGTTGGAGACGAACCCGACCGTGTCGGACAGGATCGCCCGATCGAACCCGGGGATCTTGACGTTGCGCATGGTCGGATCGAGCGTCGCAAACAGCAAATCCTCGGCCATGACGTGCGACTGGGTCATGCGGTTGAACAGTGTCGACTTGCCGGCATTGGTATAGCCGACCAGCGCGATCACCGGCCACGGCGCGCGCTGCCTGCGGCCACGGTGAAGCCCGCGGGTGCGCCGGACCTGGTCGAGCTCCTTGCGGATTCGAGCCATGCGGTCGCGGATCAAGCGCCGGTCGGCCTCGATCTGGGTTTCGCCCGGGCCGCCGAGGAAGCCGAAGCCGCCGCGCTGCCGCTCAAGGTGGGTCCAGCTCCTGACCAGGCGGCCGGCTTGATAGTCGAGGTGCGCCAGTTCGACCTGCATCCGTCCTTCGGCAGTGGCGGCCCGCTCGCCGAAAATCTCCAGTATCAGGCCGGTCCGGTCGATGACCTTGCACTTGGTCTCGTCCTCCAGCGTCTTTTGCTGGACCGGCGACAGGGCGGCGTCGACCACCAGCAAGGTGACGTCATACTGCTCGGCCAGCTCGGCCATTTCCTCGACCTGGCCCTTGCCGAACAGGCTGGCCGGGCGGACCTGCCGCAAGCGAAACGCCTTCTTGCCGATGACGTCGACGCCGATCGCCTGAGCGAGGCCCACGGCTTCGTCGATCCGGGCATCGAGCGAGCGAAGTCCCCCTTCCCCAATCCGTTCCGGTACGACAACGAGCGCCCGTTCGCCGCGCGAAACGCCGCTGTCGTCGGTGCGCTTGAAGACGCTCAGTCTTCATCCTCCGCGCTGGTTTCGCCGCTGAGGTTGAGCGGATGGCCCGGCTGCAGGGTCGAAATGGCGTGCTTGTAGACCAGCTGCATCTGCCCGCCCCGCTCCAGCACCAGCGAAAATTGGTCGAAACCGGCCACAGCGCCCTGCAGCATGACGCCATTGACCAGGAAGATGGTCATCGGCTCGGTCTCGCGAGAGGCAGCCTGCAGAAACAGGTCCTGGAGCATCGGCTTCTTGCCATTGCCCCCTTCCCCGGCAGCCAGATCCAGATCGGCCGGAGCCTGGGCCGGCATGATGGTCGAAATGGCGTGCTTGTATACCAGTTGGGCATTGCCATCGCGGCGCAGCAGCAAGGAGAAGGGATCGAACCAGGTCACGATCCCCTGGAGTTTGACCCCCTTGACCAGAAAGATTGTCACCGGGACCTTGGACTTACGGATCGAATTCAGGAATTTATCCTGAAGACTCAGAGGTTTTTCGGACATTTTTGCCTTTATTCCTCATCACGCTTGTCGCCCAGGCCAAGGGCTTTCAGCTTCCGGTGTAGCGCCGACCGCTCCATGCCGATGAACGAAGCGGTACGGGAGATGTTGCCCGAGAAGCGGCGGATCTGGATCTTGAGATACTCCCGCTCGAAGCTTTCGCGCGCTTCGCGAAGCGGCGAGCCCATAATCGCCATCGACGCCCCGCCAAGGCCGGCGGAACCCTGCGAATCGATGATTTCGGGCGGCAACAGGTCGACTTCGATGCAGCCGACCCGGTCGCCGGGGGTGAGGATCAGCGTCCGTTCGATGATGTTCCGCAATTGGCGGACATTGCCCGGCCAGTCGTGTGCCTGCAGGGCGGCGATCGCCTCCTTGGACAGTTCGGGCGTCTGGATGCGCCGTTCGGCGGCGAAGCGGGCGAGGAAATGATTGACCAGCTCGGGGATATCCTCGCGCCGCTCGCGCAGCGCGGGGATGCGCACCGGCACGACATTGAGGCGATAATAGAGGTCTTCGCGGAAACGGCCGGCGCCAATTTCGTCGGCCAGGTTGCGCGACGTGGCCGAGAGGACGCGGACGTCGACCTTGACCGGGCGCTGCCCGCCGACCCTCGTGTAGCTCTGGTCGGTGAGCACGCGGAGGATCTTGGCCTGGGTGGTCGGCGGCATGTCGGCGATCTCGTCGAGGAAGATGGTCCCGCCATGGGCTTGCTCGAGCAGGCCAGGTCGCGACACGCCACCCTGCTCGCTGCCGAACAGCTCCTCCTCG
The DNA here is from genome assembly GCF_023266535.1 of Sphingomonas sp. Lineage (GTDB taxonomy): Bacteria > Pseudomonadota > Alphaproteobacteria > Sphingomonadales > Sphingomonadaceae > Sphingomicrobium. The sequence goes on along the minus strand of NZ_JAHFPY010000065.1, from coordinate 7,257 downwards.
ACCCGCTCCGGGCTCATCATTGCCGCCGAGAGGACGATGAAGGGAGCGGCCGCGCGCGGGCTCCAGTTGTGGATCATCCGCGCGGCGATTTCCTTGCCGACACCGGCGGGGCCGGTGATCATCACCCGGCTGCCGGTCGGCGCGACCCGCTTCAGCGTAGCGCGGACGGTGTTGATGGCCACCGAGGTGCCGTCGAGCTGGTCGTCCGGCCCGAGTTGGGTGCGGAGCGTGGCAACTTCGCGACGCAGGCGGTCGGTTTCGGTGGCGCGGCCGACCAAATGGAGCAACCGGTCGGCCTTGAATGGCTTCTCGATAAAATCGACCGCGCCCTCGCGGATGGCCGCGACCGCCGTGTCGAGATTGCCGTGGCCGGAGATCATCAGCACCGGCAGGGTCGGGTCGCGCTTCTTGATCTGTTCGAGCAGCTGCAGCCCGTCCAGCTTGGAGCCCTGCAGCCAGACGTCGAGCAGGACCAGGCTGGGACGGCGATCGTCGATCGCGTCAAGCGCCGTATTGCTATCGGCAGCCGAACGGACGGCATAGCCCTCATCCTCGAGCACGCCGGACACCAGCTCGCGAATATCGGCCTCGTCGTCGACCACCAGCACTTCGAGCGCCATCAGCTATGATCCTCCTCATCATATTCATCGTCTTCGCCCAGCTGGGCGACGGGCTGTGGTTCATCGGTCGCCAGCGTTGCCAGCCGGTCGGCGTCGAACGCAATGCGGACCCGGGTCCCTCCCCCGCTCCTGTCGAGAAAGGCGATCTCGCCAAGATGTTCCTCGACAATTTTCTTGACGATGGCGAGGCCAAGCCCGGTGCCCCGCACCCGCGTCGTCATATAGGGCTCGGTCAGCCGCTCGCGATCCTGGGGCAAGCCGGTGCCAGTGTCGGTGAGATCAATCACCAACTGGTCGGTATCGCGATGAATGCACAGGTCGATGCGGTCGCCGTCGGGATTCTGCTCCCCGCGATTGCGCCTGAGCTCAATCGCTTCGACCGCGTTCTTGACGATGTTGGTCAAGGCCTGGCTGAGCTGGCGGCGGTCGCAAACCATATGAATCTCGCCCGACGGCGGGTCGAGCGTGAAGGTGATGCCGGGGTGGGCGACCTCGTGCAGGAACAGCGCGGCGCGGGCAATGTCGTGGACATTCTCGTCTCGGAACACGGGCTTGGGCATCCGCGCGAAGTTGGAGAATTCGTCGACCATGCGGCGGAGGTCGGCGACCTGACGGACGATGGTATCGGTCAGGCGCGCGAAGGTTTCCGGGTCTGACGTTACTTCTTCGCCATAGCGGCGCTGCAATCGCTCGGCGGCGAGCTGGATTGGGGTCAGCGGGTTCTTGATCTCGTGGGCGATGCGCCGGGCGATGTCCGACCAGGCCGCGCGGCGCTGGTCGCTGAGCTGGTCGGTAATGTCGTCGAAGGTCAGCACCGAGCCGTCGGCGTAGCGCATCCGCTTGACCGCCAGGGTCCGCGGACCCTCGGCCAGGTTGACCAACACATTGGCGTCGCGGCTCTCGCCGCAAAGGAATTCGCCGAGCTCGGGCGAGACATCGGCCAGTTCCTTCTCCTCGATGCTCTCGTCACCGTGCTGCAACAGCGTCTCGGCGGAGCGGTTGGTCAGCAGGATATGGCCCTTGCCGTCGAGCGCAATAACGCCGGCGGTGACGCTGGAGAGCACCGCCTCGATGAAGGCGCGGCGGGTATCGAGCTGCTGGTTGGCGGCCATGAGCGCGCCGGTCTGCTCCTGCAGGCGCCCAGTCATCCGGTTGAACGCTGTGCCTAGTGTCGCAATCTCATCGTCCGGGTCGCCGATAAGCGGCACGCGCGTGGTGAAATCGCCTTCCTCGATCCGCCCGGCGGCATCGACCAGCTGCTCCACCGGCTTCAGTAGCCGATCGGCAATCTTTAACGCGGCTAGAATGGCACCAGCGGCAACCAACAATGCCAAAGCGAGCAGCGCGGCATTGAACTGCAATTGGTTCGTTCGGCTACGATCCAAAAGGCTGCGATAATCCGCCAAGACCCCGGTCGCTTTTTCAATCTGCTGTTGGAAATCCTCGCTGGTTTGGCGAGCGACAAACAAATAGCTGCCATTGCCGCGGGCGATGGGTGTCAACACCGCGATTCTGCCCGGAGTCAGCACCTCTGCTGCCTGTGTCTGTCCTTTGAGCTGGCCCAGGGCCTGGGCAACACGCGAGGGATCAATCAACCCGTCAAAATAATTGACCCCGCTGAGCACCACCATCTGCCCATTGGGGGCAACCCGGATGACTGCAGCCTCATTGAGGCTGCGGAGATAGGTTTGATATTTGATCGCTTGGTCGAACTGCGGGCTGTCGATCGGCGATTGGCGAAGTTGCTGGGCCAGGTCGCTTGCCATTGGTACGGCTTGCTCACCCACTCGGCTTACCTCACCGTCATAGGCCGACTGGGCGAGTTGCCTGGTATTTTCCAGCATTCCCCGGGCCCGGTCGGAGAACCAGAATTCAAGGCCCGACTGCAGCAGCAGCGACGCGAAGATGGCGATGATCACCGTCGGCACCGCTGCGATTACGGAAAATAGCGCGACCAGACGGGTGTGCAGCTGCCCGGTACCAAGCGCCCGAGCGACCGCCCGAGCGCGGGCAATCTTGCGCGACAGCAGCACCATGAGCGCGATGGCCGGAATCAAATTACCGATCAGCAGTGCGGCGATCTGCCACGGAGAAAGCATGGATCCCGGCGCACCCTTGCGGGTCAGCATCACATAGCTGAGCACCAGCATGCCGGCGAGCAGCGCGGCGCTGGCGTAAGTGGCCCAATTGTAGATCCGACCGCTTTCTTTCTCGCGAGCGAGCCAGCGGGGTATCGGCCTCTTTTTCAGATCGGATTCGACGGTTTGCACATCCATTCCAGACAGGGCCTAGCATGGACACGTTGCATAAAGAACACAGTTTCTAGCTAGGCTGCGGACTTTGCGAGCCAGGGCGAATAAAAGTCCTGCAGCATGCCGATTACGACCTTCGGATCGTCCACGAAATTGACCTTGTTGCGGAACTCGGCCGAGCCCGGCAACCCCTTGGTATACCAGCCAATGTGCTTGCGGGCGAGGTTGACGCCGGTCTGCACGCCATAGAGCGATTGCATGGCGTCATATTGCTCGAGGATCAGGTCGAGCTGCTCATCCATCGACGGATCAGGCCGGTGGCCGTCATGCGCGAGATCGGACATCACCTGGCCGAGCAGCCACGGTTTGCCGTAGGCGCCGCGGCCGATCATCACCCCGTCGGCGCCCGACTGCTCGAGCGCGGTGCGGGCGTCCACCAGGCTGCAGATATCGCCATTAACGATGACCGGCAGCGAGGTCGCCTGCTTGACCGAGCGGACGAAGGCCCAGTCGGCGTCGCCCTTGTACATCTGGCAGCGGGTACGACCGTGGACCGTGATCATCCTGATGCCGAGGTCCTCGGCGATGCGGGCCAGTTCGGGCGCATTGAGGCTGCTATGATCCCAGCCCATCCGCATTTTCAGCGTCACCGGGACTTTGACGGCCTTCACCGTCGCATCGAGGATCGAGGCGGCGAGCGGCAGGTCGCGCATCAGCGCCGAACCGGCATCGCCGTTGACCACCTTCTTCACCGGGCAGCCCATGTTGATGTCGATGATTGCCGCGCCGCGCTGCTCGTTGAGCCTGGCCGCCTCGGCCATCTCGGTCGGAGTGCAGCCGGCCAGCTGGAGCGACACTGGCTCCTCGCTCGGGTCCCAGGCCGCCTTTTGCAGCGACTGGCGCGTCTCGCGGATCATTGCCTGGCTGGCGATCATCTCGCTGACCGTAAGGCCGGCGCCATAGCGCTTGACGATCTTGCGGAACGGCAAGTCGGTGACACCCGTCATCGGCGCCAGAATGACGGGCGCGTCGATGGTCACCGGACCGACGTGGATGGGCTTTACCAGGCTCATGGGAGGGCGCGCCTTTACAGGAAGGCCTTGTTGCGGGCAAGGCGCCGCCGATGACCGTCACCGCCCTCATCGTTGCCGCCGGCTCGGGAAGCCGGATGGGCCGCGATATTCCCAAGCAATACCGGTTACTCGTCGGCAAGGCCGTGCTGGCCCATGCGGTCGATGCATTGGCGTCGCATCCCGCGATCGACGCGGTTCGGGTGGTGATTGGCGAGGGCCAGGAAGCACTTGCGCGCCAGGCGCTTGGAAGCCGCGATGTCGGCGAGTTGGTGATCGGGGGCGCGACCCGTGCCGACAGCGTTCGGGCCGGCCTGGAAGCGATCGGGAGTGACGTCGTCCTGGTCCATGACGCGGCCCGCCCCTTCTGCCCGGCTGACGTCGTCGATCGTTTGCTGGGCGCATTGGATGGAGCGGGCGGAGCCGTCCCGGTGCTGCCGGTGGCGGATACACTGGCACGTGCCGACGGACTGCTCGGCGAGCCGATCGACCGATCCCAGGCGGTGCGGGTACAGACGCCGCAGGCATTCCGGCTGCGGGAGTTGCGCGAGGCCTGTCGCCGATGGACCGGCGAAGCGCCGACCGATGAGGCAACGGTTGCCCGGGCGAGCGGCCTCGGCGTGGCTGTTGTCGAGGGTGACGCGGCACTCGAGAAGCTGACGTCAGCGGCCGATTGGGCGCGGGCCGAAACGATGCTCGCGTCGCGCCTCGTCAGCCGGACCGGCATGGGGTTCGACGTTCATGCCTTTGCCGGCGAGGGGCCGCTGATGATGGGCGGGGTCCAAATCCCCCACTCGAAAGGGCTGGCGGGGCACAGCGATGCCGACGTCGTGCTCCATTCGATCACCGATGCCCTGCTGGGCGCCGCCGCACTTGGCGACATCGGCCAGCATTTCCCGCCGGGCGATCCGCAGTGGAAGGGCGCGGAAAGCAGCGTGTTCCTGGCGCATGCGGCGCAGCTGGTCCGCGACATGGGCGGAATCATCGATGTGGTCGACTGCACCGTGATTTGCGAGGCGCCCAAAGTGGGCCCACATCGCGACGCCATGCGCGCGCGGGTCGCAGACATCCTCGGCATTCCGGTGAGCGGGGTCAGCATCAAGGCGACCACTACCGAGCGGTTGGGCTTTGCCGGCCGGGGTGAAGGCATCGCCGCGCAGGCGGTGGCGACGGTCCGCGTGCCGCAGCCTAGCTTGTAGCCGCCCCCCGCTCTGCTAATCTTCTGCAACAATTTGCCGACATTGGGGGACTCATGAAATTGAAGATGGCGATCGCCGCGCTGACCATGGTGTCCATGGCGTCATCCGCACTGGCGGCCGACCCGAAGAACTGCGTCACCGAGACCGAAGCGGCGGCGATCTTCGCGGCGGTGATGCCCGACATGATCGGCGGGCTGCGCGACAAATGCGCCGCCAACCTGCCCCAGGACAGCTTCCTGGTGAAGAACGCGGATGCGCTGGTCGCACGATTCAAGGTTGTGGCCGACCAGCGCTGGCCGGCGGCCAAGCTGGCGTTCGGCAAAATCTCGGGCGAAGAAGAGATGGCCGCAAAAATGCCGGATCAATATCTGCGTCCGTTGATTGGAAGCATGATCGGGTCCGAATTGTTCAAGGACGTAAAGCCGCAGGATTGCACTGGCGCGAGCAAGATCGTCGAAAGCCTGGCGCCGCTTCCGGCGGAGAATGTTTCGATGCTGATCGGCGCGGTGCTGACGATGGTCGACCAGGACAAGGACGACAGCATGCCGATCTGCAAGGGGAATGCAGGCTGACCATGAAATATCTGCTGCCTGACGAGCTGGTGGCCAAGGCGCGCGAAGTGGTCGAGGCCAATCGCCGCGCCGGGCGGCGGGTGGCCGTGGCCGAAAGCTGCACTGGCGGACTGGTCAGCGCCGCGATTACCGAAATCCCCGGCTCGTCGGAAATGTTCGAGGCCGGCTACGTCACCTATTCCAACGCCGCGAAGATGGCCGAGCTCAATGTCAGCCAGGACGTGGTCGAAACGTTCGGATCGGTTAGCGTCGCCACCGCCTGGGCGATGGCGCAGGGCGCGCTGGCGGCGTCCGACGCGGATATCGCGGTGGCCATTACCGGCATCGCCGGACCTGACGGCGGCACCGAGCAGAAACCGGTCGGAACGGTCGTTCTCGCCCGCGCGGAGCGACGGCCCGGGCCGGACGAGATCGTCGCCGACCAGAAACTTTTCGACGCCAAAGGAGGCCGGTCGGGCATCCGCCTTCAGGCGGCGCTTTGCGCGCTCGACTTGCTGATGCCGTAAAGCTGCTCGGCGCGCTTTTCGAAGGCGCCGGTCATCCGCCGCAAAGCGCGGTCGAACATCGCACCAGCGAGGCTTTCGAAGATCCGCGACCTGAAGGCGAAGTCGACCGAGAAATGGACATTGGTCCCGCCCTGCGGCGCGGGCTCGAACCGCCATTCATTCTTTAGATATTTGAGCGGCCCTTCGACATAATCGACGCAGATGTGACCGGGCCGCTCCTTGGTTACCCGGCTGGCAAAGCGTTCCTTGAAGGCGTTGAAGCCGACGATCAGGTCGGCGACCATCTCCCGTTCGCTGTCGGAGCGGATGCGGACCGCGCTAACCCAGGGCAGGAATTCGCCGTAGCTGCCGACATCGGCGACCAGGTCGAACAACTGGTCGGGCGTGTAGGGCAGATAACGCGTCTCGCTATGCCGTGGCATTTAGGCGGAAGCGCCCCCTGCCCTGGCCAGCTGCGCGTTGCGGGCGTCGCGCATTTTCTGGAAATCATCGCCGGCATGATAGCTCGACCGGGTCAGCGGCGAGGCGGCAACCAGCAGGAAACCCTTGGCTCGAGCAATCGAGGCATAGGCCTTGAACGCGTCGGGGGTGACGAATTCCTCGACCTTGGCGTGCTTGGGCGTCGGCTGGAGATATTGGCCCATGGTCAGGAAATCGATTCCCGCGGAGCGCATGTCATCCATCACCTGGTGAACCTCGAGCCGCTCCTCGCCGAGCCCGACCATCAGGCCCGACTTGGTGAAGATCGACGGATCGAGCTTCTTGACCTGCTCCAGCAGGCGCAGCGACGCATAGTAACGGGCGCCAGGACGGATCGTCGGATAGAGCCTCGGCGCCGTTTCGAGATTATGATTGTAGACGTCGGGTCGCGCCGCGACGATCGCCTCGACCGCCGCCTCATGCTTGTTGCGGAAGTCGGGCGTCAGGATTTCGATGGTGGTGTTGGGGGTTTCGCGGCGCAGCGCCTCGATCACCTTGACGAACTGCGAAGCGCCGCCATCGGGCAAATCGTCACGGTCGACCGAGGTCACGACAATA
>NZ_JAHFPY010000064.1 GCF_023266535.1 Sphingomonas sp. | reverse complement strand
TACCGCGTCGGTGGTCAGCTGGCGCATCTCGGCCAGGGAGAAGGTCCGGTCGGACTTCACTAGCGGCGGATAAATGTCCCAATAGCCGATGTCGGGCAGGCCGAGCATGCGGCGGCGCAGCTCGAAATAGCGGTGCAGCACTGGCAGGCCGCGATTGGTCTCGGCGATCAGCGTCCGATAGACTGCTTCCGGCAGGTTGCTGCCGCTGAGCGCGGCTTCCAGCGGCGACTTATACTTGCGCGACTTGGCGGTGAAGATGCTGCCCTTGATCCGCGCTGCCAGCGCCGCCCCGAGCGAATTTTCAAACGCCTTGTAGCTGCCCCAGAAGCTGTCGAAGACCTTCTTGCGGTCGTCGCGATTGGCGGTGTTGCGGGCCAGCGTATAGCCCTGGTCGTCGAGCCGGATCTCACGACCGTCGGCCAGTTTCACCGTCGGCCTCGGAATATCCGACGCGGCCAGCTGGTCGCGGATGTCCTGCGGTCCGGCCAGCGCCGAGGCGGAAGCCGCCAGCAGCTGCTCTTCGTCCGGCGACAGCGTATGCTCCGCCAGCCGGAGATTCTCCCGGAGCCCGAAGGCGAATTTGTCGAGCCCCTTGTCGGACGCGATCAGCGCGTTTAGCCGGGCGGCGCCAAGCGCGACGACCTCCGGACCGGTCCAGGCGGTCGCTTCGCCCAGCGCAGTGAACACGTCCTGCGCCTGCTGCTTGCGCTCCTGGTTGGCCGAGACGCGCAAATCCTCGTCGGCCTTCAGCGAGGCATAGGTATAAAGCCGGCTCGCCCGCCGGTTAATGTCCGACTGCGCCTGCATCGCTTCCTTGAGCATCGCCGCGCTCTGACCGAGCTTGCCCTCATAGGCCTTAAGCGTCGGAATGGCCTTGAGCAGCGCCTGGCGCTCGGTCTCCCAGGCGGCATCGGTTGGATAGAGGTCAGCCAGGTCCCATGCCGCGGACGGGGCCGCCGTAGCCGCTTGCGCAGCCAGCACCGAGCCGCTGGTTCCCATCGCACCCGCCGCGATCGCGCTTCCCGCCATCATTTCCCGCCGTGAGACTTTCATGAGCTTTGCCCCTCTGTTCGCCTCCGACCCTAGGAATCGAACCGGCTGCCATCAACGCACTGCGGCGCCTTTGGTCGAAAAATTGCCAGCCCGCAGTCGAATTTCGCCCTCCCCCATTGCTCGTCCGGCCATTCCGGCTAGGACCGGCGCATGCCGCTCGCCTTCACTCGCCAGATCAGCCCGCGCATCGTCGATTGCGCGCTGACCCATCTCGATCGCGTGGCCATCGACGCCGATCGCGCCATCGCCCAGCACGCCGCCTATGAGCAGGCGCTCAGCGATGCCGGGTTCGACATCGTCCGCCTGCCCTATCTGGCAGAGGATCCCGACGCCGTGTTCGTCGAGGACACCGCGATCCTGCTAGGCGAGCATGCGGTGATCACCAGGCCCGGCGCGGCATCGCGCGCCGACGAGGTGGATTCGACTGCCGAAGGGCTGGAGCCCTATTTTACCGTCCACCGCCTGCCGGAGGGAACGCTCGACGGCGGCGACGTGCTGAAAATTGGCGACACGCTCTACGTCGGCCAGTCGAGCCGCACCGACCAGGCCGGGATAGCGGCGCTGGAAGCCATCGCCGCGCCGCTTGGTTACCGCGTCGTGCCGGTCGAGCTCGGCCGCTGCCTCCACCTCAAGACCGCGGTGACCTTGGCCGGCCGTGACACGCTGCTGGTAAATCCGGATTGGGTCGATCCGGCGATTTTCGAGGGCACCGATCCGCTGCCGGTCGCCACGGACGAGCCATGGGGCGCCAACATTGTCCAGGCCGGCGATCGGCTGATCTATGCCGCGGGAAGCCCCAAGACGGCGCAGCGGCTGCGCGACCGCGGGCTCCATGTCGTCGAGGTCGACCTGTCGGAGCTGCAGAAAGCCGAGGCCGGCGGCACCTGCATGAGCCTGATCAGCGGCTGAGCCGGGCGCGGATTTCCGCTTCGTCGAGTTTCACTTCTAGCCGCTTCAAACGGGCAGTCTGGCCGCTGGCGATCCGGACCGAGCCCTTCGCCACGCCAAGCGCCTTGGCGAGCAGCCGGACGACCTCATCGTTGGCCGCTCCGTCCGCCGGAGCAGCGGCGACCCGCATTTCGAGAAACGGGCGGCCAGCAGGGTCGGTCTTCCAGTCGCCAATTCCCGGCTTTGCGGCGCGCGGCGTGACCCGGATCGACAGCAGGGCCATCAGTCCATCGCCGCTTGCTGCTGCGATCCGGTCCCGACCTGGTTGCCGCGCTTCATCAACAGCAGCAGTGGCAGCACCGCGAAGGTGACGATCATCATCAGCTTGAAGTCGTCAAGATAGGCGACGAACAGCGCCTGGCGCGTCACCTCGGCATTGATCAGCGCGATCGCCATCGATCCCTGCGGGGCGATGGTCTGCAAAATTGTCGGATCGGCGGTCGGGATGGTCTGCTCGGTAATATGCTGGGCGATGTCGGCATGCGCGACCTGGGTCATCCGCACCAGCTGGGTGCTGACCACCGAAATGCCGACCGATCCGCCGATGTTGCGCGACAGGTTGAGCAGGCTGGCGGCCGTCGTACGCATCCGCGGCGCCAGCGTCTCGAACGCCAGGCTCTGCAGCGGCACAAAGATCAGGCCGAGGCCGAGCCCCTGGACGACGCCGCTCATGATTACCGGCTGCGACGGCTGGTCGATGGCGAAGCCGGTCATCATCCATAGCGAAATGCCCATCAGCGCCACGCCGATGCCGACCAGCAGGCGGGAATCGATCCTGCCGGTTAGCCGGCCGGCGAGCAGCATCGAGATTAGCGTCCCGACCCCGCGCGGCGCGGTCAGGAAGCCCGATTGCAGCACCGAATAGCCGTAAAGATTCTGCAGCAGCGGCGGCAGCAGGGCGAGGCCCGCCAACAGCAATATGCCGGTCACCGCCATGAACAGCAGGCCGGTCGAAAAATTGCGATCGACGAACATCGACCGTTCGAACAGCGGATGCTTGGCGGTGACGATATGGGTCACGAACATCCACGCTGCGGCCGCCGCTACTCCGACCTCGATCATCGTTTCCCAGCTGGAGAACCAGTCGTTCTGCTCGCCGCGATCGAGGAACAGCTGCAGCGCGCCGAGCGCGATCGCCAGCAGCGCGAAGCCGAACAGGTCGAACTTGCGCTGGTGCTGCTCGGTCTTGGGCATGAAGCGCAGCATGATGAGGGTGCAGACGATCCCGACCGGCAGATTGACCAGGAACACCCAGCGCCAATTGTAGTTGTCGGTCAGCCATCCGCCCAGCACCGGCCCCAGGATCGGGCCGATCATCACGCCGCCGCCGAACAGTGCCATTGCCTGGCTGTGCTTTTCGCGCGGGTTGATGTCGAACAGGGTCGCCTGGGCGAGCGGCACGATGAACGCCCCGCTGACGCCCTGCAAGGCGCGGAACACGACCATTTCGCCGAGCGAAGTGGCGATCGCGCACAGCACCGACGCAGCGGTGAACCCGACCACCGAAATCAGCAGCAGGCGCTTCCGCCCGACCTTGTCGGCCAGCCAGCCGCTGATCGGCAGGGCGATCGCCGAGGCGACGATGTAGCTGGTCAGTACCCAGTTAATCTGGTCCTGCGACGCGCTGAGGTCGGCCGCCATATGCGGCAGGGCGACGTTGGCGATGGTTGTGTCCAGGACCTGCAGCAGCACAGCCATCATCACCCCGATGGTGACGATAATCCGTTCCCCGCTAGGGAGCGGATGCGCGGCTTGTCCTTCGCTCAACCGGACTTCCTTAGTTTTTGAACCGGACCGTCACGGTCGACGACAGGCCGGCGATCATCGGCCGCGACGGCTTGCCGTCGAAGGCGATGCGGACCGGCACGCGCTGTGTCACCTTGACCCAGTTGCCGTTGGCATTCTGCGCCGGAATGATCGCGAATTCGCTGCCGGTACCGGCGCCGATGCTTTCGACATGGCCCTTGAACGAGCTACCCGGATAGGCGTCGATCTCGATTTCGGCGCGCTGCCCCGGGACCATCCGGCCGACGTCCTTTTCCTTGAAATTGGCTTCGACCCAGGCGGTCTGGCTGTGCACCAGCGACAGCATGCCAAGGCCCTGCACCGCCATCTGCCCGACCTGCAGCTTGTCGGCGTTGGCGATGGTGCCGTCCATCGGCGCGCGGATATAGGTGCGCGACAGGTCGAGCCGCACCTTGTCGACCGCGGCTTGCGCCTGGGCGATCGACGGCTGCTCTCCCGGGGCTAGCGCGCTATGGGCATTGGCGGCGCGCGAACGCGCATCCGCCAGCTCCATTTCGGCGGTGCGAACCTCGTTGAACGCATCGTCATAGTCGGCGCGCGTCGTAAACCCCTGCTTCAGCAAGGCGGTCTGGCGCGACAAGGCATTTTGCTTGATCGCCAGATTGGCCTGGGAGCCGGTGATGTCCGCTCCGGTGCCGGCCGCCTGGGTGCGCAGTTGCGTGGTCTGCAATCTGGCCGACGCGAGCTGGGCCTGCGCCTGCTCCAGCGCCACCTGATAAGGTGCCGGATCGATGCGGAACAAGATCTGGCCGCGCTTGACCACAATGCCGTTCTTGACGGCGACTTCGATCACCGGGCCGTTTACCTGGGCGCTGACCGAGACAATGTCCTGCTTCACCGCGGCATTGTCGGTCGATACGCTGCCGCCGCTCGTCAGCCAAACATAGAGGCCGACGATCGCGATCAGCAGCGGGATCGAGAACATCAGCAGGGCGCGGCTGCTCTTCGGCTTCAGCCTGGTCACCGTTTCGGTGGCGATATCGCTCATCTTGTTCATGCCGACTTCCTCTGGACGCTGTCCGTCCGGCTGACATTTTCGCGAACCTTTGCGAGCTGGTCGCGAATAAGCTGCAACTGCTCAGGGTCGAAGCCGGCAAAGGCCTCGTCCGACAAATCCTCAGCCAGGTCGCGCAGCTTGTTGCTGATCGGCTTGGCCTTTTCGGTCAGGAACAGGCGCCAGGCGCGACGATCGGCCGGATCCGGCTGCCGTTCGACCAGTCCCGCTTCCTCGAGCCGGTCGAGAATCCGGCCGGCAGTGATCGGCTCAACGTCCAGCCGCTCGGCGAGTTCAACCTGCTTGATGCCGGGCGAGTGCGCGACATGGGCAATTACCCGCCATTGCGCGGTGGTAACGCCCAATGCGGACGCGCGCCGGTCGAAATGGCGGCGCATGGCGCGGTGAGTCTCGGCGATTTCCCATGCAAGCTCTTTCATAGCCCTACATATAATAAGCTTGCTTATGATTGCAACTTGTCTTGCCAACGCCACAATGTGAGTCCAAGCGGGAGCCTCATGAAAGAACAGAAAATGATCGAGGCGATCCTCGACGAGCTCGAGAGCCGCTACTCCGCCTCCGTAAACAGCCTTCGCGAAGCCCTTGCCGATTACGCAGAACGGGGCATCAGGCCTGACCCCGCCAGGCGCGACGACGGGCTATTCTCCTACCCCGAGCTGAGGGTCGAATATGACCCGGAAGTGCCGCCGCCGACCCCCGACCGGGCTTTTGCCCGGCTGAACCAGCCCGGCATCTACACCACGTCGATCGCCCGCCCCGCGCTGTTCCGCGACTATTTGCGCGAGCAGCTTGAGCATCTGGTGCGAGATTATCCGGTCAAGATCAGCGTCGGCTCGTCGGCCAGCGAAATCCCCTATCCCTATGTGCTCGACGGCGGCGATCTCAATCTCGAGGGAATCTCGACCGGCGAGCTGAGCCGCTGGTTTCCTTCGACCGACCTGGTACACATCGGCGACGAGGTAGTCGATGGCGCCTGGGATGTAGCGCTCGACCCGACCCGCCCGCTGGCGCTGTTCGATGCGCTGCGCACCGACTTCAGCCTGGCGCGCCTCAAACATTATACCGGCACGCCGGCCGAACATTTCCAGCGCTATGTGCTGTTCACCAACTATGTCCGCTACGTTGACGAGTTCGTCCGCTTTGCCATTTCAGCCCTGCGCGATCCGGACAGCCGCTTCACCAGCCTGTCGGTGCCCGGCGGCAGCTTCGAGCATGGCGACCTGGCCGATGCCGAAGAGCAGATTGCCGCAGGGGCGTGGCGGCGGCACCAGATGCCGGCCTATCACCTGATTACGCCTGAGGGCGACGGCATCACCCTGGTCAACATCGGCGTCGGGCCCAGCAACGCCAAGACGATCTGCGACCATATCGCCGTGCTTCGCCCCGAAGCCTGGCTGATGATCGGCCATTGCGGCGGTCTTCGCCCCAGCCAGACGATCGGCGACTATGTCCTCGCCCACGCCTATTTGCGCGACGACCATATCCTTGACGATTTGCTGCCGGTCGAAATCCCGATCCCGGCGATCGCCGAGGTCCAGACCGCGCTCTACAATGCCGCGCTGACCGTTACTGGCGAGGATGAGGACAGCGTCAAGAAGCGGCTGCGGACCGGGACGGTCGTTACCACCGACGATCGCAACTGGGAGCTTCGCTACACGCTGTCGGCGCTGCGCTTCAACCAGAGCCGGGCGGTGGCGATCGACATGGAATCGGCGACCGTCGCGGCGCAAGGCTACCGCTTCCGCGTACCTTACGGGACCCTGCTATGCGTGTCGGACAAGCCGCTCCACGGCGAGCTCAAGCTGCCCGGCCAGGCCAATGCCTTCTACGAGCGGGCGATCAGCCAGCACCTCAGGATCGGAATCGAGACGCTGGACCTGCTGCGCAACGAGGGCGATGGCCTGCATAGCCGCAAATTGCGCAGCTTCGACGAGCCGCCGCTACGCTGAGCCGCCAAGCTTAGCGACGCGGTCGCCATGGCGACCGTTAGCTGAGCGAGAGACGGCGAAGGCCGGCCAGCCTGACGCGGAGCGGACAGGACTGACGTCACGGGATTCATTCCCGTGACGGCCACGGAACCAACTAGTCCTTGGTGCGGCCCATCGCCGGGACCGGTTGCCCTAGGACGAGCCATGCCTCCATCGCATCGAGGTCCATGCCGCCATCGACCGCATCGGAACCGGCGGACAGGGCCGAAAAGCCGTCGCCGCCCGAAGCGAGGAAGTTGTTGACCGTCACCCGGTAGCTGGCCGCCGGATCGATGCGCTTTCCGTCCAGCTCCATCAGGATGATCCGGTCGCCCTGGGGCCGCGCCAAATCATAGCGGAAGCGGAAGCCGGCCGAGGGAATCAGCAGCGAACCGACCCTCCCCGCGCCGTCGACCGTGCGGAATTGCTGCTCCAGCACCGCCTTGAGCTGGGCGCCGGTGTAGTTCTTGGTGACGAGGTTATTGCCGAACGGCTGCATCTGGAAAATCTGGCCGAAGCTCACCGAACCGTCCGCCTTGGGGAACAGGCCGGTGCGCACGCCGGTGGCGTTGGTGAAGGCGATCCGGGCGCGGCCCTTGTCGGCCTGCCGGGCGACGTACAATTCGGCGTCGGCGACCAGCGAGGCGGCCGGCGATTCATCCTCGGTTTCGGATCGAGGTGCGGGACCGCTTAGCCTCCCGATCACGCGCTCGGCGACCGGCGCGGCCGCCTTGACGTAACGGCCGGTCAGTTGCGCGACCTTCGGATCGCCGTTGGTGCTAGCCTCGACCGGGACATTCCTGGCCGCCGATGCCACCAGCCCGCGCGATCTCGGATCGAAGTCGAGGCGAATGTCGGTCACCAGAAACCCATATTTGCCGGCGCTGGTCAGCAATCGTGGCGCGCCGCCCCGGTCGAGCGTGCAGGCATAGGCCTGATGGGTGTGGCCCGACACAATCGTCCGGATGGCAGGATCGAGATGATCGAGAATGTCGAGGATCGGCCCCGCCAGCCCCTCGCAACTCTCCGTCTGATAGGCTTTGGGCGATTTGGCGCCTTGGTGGATCAGCAAGACCACCGTGTCGGCACCCTCGGCCTTGAGCTTGGGCACCAGCGCATTGGCGGTGGCCGCTTCGTCAGCGAAGGTCAGGCCGGCGACCCCTGCCGGGCTGGCGAGGATGCCGGTGTCCTTCAGCGTCATGCCGATAAAGCCGACTTTGACCGGCCCGTAGCGGCGGATCGCGGTTGCCGGGAACAAGGTCGAGCCGTCGGCCCGCAGGGCGTTGGCGGCGAGGTAGGTGAATCCTGCGCCCTTGAACCGCTCCAGCTGGCACGGCTGGCGCGTCGTATATTTCTCGCAGCCGCCCTTCTGCATACGAAGTAGCTCGCTCGACCCCTTGTCGAACTCATGGTTGCCGACCGAGGCCAGTTCCAGCCCGGCCAGGCTCAGCGCGTCGATCGTTGGCTCGTCGAGGAACCAGGCCGAGGCGAGCGGTGAGGCGCCGATCAGGTCGCCCGCGGCGACGGTGATGCTGTTGGCATGGCCGTTGCGCAGCACCTTGAGTGTCCCCGCCAGCTGCGCGGCGCCGCCGACCCTGCTGTCGACATCGGCTCCGTCGGGGCCGGTGATTGGAATCGTGCCTTCCGGCGTTTCGAGATTGCCGTGGAAGTCGTTGATCGCGAGGATTTGGACCTCGATTGGATACGTCGTCTGCGGGACGGTCGCGCAAGCGGCCAACAGGGCTGTTAATCCGATCGGGAGAATTCTCATTCGCGACTCCACACAGACTCGTCATTCCCGCGAAAGCGGGAATCCCGATTTTCTTCAAGTAGCGGGACCCCCGCTTGCGCGGGGGTGACGGCTATAGGGAACGTGCCTAAGCTTCTAATATGACCGATGAACAACTGATCGCCGCCGCGCGCGAAGCTGCCCTAAAGGCCTATGCGCCCTACTCGAGGTTCTCAGTCGGCTGCGCGATCGAGAGCGCAGACGGGCGGGTCGTAACCGGCGTCAATGTCGAGAACGCCTGCTACCGCCTCGGCGTCTGCGCCGAACAAAGCGCGCTTTCCGCCGCGCAAAGTGCATTTGGGCTGCAAAATGTCGCCAGAATTGCGGTTTCCGGTGGTCATTTGTCGGGCGAAGCGCTCTCCGGAGACGTTGTCTGCACGCCCTGCGGCGGTTGCCGCCAGGCGATCTTTGAAGCCGCTGCTCTGTCCGGCCGCGACGTCGAGATCCTCTGCACCAACGGCGACGGTTCTTCAGTCGAACGCCATTCGATCGCGGCCTTGCTTCCCGTGGGATTCGGACCGGCCAATCTCACCGATGCCGGCTAGCGTTTGCGAACGAACTCGGCACGCAGGACGAGGCCCTTGATTCCTTCGTAGCGGCAATCGATTTCCTGCGGATCGCCGGTTAGCCGGATCGACTTGATCAGCGTGCCGCGCTTGAGCGTCTGACCAGCGCCCTTGACCTCAAGATCCTTGATCAGTGTGACCTGGTCGCCGTCGGCCAGCAGGTTGCCGACGGAATCGCGGACTTCGACCATGTCGGCCATTGCCTGCCGCGCGCGCAACTCGGATGCGGGCAACCACTCGCCCGTCTCCTCGTCATAGACATAATCATCGTCGCTCACTTCAGCTTAATCTCACTGAGCCGTTCCTGGAGATAGTCGTCGGCAGTGATCGGCGCCCACTTCGGCTGCTCGCCCGCCGGAACCGTGCCGGGCAGCGCCTCGATCAGGAAGTCGGAGCGGAAGTGGAGGAAATAGGGCATCGAATAGCGCGCATGGCTGGCGCGGTCGGGCGCAGGATTGACCACGCGATGCGACGTGGAGCGCAGCTTCCCGTTGGTCAGCCGCTGCAGCATGTCGCCGATATTGATCACCAGCTCGCCGGGCCGCGAGATAACCGGGATCCAGCGGCCGTCCTTGGTCTTGAGCTCAAGCCCCGCTTCCTCGGCGCCGAGCAGCAGCGTGATCGTGTTGATATCCTCATGCGCGCCGGCGCGGATGTGATTGCCAGTCGGCTCGGTCTGCGCCGGATAGTGCAGCAGGCGCATCACCGAATTGCCGTCCTTAACCGTGTCGGTGAAATAATCCTCGTCGACCGTGAGATAGCGGGCAATGGCGCGCAGCACCTTGAGTCCGGCCTGGTCGAACGCCTGGTAAAGCTCCTGGAAGGTCTCTTTGAAGCCGGCCACTTCCGCCGGCCAGACATTGGGCAACATGCTCGACGCATATTTGTGGCCCGCTGGCAGTTCGCGGCCGACGTGCCAGAATTCCTTGAGGTCGTGGGCTTGCAACCCCTTGGCGGTTTCGATCCCGAACGGCGTGTAGCCGCGCTGGCCGCTCTGCCCCTCGATGAAATATTTCCGCTTCACTTCTTCGGGAAGCGCGAAGAACTCCTTCGACTTCTGCTCCGCACGATCGATCAAATCCTGCGGGACGCCATGGTCGCGGATTACCGCGAAGCCATAGTCGACAAAGCTGCGGCCAAGCTCGTTGGCGAAGCCCTGCGGATCCTTGTCGGCATCGGCGAGCGAAACGGAAGCGATGTGATCGCTGGTCAATACGTCGGTCATGTCAGTCTCTTAGCAAATAATCAGCCGATCATCAGCCCGGCCAGCGCGGCGCTCATCAGATTTGCAAGCGAGCCGGCCAGCAGGGCGCGCAGGCCGAGCTTGGCGATCATCGGCCGCTGGTTGGGGGCAAGGTTGCCGGTCACCGCCATCTGGATGGCGATCGACGAGAAGTTGGCGAAGCCGCACAGCGCAAAGGTGACGATCGCCCGGCTGCGGTCGCTGAGTGCCGCGGCGGGCCCGGCGGCATTGCCGAGGTCGATGAACGCGACGAACTCGTTGAGGACGATCTTGGTGCCGAACAGCCCGCCGGCAACTCCCGCCTCGTTCCACGGGATGCCAATCAGGTACATCACCGGCGAGAACAGCAGGCCGACGATCGCCTGGAAAGACAGGTCGGGCCGGCCGAACCAGCCGCCGATCCCGCCCAATATGCCATTCGCCAGCGCCACCAGCGCGACGAACGCCAGCACCATCGCGCCGACCGCCACCGCCAGCTTAACGCCGGTCTGAGCGCCCTGGGCGGCGGCCATGATGATGTTGGCCGGCCGGTCGCCCTCTTCGAAGGTGTGCACCTCAATCTCGTCCTCGGGGGCGACGGTCGCGGCTTCACCTTCCGACTCCGCCTCGTCGGGCATGATCAGCTTGGCCATCAGGATGCCGCCCGGCGCCGACATGAAGGACGCGGCCAACAGATAGGGCAGATACTGCTCCCCAAGCAGTGAGGCATAGGCTGCCAGGATCGTCCCCGCGACACCGGCCATGCCCACCGCCATCAGCGTGAACAGATGCGACGGCGGCAGCGCGGCCAAATAGGGACGGACCACTAGCGGGCTTTCTGACTGGCCGACGAAGATGTTCGCGGCCGAGCCCAATGATTCGACCCGGCTAATGCCCGTGACCCAGCCGATGGCGCCACCGACCCACTTCACCACCCGCTGCATGATGCCGAGGTGGTAGAGGATCGCAATGAAGCTGGCGAAGAAGATGATCACCGGCAGCGCGGCGATGGCGAATACTTTCTGGCCATATTGGGTAGCGATTTCGCCGAACAGGAACTGCGTCCCTTCCCTGGCGTAGCCAAGCAGGTTGGAGACCCCGGTAGCCATGGTCTCGAGGACCCGCTTGCCCCACGGTGTCTTAATGACAAAGAAGGCGATCACCGCCTGCAGCGCAAAGGCTGCTCCGGTGACACGCAAGCTGATCGCCTTGCGGTTCGACGAGAACAGGACGGCAATCAGGATGATGGCGGCAACGCCCGCCAGCCCGAGCAATTGGTTCATGAAACGCGACCCCTCCCCGGGCCAAGAAAGCGCCTACCAGGTAACGCCTTGTTCCGAGTTTTTCGCCGCTTCGTCCAGTAGGTTGAGTGCCTCGGCCGGTGTTTCCGCCTTGAGCAGCTGCAAGCGCCGCGCCTGGCTCAGGAACCCGCTGTCGCGGACATGGTCCATGAACCCGGCCAGCCCGTCCCAAAATCCATGGACATTGAGCAGGCAGAAGGGCTTGGCGTGATAGCCGAGCGCGTTCCAGGTCCAGGCCTCGAACAATTCGTCGAGCGTGCCGATGCCGCCCGGCAGCGCGACGAAGCCGTCGCACAGCTCGGTCATCTTTGCCTTGCGCTCATGCATGTTGGCGACGGTGGTGAGTTCGGTGAGGCCGGTGTGCGCGACCTCATGATCGACCAATGCCTGCGGGATGACTCCGTGGACCTTGCCGCCGGCTGCCAGCATTTCGTCGGCGATGATTCCCATGAGGCCAAGGCGGCCTCCGCCATAGACCATGTCGACGTCGCGCGCCGCCATTTCGCGCACCAAGGCCCGCGCCATGTCGGCGAAGGCGGGGTCGCTGCCCGGGGCGGAACCGCAGTAGACCGCGAGCTTCCGGATCATAGTTTCACCAGCTCCTTTAAGTCCGCGATCGGCCGGGCGCCATAATGCTGGATCACTTCGCCGGCGGCGATCGCGCCGGTCCACAAGCAGCGTTCCAGGCTGGCACCCTTGCACCGCGCCGCAAGGAATCCGGCCGCGAACAAATCGCCCGCGCCGGTCGTATCGACCACATAGCTGACCGGCGCCGCGGGGATGGCGATCCGTTCGCCCTTCTCGATGCCGATGGCGCCTTCTGCGCCCTTGGTGATGACCAGGGTCGGGACATTTGCAGCCAACTCGTCGAGCGCGCCGTCGAGGTCCGTGCGCTCCACGAGCTGAAGCGCTTCGTCCTCATTGCAGAAGAGCAGGTCGACGCCGCCACTGCTGATCATCTCCGCAAAGCTTTCCTTGCGGCCGGCGATGCACACGCTTTCGCTCAAGGTGAAGGCGACCTGGCGATTGGCGGCATGGGCAATCTTGATTGCTTCCATCATCGCCGCGCGCGGCTTGGTGGGCCCGAACAAATAGCCTTCGAGGAACAGGATCGAGGCCGACGCGATCAGCTCGCGATCGAGCGCTTCGATGCTGAGTTCGTGGCTGGCTCCGGGCGAGGTGTTCATGGTCCGCTGCCCGTCCGGCGTGACGAGGATCAGGCAGCGCCCGGTTGGCGGTCCGTCCAGCATCGGCGGCGTGTCGAAGCGCACGCCGAGCGCGTGCATGTCATGTTCGAAAATCAGGCCAAGCTGGTCCTCAGCGATCTGGCCGATGAAGGCGGCCGTACCGCCCATCGCCGCCACCCCAGCCATCGAATTGGCCGCCGACCCGCCCGACATTTCCCGCGCCACGCCCATCGCCGCGTAAAGCTCGTCGGCCTGGCTCGGAGTCAGCAGCTGCATCGAGCCCTTGGGCAAATTGTGCGCACGAATGAACTCCTCATCGCAATTGGCGATGACGTCGACGATGGCATCGCCCATGGCCACGATGTCGAGGGAAGCTTTGGTCACTGTGCGGGCGCCTAGCCGCGCGACGTGGAAGCGGTCAAGGAACCGAGGGACTTGCAGCCCGCAACAAAGCCGCTACGCCTCACGCATGACCGACCCCACCGCCTCTCCCCCGCCTGCCATTTCGCGCTCGCTGTTCGCCTTCGCCATTTTCTATGGCGGCATGGTGTGCATCGCCGGTGTGCTCGGCAACAAGCAGGTCGCACTGGGTCCGCTGTCGGCGATTGGCCCGCTGGTCGGACTCGGCCCGCTGGCGGTCGAAGCCGGCATCTTCGCCTTCCTGATGCTGGTCGTGACATCAAGCTCGGTCGCCGAACTTCATGGCCGCGCGACCGCCAACAAGCTGGTGCTGATCGGCTTCGTGCCGCTGATCTTCTCGCTATTGTTGAGCCTGGTCATCCTCGACCTGCCCGCCGCCCATGACATGGATCCGGCGCGGCTGAGCGCGTTCGACACGATCATGGGAGGGACGCCGCGAATCTGGCTTGGCGGCATCTTGGCTTACGGCATTTCGACCCTGCTCAACGTCTCGATCTTCAGCCGGCTCAAGGGCCAGGAAGGCGAGAAGATGTTGTGGCTGCGGTCGGGCGTGGCGAGCGCGCTCAGCCAGATCGTCGACACGCTGATTTTCATCTCCGTCGCCTTTTATGGCGTGTTCCCGATCGGCGAGCTGCTGCTCGGCCAAATGATGGCCAAGGTGGTGCTGTCGATCATCCTGGTGCCGCCGCTGATTTACGCGTTCGTGGCACTCGGGCGAAGGCTTGACGCAAAGGCAATCTAACTCAGGCTGTTGCGCCAATGCATCGCTTGGCGAAGTGATTCAAAATCCAGCCAAATCCTGTCACAAAAATGTAGCATCCGCCGTGTCTAGCCCTTAGGCATTTCGCGGGGGACTCGCGATGGGGTGGGGTTTTTCAGCAACGCATTAAGGAAAAGGCGACGGGCCAATCGGGCCAGTCACCCAAGTGTCTAATTCGACCCCTAGCGAGCCGGACGTACGAAATTCTGTCTTGTTAAATCATTGGGATCTAACGTGAAAAAACTGCTTCTGCTTTGCTCGACGGCTGCTGCCGTCATGCCCACCGCCGCCTTCGCCCAGTCGACCGGAACCGTCGAAACCGAGAAGGATACGATCGTCGTCACCGGCACCCGCGTCCAGAAGGGCATCAGCGGCGTGGTGATCCAGGACTCGACCAAGGCAAAGGGCCTGATCACCCAGGAATATATCGCCAAGCAGAGCCCCGGGCAGACCCTGCTCAGCACCATCAACTACATTCCTGGCGTCAACTTCACGCAGAATGACTCCTACGGCAGCTCGGGCGGCAACATCCGTATCCGCGGCTTCGACGGCAACCGCGTCAGCGTGACCTTCGACGGCGTTCCGCTCAACGATAGCGGCAACTATGCGATCTTCCCGAACCAGTTCCTCGATCCGGAGCTGGTCGAGCAGGTCAACGTCAACCTCGGCGCGACCGACGTCGACTCGCCGACTGCTTCGGCCGCTGGCGGCACCGTCAACTTCCGTTCGCTGATCCCGACCAGCAAGGCAGGCGTCCTGCTCGACGGGGCGGTCGGCACGTTCGACTTCCGCCGCTATTTCGCGATGGTCAACAGCGGCGAAATCACGTCGGCCGGAACACGATTGTGGATCGCAGGCAGCCGCAACACTTATGACCATTGGCGCGGCGATGGCGAGATCGACAAGTGGCAGGTCAACGCCAGGATCTACCAGCCGCTCGGCAGCGGCGGCGACTTCATTTCGCTCGCCGGCCATTACAACCAGAATCGCAACAACAACTATAACAACCCGACCCTCACGGACCTGAGGAGCATCACGGCGATCGGTTCGTCGATTATTCCAACCACGATTGCCCACGGCGCCGACCCAGTGGTGGTTGGCGATTTCAGCCACGACCAGTGGAAGGACGTCAACAGCATCGTCTTCCCGAAGAATTGCTCGATTGGCGGTGTCATTGTGACTCGCGTGCCGGGAGCATCCGATCCTCCCGCATGCACCACTTCGACGGAGGAGCCGGCGGGTCTTCAAAGCCAGGCGCTTACCAACCTGCTTGGAACGCAGATCAATCCGTCGAACACCGGCAACATCCGCGGCCAGTCCCGCTTCACGCTGATGGACGGCCTGGTCCTGACGGTCGACCCGACCTACCAATATGTGCTCGCCAATGGCGGCAGCCAAACGACGCGGCTGAGTGAGACTGATCCCCTTCTGAAGCAGGGCACACCAAATGGCGTCGACCTCAACGGCGATGGCAGTATCGCGCCGCCCGACACCGTTCTCGTCGGCCGCCCTTCAATCACCAACACCAACCGCATCACGGTGATCAGCTCGCTGGTGTGGAAGCCGAATTCGACCAATACGGTCCGCGTCGCCTACACTTACGACCGCGCGCATCACCGGCAGACCGGCGAATATTCCTTCACCGACGACCATTTCAACATCATCAACCCGTTCTTCGGCCGCAACGGCACGCCGATCATCACCGCCGCCGGCACGGTGCTGCAGAACCGCGACCGTACCTCGATCGCGCTGCTCAACCAGCTGTCGGGCCAGTACATCGGCAAATTCTTCAACAATACGCTGCGGCTGGAAGTTGGCGTTCGCTCACCTTGGTTCAAGCGCGATCTCGACCAGCATTGCTACACGCCCGCCGCGGGTAGTGGCTTCCCGGTCTGCGTTGTTTCGAGCGCGGTCCTGGCCGTGCCGAACACTAGCTGGTATCTTGTC
>NZ_JAHFPY010000063.1 GCF_023266535.1 Sphingomonas sp. | reverse complement strand
GACCACCAACGAGGCCGAGGCGCACTGGCAGCGCAGCTGGGACTTGCTCGACGGCGGCACGTTCGGCGCGGAAGATTTCCACGCCGCGGCACTGTGCCACAAGGGACTGGCGTCAGGTCAAATCGACGAGGTTGTGCTCGGCACGTTGGAGGCCGGCATCGCCGACTTCCACGCCAAGCTCGACCGGCTGCTTTAGACCGTCGCCTTGGGAAACAGCGTCAGCCCCTTGGGCGGACGCGTCTTTTCGCCGGCCAGGTAGCAATCGATGCAGCTCAACGCCGACCGCATCGTGCGGTGATTATAGGGCTTCATCAGCACGCCAATCACCAGTTCCTCCGCATTGTCCGGCGGCGCACCGGTCACGAACAGCACCGGGATGCTGCGCCGCTGCGCTTCCCTGGCAAGGTCGATGCCGGTGCGCTGGCCGGTCAGGCGGACGTCGCTCAGGATCAGGTCGACCTGTTCGCGGTCGAGCAGGTCGATCGCGGTGGCATAGCGATCGATCGTCGCCACCACTTCATATCCGGCGTCACCGATCAGATTTTCATTGTCGAACGCCGTCAGCGGCTCGTCTTCGACGATGAGGATTCTATTGACGACCCGCTTGCGCTTCCCGAACAGCATTGAGACTCCGTATGAAAAAGCCGACAGACCAGCAACGAGCCAGGGCTAGGACCGTTTCGCGGCCAACTTATGGCAGCGGGAGGCCCCAAAAGCCGCGCGGCCCGAAGCCGGGGCCGGCGCGCGAGGAAGGACCGCAGCGGATCGCCAAGCTGCTGGCTCGGGCCGGCGTCGCGTCGCGCCGCGATATCGAACGGATGATCGCCGAGGGGCGGATCGCGCTCCACGGCGAGAAACTGACCACGCCCGCGACTCTGCTCGACAATTTGCAGGGCGTGACGGTCGATGGCCAACCGGTGAAGGCGCCGGGCGCAGCGCGATTGTTCCGATTCTACAAGCCTTCGGGCGCGCTGACCGCGGCCAACGATCCAAAGGGCCGGCCGACAATTTACGACAAATTGCCGCAAGGGTTGCCGCGGCTGATACCGGTCGGGCGGCTCGACTATAACACCGAAGGCCTGTTGCTGCTAACCAATGACGGCGAGTTGAAGCGGCAGCTTGAGCTGCCGAGCAGCGGAGTTGTCCGCCGCTATCGCGCCCGAGCGTTCGGCGACGTTACCCAGGCCCAGCTAGAAGAGCTGGCCGAAGGCGTGACGATCGAGGGCATTCGCTACGGCTCGATCGACGCCAACCTCGAACGCCGGACCGGCCGCAACTGCTGGATCGAAATGTCGCTGACCGAGGGCAAGAATCGCGAGGTCCGCCGCGTCCTCGCTCATCTCGGCCTGCAGGTCTCGCGGCTGATCCGCACCAGCTACGGCCCGTTCACGGTCGAGGGGCTGGCGCCGGGCAGCGTCGCCGAGGTCCAGCGCGAAGAGCTGTTCCGCTTCAGGCAGGGGCTGAAATGAGGTTCCTCCCCAAGCAGGCTTGGGGAGGGGAACCGTCCGAAGGACGGTGGAGGGGTAACTGATGTCAGCTTCAGCTACCCCTCCACCAGCTTCGCTGGTTCCCCTCCCCAGCTTCAAGCTGGGGAGGAATTGCTGATGCGCATCGTCGCCGGCGAGTGGCGCGGGCGGAAGCTCGTCGCTCCGGAAGGGCGCCAGACCCGCCCGACCGCCGACCGCACCCGCGAAACGCTCTTTTCGATGCTTGCCAGCCGCGTCGGCAGTTTCGATGGTTTGCGCGTCGCCGATCTCTACGCCGGTAGCGGGGCACTAGGGCTGGAAGCGCTGTCGCGTGGCGCGGCCCACGCCACCTTTGTCGAGATCGACCGGGCGGCACTGAAGGCCATCGACGCCAATGTGACAGCGCTGGGCGCCGCGGCGCGCATTTCGATGCGGTCGATGTCGGCCGCCACCCTGCCGTCCGGCCAATCATTCGACCTGGTCTTCGCCGACCCGCCCTATGAGCCGGGGTCGGGCAGCGCGGTGGCCGAAGCGGTCGCAGCAGCAAGCTGGCTTGCGCCCGGCGGCTGGATGGCGGTCGAATCCCAAAAGGGCGACGCGGTAGCGCCGCCCAAGGGCTGGGAAATCAGTGCCGAACGCGATGTCGGCCGGGCGAGGCTTACGCTTTTGCGCGCCTAGCGGGCTTGGCCGGCTTGGCCGGTTTCGCTGGCTTGGCCGGTTTCGCGGGTTTCGCAGGCTTCTTGAGCTCGGTGAACTCGCTGATCAGCCGGGCACCAATCGCGGCGGCGGCGGCCTTGCCGGCCGACTTTACGGCCTTCGAGGAAATGCTCTTCTTCTTGCCTTTACCGGAGACGCCGCTTTCGGCCAAAGCCGCCACGGCCGTACCGGCGCCGATTGCCAGCATTTCCCCGATCAGCGGATTATCGGCCAGCTTCCACAGCGCGTCGGCAGCATTGCTCGCAACCTTCTTGACCTTCTTGCGCTTGGACTTGGGCATGGCCTTGGCGACGGCCTTCATCGCCTTGCCAACCTTCTTTTTGGTGGTCGCTTTCGCCATGCTCGTCGCTCCCTGTTGAGATTTACTCGGCTCTTGGCTCTTTCTCGACCATCCAGGTCTGGCCCTTGCTGACCAGCGCCTGCAGATCAGCGGCTTTGCCTTTGGCCGCGGCTTCGTTCTGCTCGATCACCGCGCTGTCGAACGTTGGCGCCGGATCCTCATAGATGACGCCCAGGGCCATCGGGAAAATCGTCACCGGCATCTCGGCCAGCATGTAAGCGACCGACCGGTTCCTGGGGTTGTGGACAATGACCTCGTCGCTGTCACCGTCGACCACCTTCAGCCGGTGATGCTCCATGTCGAGGGCGATGCCCTTGGTACCGCCGGCGAACAGCATCTTCTCGCCGGCCTGCAACCACAGTTGCTTGTCCGAAGCCACTTCCCTGGAGGTGAACGGCGCGAACACATCGTCGTTATAGACGACGCAATTCTGGTAGATTTCGACGAAGCTGGCGCCCTTGTGGGCGTGTGCGGCCTTGAGCACGTCCGGCAAATTTTTGTGGACGTCGATGCCGCGGGCGACGAAGCGCGCGCCCGATCCCAGCGCATAGGAGCAGGGATTGACCGGCCGGTCGACCGACCCGAACGGGGTTGAGGGCGAGCGCGTTCCGATCCGCGAGGTCGGCGAATATTGGCCCTTGGTGAGGCCATAGATTTCGTTGTTGAACAGCAGCAGCTGGCAATCGAGGTTGCGGCGCAAGAGGTGCATGGTGTGATTGCCGCCGATCGACAGCGCGTCGCCGTCGCCGGTGATGATCCACACGTCGAGCTCCGGATTGGCGAGCTTGGTCCCGGTCGCCACGGCGCAGGCGCGGCCATGGATCGTGTGAAAGCCGTAGCTCGCCATATAATAGGGAAAGCGGCTCGAGCAGCCGATGCCGCTGATGAACACCGTCTTCTCGCGCGCGGTGCCGAGGTCCGGCATGGTCCGCTGAACCGCCTTCAAGACGGCATAATCGCCGCAGCCCGGGCACCAGCGTACTTCCTGGTCGGATGCCCAGTCCTTGGCGGTGGTGATTGTCGTCTGCTCGTTCATGCGATGTAACCGTTGAGCCAGAGATAGAGGAACACCACCAGCACCAGCATGGCGATGAGCGGCCAGGGATTGATCGGCTTCACGCCGGCGTCCCCGCCCTTAGGGTCACAAAGGGCATGGTGTATGGCGCGTTTTTGCCCTTGATTTGTGACCTTATCATTTGAGCGCCTCGTCGATCGCCGCTTCGATTTCGGCGATGGTGAAGGGCTGCCCCGAAACCTTGTTGACCGGGCGAGCATCGACCAGGAACTGGTCGCGGAGCACGGTCTTCAGCTGTCCGGTATTCATTTCTGGAACGATTATGCGCTCAAATCCCCTAAGTAGGACAGCGAGATTTTTGGGGAAGGGCGCGATGTAGCGAATGTGGATGTGGGCTACGTCGAGGCCCCGTGCCCGTGCCCGCCGCACCGCCTGGTGGATCGGGCCGAAGGTCGAGCCCCAGCCGACCACCGCCAGTTTGCCCTTGTCAGCGCCAAGGCAAACCTGCTGGTCGGGGATCGAGTCCGCGACGCCCGCGACCTTGGCAGCGCGCAGCCGGGTCATTTCGGCATGGGCCTCGGGCGAATAGTCGATGTTGCCGCTGCCCGGGTTCTTCTCGATGCCGCCGATGCGATGCTCGAGGCCCGGCGTACCCGGCTTGATCCACGGCCGGGCAAGGTCGCCGTTCCGCTCATACGGCATGACCTGGTCATTGTCGGCGGCGCGCGCCGCGGCAAAGCTGACCGGGAACGGTTGATAACCGCTCATGTCCGGCACCTTCCACGGCTCCGCGGCATTGGCGATATAGCCGTCGGTCAGCAGCATCACCGGGGTCATGTAGCGGGTCGCGATCCGGACCGCCTCGATCGCGCAATCGAACGCATCGGCCGGCGAGCAGGCGGCGATCACCGGCAATGGCGTATCGCCGTTGCGGCCATAGACCGCCTGGTAGAGGTCGCTTTGCTCGGTCTTGGTCGGAAGGCCGGTCGACGGCCCGCCACGCTGCGAATTGATGATCACCAGCGGCAGCTCGGTCATCACCGCCAGGCCCATCGCTTCGCCCTTCAAGGCGATGCCCGGCCCCGATGAGCTGGTGACCCCTAAGTGGCCCGCATAGCTGGCGCCGATCGCCGAGCAGATCGCGGCGATCTCGTCCTCGGCCTGGAAGGTGGTGATGCCATATTCCTTGAGCCGCGACAGGTGGTGGAGGATCGCCGAGGCCGGGGTGATCGGATAGCCGCCGAAGAACATCGGGAGCCCGGCCAGCTGAGCTCCGGCAATCAGGCCGAGCGAAATCGATTCCGCGCCCGTGACGGTGCGGTAAAGCCCCGGCTCGGCCGAAGCGGCGTCGATATGGCGCTGGCGAACCTGGCCGCCGATCTCGGCCGTCTCGCCATAGGCATGGCCTGCGTTCAACGCAGCGATATTGGCTTCGGCCAGCTCGGGCGCCTTGGCGAATTTGGCGTTGAGCCAGTCGACGATCGGCTGGCGCTCGCGATCAAACATCCACAGCGCCAGGCCCAGCGTCCACATATTCTTGCAGCGCAGCGCTTCCTTGTTGCCAAGGCCGAACGGCTTCACCGCGTCGAGGGTCAGCTGCGAAATATTGAAATGGACCAGCTGCCATTTGGCCAGGCTGCCGTCCTCCAGCGGGTTCACCTCATAGCCGGCCTTGGCGAGGTTGCGCGGAGTGAACTCGCCCTCGTCGGCGATGATCAACCCACCTTCGCGCAGCGCGGTGGCGTTCATCTTGAGTGCCGCCGGGTTCATCGCGATCAGCACGTCCGGCTGGTCGCCGGCGGTCTCGATCGCCGAGGAGCCGAAATTGATCTGGAAGGCGGAAACGCCGAAGGTCGTCCCCTGCGGGGCGCGGATTTCGGCGGGGAAATCGGGGAAAGTAGCAAGGTCGTTGCCGGCCAGCGCGGTCGACAAGGTGAACTGCCCGCCGGTGAGCTGCATGCCGTCGCCGCTGTCACCGGCAAAACGGACGACGACCGCTTCCTGTGGCGGATGGGATCGTGCTTCGTCGTCGGTAACGTTGTGGTTGGCCGTGGCCATGATCGTCCTTCGAGTGTCTACTTTGAAACCTACATTAGGACTCCGCAGGGGATTCCGCCACCATCTTTGCGGTTGCTTTGCTGCGTCCGACTTTGGAGCTACAGGTCCACCCGTGGGGGGCGCACCGCATGCGCAACGGGTCATGATCTTCAAGCGCACCGTCGCCAAGCTTCGCGCGCAGGATTGGGTGGCAATCGCAATCGAGCTGCTGATCGTTATCATCGGCGTGTTCGTCGGCATCCAGGCCGCGAACTGGAACCAGGCCCGGGTCGAACGTCTCCAGACTGAGCGGATGCTGAGCGAATTGCAGCCTGGGCTGGAGCATTTCATCGGCTTCTTCGACACCGCCAAACCCTATTACGCGACAACCCGTGCCTACGCGGACAATGCCTTTGCCGGCTGGCGCGGAGACCCCGGCGTGAGCAACGAACAGTTTGTGATTTCCGCCTATCAGGCCAGCCAGGTCTACGGCCTTGAAATCAATGCAGTGAACTGGGCAAGAATCTTCGGCGGTGATCAGGTGCGCAGCATCGACGACCCCGACATCCGGCGCGGCCTGGCATCATTGATGTCAGTCGATTTCGCCGATGTTGGGCCAGCGGCGGTCAGGACCCGATATCGCGAACAGGTTCGCAAGGTCATTCCTGAAGACATCCAGGATTTGATCCGCGACCGTTGCGGCGATCGGCCGATCCCCGGACGGCCGCTGCTGGCCCATCTCCCCGCGACCTGCGATCTTGACCTGGCGCCCGATCGCTGGGCCGAGGCGGCAGCGGCGTTGCGGGCCCATCCCGACCTGGTCGGCGAATTGCGCTGGCACCTTGCGGCAGTGGCGACGTTCCTGTTCAACATGGGCAAGATCGATCAGCGGACCCGCAATCTCAGCAACGGCATCCGCAAACTCGAAGGGTAAGGCGTGACCAACGACCATCTCTATCGCCGCGGGGTCGGCGTCATGCTGCTCAACGCCGAGAGACATGTGTTCGTCGGGCGGCGGATCGATAACCGCGACGAAGCCTGGCAAATGCCCCAAGGCGGAATCGACAAGGGCGAACAGCCGTGGCCCGCCGCGCTTCGCGAGCTGGAAGAAGAGACAGGCATCAGGCCCGGGCTGGTCGAGCAGATCGCCAGCCACCCGCAGCAACTGCGCTATGACATTCCCGACGCGATCGCCTCGCGGCTGTGGGGCGGCAAGTGGAAGGGGCAACTGCAGGACTGGTATCTGGCCCGCTTCCTCGGCAGCGACGACGACATCAACATCGCCACCAGCCATCCGGAATTCAGCCACTGGAAATGGGCCGAGCCGCACCTGCTCCCGGAACTTATCGTGCCGTTCAAGCGCGACCTCTACCGCGAGTTGCTGCGCGGCTTCGCCGACTATCTCTAGCTGCGCTTGCCCGCGGTGAAATAGCCGATCCCGCCGCCGACGATGGCGCCGAGGATTGGCCCGATGAAGGGCAGCGGGATGGCCACGACCGCGCCGACGGCGGCGGCGATGGCGGTGCGTTTCGCGACCGGATTCTCAAGCATTGATCCAGTTCCTTTCGTTCTGTATTATATATATAATACACTTTGGCATTGATGCAAGTTTGCCAAGGGGTTCTCGGACCGGCTTTGAGCGGCTAGAGCGGCCCGCCATGGGGCAATTGACCGGCCAGGAACAAGCATGCGTCGAAGCGGCGGCGGCAGAGCCCATGCTCGCGCAGGTCGAGAATTGGGCCAACGTCAATTCGGGATCGCGCAATATCGACGGGCTAGGGATCATCGGCGCGCGCCTCGCCGGCGCCTTTGCCGACCTGCCAGGCGAGATCGCGATGCGCGATCCGGCGCCGGTCGAGGCGATCGACGCCTCCGGCAAACCCTATGAAGTCCCGCACGGCAAAAACCTTCAATTGAAGGTCCGCCCGGATGCCCCGGTCCAGCTGCTCTTTACCGGCCACATGGACACGGTGTTTGCCATCGACCATCCGTTCCAGACGCTGGCCTGGCTCGAACCGGGCAAGGTGCTGGGCGGGCCTGGGGTGGCCGACATGAAGGGCGGAATCGCGGTGATGCTGGCGGCGCTCAAGGCGGTCGAGGCCAGCCCGGCGGCGAGCGTGCTCGGCTATGAAGTGGTGATCAACAGCGACGAGGAAGTCGGCTCGCTCGGGTCCGCCGCGCTGATTGCGCAGGCGGCGCAGGGCAAGTGCGCCGCGCTGACCTACGAACCCTCCGCCCTCCCGGATGGTACGCTGGCAGGCGCGCGGCCAGGCAGCGGCAATTTCGCTTTCACTGTCCATGGCCGCTCGGCCCATGCCGGACGCAATCCCGAGGAAGGCCGCAACGCCCTGATCGCCGCGGCCGATCTCGCCATTCGCCTGAAGGCGGCCGTCGGCCCAGGCTTAAAGGTCAATCCGGCCAAGATCGACGGCGGCTCGCCCAACAATGTCGTCCCCGACCTCGCCGTGCTCCGGGTCAATTTGCGTCCCGAAACGCTCGACGACCAGGCCCGCGCGCAGCAACTGATCGACGCTACCGTCAAGGCGGTCGCCGCCGAACATGACGTGCAGATCAGCGCCCACGGCCATTTCGCCCGGCCGCCCAAACCGCTGACCCCGGAAACTGAAGCTTTATTCAACCTGGTCAAGCGCGCCGGCGCCGACCTCGGCCAGGAAATCGGCTGGAAGTCGACCGGCGGCGTATGCGATGGCAATAATATCGCCGCCTGCGGCGTGCCCGTGATCGACACCATGGGCGTGCGCGGCGGAAGCATTCATTCGATGGAGGAATATCTGATCGTCGACAGCCTTGCCGAGCGCGCCGCGCTCTCGGCCCTTACGATTTTGCGATTGGCGGAGGGCGCATGAGCTATCGCATCCGCGCCGCCGGCCCTGACGATTTCCGCGCCTTCTACGACCTCGCCAAGCTGACCGGAGGCGGCTTCACCAACCTGCCCGCCGAGAAGGCGACGCTGGAAGCCAAGCTGGAAAGGTCGGAGGCCGGGTTCAGCCGGGTCGGTGAAAATCCGTCGGACGACCTCTATGTCTTCATGCTCGAAGACTTTCGCACCGGCGCCATCCGCGGCACCTGCCAGATCTTCGGCGCCGTCGGCACCGACCGGCCGTTTTACAGCTATCTGATTTCGACCCTGGCCCAGAAGAGCGAGGAGCTGGGCCGGATCTTCCGCAACCAGACGCTCAACCTCACCACCGACCTCGAAGGGTTCAGCGAGGTCGGCGGGCTGTTCCTCCACCCGCAGGAACGCGCCGGCGGCCTCGGCATGCTGCTTGCCCGTTCGCGCTATTTGTTCATCAAGCAGCACCGACCGCGCTTCGGCGACAGCGTGCTGGCCGAGCTGCGCGGTGTGATGGACCAGGCCGGCCATTCGCCGTTCTGGGATGCGCTCGGCGGGCGCTTCTTCGGCATGACCTTTCCCGAAGCCGACGAATTCAACGCGGTCCACGGCACGCAATTCATCGCCGACCTGTTCCCCAAGTCGCCGATCTATGTCTCGATGCTGCCGGAAAGTGCCAAGGCGGTGATCGGCCAGCCGCACCCGACCGGCCGGGCAGCGCTGAAGATGCTCGAAAATGAGAATTTCGACTGGGACGGTTACATCGATATCTTCGACGGCGGCCCGACCGTCACCGCCCGCACCGACAAGATCAAGACGCTGGTCGAGGCCGATTGGCTGCGGGTCGCCGACACCAATGGCGGCGGCGAAAACACGATGATGCTGGCGACCGGCGTGATGCACGACTTCGTGGCCTGCTACAGCCACGCGACCCGCAACGACCATGGCGATTTGGTGATCGACGCCGAGGCGATGGACATGCTCGGCATCGGCCCAGGCGATCGCGTGCTGGCGGTGGCGCGGTGATCCGCGAGATCAACTTCGACGGTATCGTCGGGCCAAGCCACAATTACGCCGGGCTCAGCCTCGGCAACCTCGCCTCGGCCCGCAACGCCGGCCATGTGTCGCAGCCCCGCGCGGCGGCGCTGCAGGGCATCGACAAGATGCGCTCCAACATCGGTCTTGGCCTGGTCCAGGGCATTTTCGTGCCGCAACCGCGACCGGCACATGCCTGGCTAATCGAGCTGGGAACGACCATTGGCGAGGCCGAGCATCATCTCGCCGCCAATGCGATGAGCGCCTCGTCGATGTGGGCTGCCAACGCCGCCACCGTCAGCCCGTCGCCCGACACCGGTGACGGCAGGTGCCACCTGACCGTCGCCAATTTAAAGACCATGCCGCACCGCAGCCATGAGTGGCCCGCGACCCTGGCGCAGTTGCAGCTGGCCTTCGCGGGGAATGCATTTGCGGTGCACGGGCCGGTTCCGCCGGCGTTCGGCGACGAAGGCGCGGCCAATCACATGCGCCTCGCGCCCTCGCATGGCGAGCCGGGCGTCGAGGTGTTCGTCTACGGGGTCACCGGTGGCCCCTTCCCCGCTCGCCAGAATATCGAGGCATCCAAGGCCATCGCCCGACTGCATCGGCTGGATCCGGGCCGCACCCTGTTCGCCGCCCAGAGCGAACAAGCAATCGCCGCCGGCGCCTTCCACAACGATGTCGTTGCGGTCGCCAATGGGCCGGTGCTGTTCTCCCATGAGAAGGCGTTCGCTGAGCGCGATGCGCTGGTCGAGCAGCTGGCCGCCAAGGTCCCCGGTTTCGAGCTGGTCGAGGTGCCCGACGCCGAGGTCCCGCTGGCCGACGCCGTGAAGAGCTATTTGTTCAATGCCCAGCTGGCCACTCCGCCCGATGGCGCAATGACGCTGGTCGCGCCGACCGAATGCCGCGACACGCCATCGGTCAACGCCTGGATCGAGCGCCATCTTGCCTCCAACGGTGCCATCCGCCGGGTCAATTTCGTCGACGTTCGCCAGTCGATGGCCAATGGTGGCGGACCGGCCTGCCTGCGCCTCAGGGTCCAGTGCGATCCGGCCGATGTCGATCCCCGCTTCCTGGTCGATGAAGCCAAGCTCGATCGCCTCGCCCAGGTGATCGGCTCGACCTGGCCATCCGAGATTGCCACGGCAGAGATCCAGGCGCCGGCGCTGGTCGCGGACATCGAACGGGCGCGCGCGGCGCTGCTTGGAGCCCTGGATTTGTCCGTACTCGATTAGTCCGTTTTGGGACAGGTCCGACAAGGCCATTCGACCCGACTCAAATTCTCGGTTAGCAATGATGCGTTAAAGGGCAGTTTACCACTGTCCTTAAGCGGGAAAGGGCGGAACGCCGCCATTCCCATCGCGTTGGGTTAATCATGATGAAGCTACGCAAGATCGGCCGACTGTTCGTCATCAAGACCCGCTTGGAGGCCTTTCTGGTCACCTACGCGATTGCCGTCGGCTCGGTTGAGCGCGGCGTTCATTACATGCAGAACTATCCCGGGAATGGCGGCTGGCTGCTGGCCGCTGCCTGCCTCGGCGTGCCGTTCGTCGCCGGCGCCAAGCTGCTCGATAGCGTGCGGCCCGAGGTCGCGGCGTCAATTCCGGTAAAGATTGGCCCGCGTCATTCCGCCAGGCCGCGGATCAATCGTAGTCGACCCAGACATTTCCCCCTGAGCCGCGGTTCAGCGTTACCGTCGTCACATCGCACAGATTGACGCCGTTAAAGGTGGCCGATTGGCCGCCGACCAGGTCAGCCTTGATATCGAACGCGCAATCGGGATTGGCGAACGCCACCGCGATCCTGCTGCCATTGGCCGGGTTTCCGCCCAGCGACTGCCAGGCGGACGTTCCTACGCGCCGGATCTGGAGCGAACTGATCGCCGCTCCGGTCTTGTTGACCAGGGTGAAGTTGCCGGCCGCCGCTACAGCAGGACCCGGCACCGTCAGGGCGGCAGCTGCAAGCAGCATGGCGATGAAGTGTTTCATGGATGCAATATAATATGGCCAGGGCCGACCATCAAATGGTTGGCGCGCGCCCTCCCCGCTCGTCGGACGCGCGCCAGAGCCCCGCAGCTAGGCTGCGAAGGCTGAAGGGCTGTGCGGGCGCGACCGGCTGATAATGACGGCCGCCGCCGGCTGACGATAGCTTTCGTTCAACGGCAGGGCAGTCGCGCAAAATCCGCATTCCGCCAGGGTCCGGCCGACATACCAATGGGTGCGGCCGCATCCCGGGCAATGGTTGACCTCATTCTCCCGGTACACGGCATGGTAGCCGCGGCGGGCAGGATCAAAGCCGGTTACATTCGAACTCAACATGGCCGTTCTTCCTCCAATCAAAGGCTCGAACGTGCGACGAGTCGTTAGGTTTCAACGATAAGCCGATTCGTTTGGAGTGTCACCACGGCACCTCGCTGCTGTCCCGCCGGGGGACTGTCAGCCCGTCTGTGGATATTAACCACCACTTTACTTTTTGCGCGCAGTTTAACTGCCGCCGAAGTATGTTCGGGGGAGCAGGATAGTGGAGTCGAACCAGCGTTTCTATCTGCGTCGTGCAGCAGAAGAGCGGACTGCCGCCCACCGTGCCGTGACTCCCCAAGCCCGAGAATGGCATAGCAAGCTCGCCCAGGATTTCGCCCGTCGCGCGATCGAATCCGGCGCGGCGGTGAGCCCGGTCGCCCTCGGCGCCTGACCTTCCCTTTCCTATTGCCGAAAACAGCTTGCGCGGGCCTTCGTTTGTCCCGGAAATTTCACATTTAAGGGTAATTTAACCTCGGTCTAGCGGTCCCAGATTAATCCTGTTAAATAATCCGGGTTCGTCACGAAGAACGGGGGTTTACCATGCTACGTCGAACTTGTGCCGCTGCCTTGCTGGCATCCGCGATGATCGCTTCACCGGCGATGGCTCGCGACAAGACTTTGTATTTGGGTGTTGAAGCTGGTCCGATGTTTGCCAAGGATCTCGACATTGATGTCGACACGACCGAAGGCGAATTCGATTTCTTCGGGCTCGAGCACAAGCTGGGTTACGATGCCGGTGTGATCTTCGGCTATGACGCCGGATTGGTCCGCGCCGAGCTCGACTTGTCCTACAAGCGGGCTTCGCACGACAAGTTCACCTTCGATTGCGAAGGCAGTGAATGTAGCCAAGATGCCAACGGCCATACCCGCTACATCGCCATCATGACGAACCTGTTGCTTGACCTTGGCAATGAAGACGGCCTGAGCTTCTACGCTGGACCTGGCGCTGGCTTCGCCTGGGGCAAGTATCACTTCGGTGACATTGAGGGTCCGAACACCTACAAGCAGGGCGGCTTTGCCTGGCAATTGATCGCCGGCGCTCGCTATGCCCTCAACCCGAACGTCGATCTCGGCCTGAAGTATCGCTACTTCCATCCGCACCGCATCCATGAAGAAATCTTCACGAATGAGTTCGCGACGGGCCGGTTCACGTCTCACTCGGTGTTGGCGACGCTGACGTATAATTTCTATACGCCGCCGCCACCGCCGCCACCTCCGGCTCCACCGCCGCCTCCGCCGCCTCCGCCGGCGACGCAGACGTGCCCGGACGGCTCGGTGATCCTGGCGACGGACGCCTGTCCGCCACCGCCACCGCCTCCGCCGCCTCCGCCGCCTCCGCCGGAGCCTGAACGGGGCTAACGACAACACCCGCAAAGGACGGCGATCCGCCAGCTTCGCCGCCCTGGGGGCAGGAACGGTCCGGGAAGAAATTCCCGGGCCGTTTTGTTTTTGGGGAAATTCGGGTGTTATAGGCTGGCGCAGAGTGAATCCGCGCCGTCAGTCGGCTCCGCTTCGCGAGCCGCTGGCCGCCCTACAGCATCTCTGCGCGCTAACTCCCGAATGCCTCGCATTCGATCGCCTGCGCTCGGTGCTTTGGGGTGAATGGCGCGCCCGGAACGATTCGAACGTCCGACCCTCAGATTCGTAGTCTGATGCTCTATCCAGCTGAGCTACGGGCGCGTGCCGGGGGGTCCCTTACGGTGAGGGTCCGCCCCACGCAACCCCCTTGCCGACAAATGCGGCTGGATTGCGTCGGCCGCGGTGCCCCCCTAGACCGGCAGCAATGCGAAGACTTGTGCCATTGACGGCATTGCTGGCCGTTGCGGCCTGCACCGTGCCATTGGGCGACCCGGAGCCCAGCCTGGCGCCGCGTCCCGCCGAAGCGGTCGATCCGCGCGTTCCGGTGCCAGGCGACGTGCCAACCGGCGTGGTCGACACCGAACTTGCCGTGCAGCTCGGCGCGCTGGTAGCCGAGGTCGGCCAGGCGGTCCCCGCGTTCGACGCGAAGCAGGCGACCGCCGAACAGGCTGCTGCTTCTGCCGGACCGATGGCCAGCGAAAGCTGGGTTGCCGCACAGCAGGCGCTGTCGCTGCTGATCGAACAATATGGCGTGACGACGCGGGCGGCGGCCAACATCGATCAGCTCGGATCGAGCCGATTGCAGGGTCAGCATTGGATCAGTCCGGCGGACCAGCAGGCGATTGCTGCGGCGGCAACCGAAGTCGCGGCGATCAGCGACCGCCAATCGGCCGCGATCGATCGTCTAAAGGACCAGCTGGCGCGCTAACTCAATGTGGCGGCGCGTGCCGCCGGCCATTCGGCTGCATCGATGCGGTAAATGACGGTCGGATTCATTTCCGGTCCGAAGCGCAAATCCTCGAAATCCAGGTCCTGCCGGCGGCGCATCCCCAGCCGCTTCATCAGTCCCCGGCTTGCTTCATTGGGGCCGATGGTCAGTGCGACAACATGGGGCGCGTCGAAGCGATCGAACGCAAGGTCGAGCGCGGCGATCGCCGCCTCCTTGGCATAGCCCTGGCCCCAGGCGCTCTCGCGCAGCCGCCAACCGACCTCGAACTGGCCTGTCAGGTCGCCAGCGCCCGGCGCATTTACCCGCTTCAATCCGCAAAATCCCAGCAGCTCGTCGTCCGACATGCGTTCGACCAGCCAGAAACTGTGGCCGTGGTCGCGCTGATAGGTCTTCAGTCGCTCGAACGCAGCGTCCCAGGTTGCGCGGTCCTGCACGCCGCCCAGATGGCGCATCACCGCCGGCGTGTTCATGACCCTGTAAAAGCGCTCACCGTCCTCCTCGCCCCATTCGCGCAGCCGCAGCCGCTCGGTTTCGGCGATGACCTTGGTCAAGCCTTACGGCTCCACCCGGTGATCAGGTAAAGCATTGCTCCAGCCCCCAGGAAGGCAATGAACGCGCGCCATTCCGCCACGTTGGAGTGCGACGCCGCCCACAACACCAGTGCGGCCGCCGCGAGCGGCAGCAAGATGCCGCGCACGGGGCGCAGCTTACCCTCGAGAGCGTCAAGCTTCGGTACGGCGGCGATACAGGCGAGGTAGGCGAACAGCCGCGCCACGGTGCTGATGACCGCCAGCGTCATGAAGGTGCCGGACAGCGCCAGGCCGAGTCCGATTCCGCCGACCGTCAGGATCGAATTGACCGGCGTTGCGAAGCGCGGCGAGATTTCGCCGAACCAGCGCGGCAGCAATCGCTGGTCGGCGAAGCTGGACGTGATTCGCGATATCGAGGTGACGGCGCTGAGCTGGTTGGCCAGCACCGACACGATCGCCGTCACGCCCAATATGCCAACGCCAACCGGGCCCAGCGATTGGGAGGCTAGCTCGGCCAGCGGCGCGTCGCTTTCGCCGATGCCCGAGGCCGAATAGGCCAACTGAACCACGACGTAGAGCAGGGTGACGGCGCTTACCGTCATCAGCAGCGCCCGGGGGATGTTGCGTTGCGGGTTTTGCGTCTCACCAGCCGGGATGGTCGCGGCCTCAAACCCGACGAAGGCATAAAGCGCGGCCAGCGCCACCCCCTCCACCGCCGAGAATTCCGGCAATCTGGGCGTCGGTATCGGGGCGAGCAGCAGCCCCAGGGCTCCGATCAGGATTAATGGCGCCAGCTTCAACATGGTCATGCCGCCCATCGTGTCGACCGCGCGGCGGATACCGACGACATTGACCAGCGTGATCGCGCTCACCGTGACGATAATCGTCCACGGGCTGTCGAGCGGCGGCCACAACGCACCGGCATAAGCCGCAAGCACATGGGAATTGGCCGCCAGTGACGCGGCCCGGGCGGTGTAGAGCATCCACCCGGCTTCAAAGCCGACGAACTTGCCGAACGCCTTGCCGGCATAAAGCTGCGGGCCGCCCGATGCGTCGAACCGGCTGGCAAGATCAGCATAGCACAGCACGACCGGCATGATCCCGATCCCGGCGAGCAGCAGCAGCCACGGAGCAAAGCTGCCGACCGCCGCATCGAGCTTGCCGGGCAGGCCGAAGATCGCCGCGCCGATCATTCCGTTGAGCGCCAGCAGCGCCGCGCCCCATATGCCAACGTCACGGCGGGTCGTCGCGACCGAGTTCGCGTCCTCAGCCATGGAGCGCTTTTACCCCGCGCTGGAGCGCTTCGATCAACTCGTCGACATGTTCGATATGGGTTCGGAACGATAGAATCGCACAACGAATGTAAAATCGTCCATCGATCCGCGTTCCGCTCAGCATCACTCGCCCTTCTTGCTGCAAATGCTGAAGCAATCGTTCACTTAGCGCGTCGGCATCGCCGGTT
>NZ_JAHFPY010000062.1:12543-16126 GCF_023266535.1 Sphingomonas sp. | reverse complement strand
TGGCGGCAACGTGAACCTCGACCCTGAAACGGCGACCACCAAGACGGTCGGCGTGATCCTGCAACCGTCGAGCATCCTGCCGGGGTTCGCCTTGACCGTCGACTATTGGAACATCCAGGTGAAGGACGCGATCCAGGGCTTCGGCGCGGATTCGATCCTCACTGCCTGCGTCAATCAGTCGACGGCGACGTTCGAAGCGCCGGCTTGCAGCCTGATCAACCGCGATCCTTCGGGTTCGTTGTGGCTGACTCCGGGTGGCTACGTCACCGACACGCCGAACAACGAAGGCCGGGTGAAGACCGACGGTGTGGACTTCAACTCCAGCTACAGCCACCGCCTTGGCGGTCTCGGCACCTTGTCGGCGACATTCAACGGC
The DNA here is from genome assembly GCF_023266535.1 of Sphingomonas sp. Classification (GTDB taxonomy): domain Bacteria; phylum Pseudomonadota; class Alphaproteobacteria; order Sphingomonadales; family Sphingomonadaceae; genus Sphingomicrobium. Next base: position 15,750 of record NZ_JAHFPY010000062.1, on the reverse strand, counting down.
ACCTGGCTGCGCCACTACAAGGTCGATAACGGCCTGACGGCGGAATATGACTGCGCCGGCTTCTACGGTCCGACCTGCTCAGGCGGGACCGTGGCCAGCGGCGCGCCAATGCCGAAGTGGCGGCACAAGATGCGCACCACGCTGAACATGAAGAACGGCATCGGCGTATCGCTGCAGTGGCGCTATACCGGCAAGGTGACCGCCGAGACGCTGCAGAACAATGAGTCGCTGCATGGCGACATCCCGCTGGATCCGGGTCTGCACATTCATGCGCAGCAATACTTCGATCTGGCGACGACCTACAGCTTCGGCGACCACTACCAGTTCCGTCTGGGCGTGAACAACATCCTCGACAACGATCCGCCGCTGGTTACCGGTGGCAGCGCGGTCCTGGGTGGTTCGAACCTCTGCCCGGCCGGTCCGTGTAACGGCAACACCTACCCGGGTACCTGGGATGCGTTGGGCCGCTACATCTACGCCGGTGTGACGCTCGACTTCTAAAGGGTCGAAGCACCAGAAAATCGGGGCGGTGGATCTTCGGATCCGCCGCCCCTTTTTCATTACGGGCCAAGCACCTACTGGCCCTTTGGTGCGATTTCGCTAGGAAGGCGCAATGACCGCGACCTCAACCTTGGACACCCAGACGACCAACGCTATCCGCGCCGCCCTTGGGGCCGCCAGCCGGGGACAGCATCGCGAGGCCTTCCAGATCGCCGAGCAGGCCCTGGCCGGCGGCGGCGAGCCGGTCGCGCTCAATGCCATGTTGGGAATGCTGCGCTGCCAGTCGGGTGATCTGGAAGCGGGCGTCGAGCATCTGAAGATCGCCCACGCCGCCCGTCCGAACGACCAGAAGATCGCCACCAACCTGGCAATGGCCTTGCAGCAGCTGCAGCGTTATCCGGAGGCGCTGGCCGTCGTGACGGAGGAATTGGCAAGCAGCGACCCGACCCTGCAGCTCGAACGGCTGCGCGGCTTTATCGCCTTGTCCACGGACAATTTCCTGGTGGCGATCCGATCCTATGAGCGCGTTGTGGCGAATGACCCCAATGACTGGGAGGCATGGAATAATTTGGGCAATGCCCGCCGCGTCGCCGGACAGAATGACGGCGCCATCGAGGCCCTGCGGCGAGCGGCGGAGCTGGCGCCCGACGCGGCGCCGGTCCGGCTGAACCTCGCCACCGCGATCATCAATTCGGGGGACTGGAATGCCGCCGAGGCGGAGCTTCGGCAAATGGGCGAGGATTTCCCGGACGATCCCATGCCGCTGCGCGAACTCTATCTGATGCTGAAGGAGTGGGGCCACGACGCGCTTGCGCTCGAGGCGATCACGGGCGCGGTCGAACGGGCGCCGGATGATGTCGAGCTGCTGCTGGCGCAGGCAAACCTCCTGTCGCAAATGACCAATTTGGCCTCCGCCGAGGCCGCGTATCGCCGGGTGCTCGAGCTTGATCCGGCCAACGCCATGGGACATCTCGGCCTTGCCATTTGCTTTGACCTTACCAACCAGACCCAGGAGCTGGCGGACCTGGCGCCCGCAGCCGAGGCAAGGGGCGTCAGCGCAAATGCCCAAAATTTCATTCACGCGTTCAACCATCGCCGGGCCAAGCGGTTCGCGGAAGGGCTGGCGGCGCTCGAACAAGTCCCGGAGACGCTCGAAAACAGCCGCCGCCTGCACCTGCTGGGCCAGCTGCTCGAAGGGCTCGGCCGCTATGATGAAGCGTTCGACGCCTATGCGCGAATGAATGAGATGCTGGTGGAGCAGGCAGGGCTGAAGCCGCTGGAGCGGGCCATGGGCTATCGGACCACGATCCGTGAGCGCCGCGAGGCGACAAATGAAAAATGGGTAGGCCGCTGGCGGGCCGAGGCGAGCAAGGTCGCGCGTCCGGCGCCGGTGTTCCTGTTCGGGTTCCCGCGCTCGGGCACGACGCTGCTCGACACAATGCTGATGGGCCATCCCTCGATCGAGGTACTCGAGGAAGAGCCGACGCTTCACAAGGCATTCGAGCTGTTCGGGAATTACGAGGAGTTGCCGACGGCCAGCGACGCGCAAATCCAGGAAGCGCGGGACGGCTATTTCGAGATCGCCGGGTCACGCACCCCGCTCAAGCCCGGCAATTTGCTGGTCGACAAGAATCCGCTGGCGATCAACGCGGTGCCGTTCATCCGCCGGCTATTCCCCGACGCGCGGTTCATCCTTGCGCTGCGGCATCCGTGCGACGTGCTGCTGAGCTGCTATGTCACCAATTTCCGGATGAACGACGGCATGGCCAGCTTCACCAACCTCGAAACGGGGGCCGAGCTTTACGACCTCAGCTTCAGCTATTTCGAGCGCGTCCAGGCGCTGATGCCGACCCCGACCCACACCGTGATGTACGAGAAGGTGGTCGCGGACCAGGACCGCGAGCTGCGCGCTTTGTTCGATTTCCTCGGCCTCGACTGGCACGACGCGGTGCTCGACCACCAGGCGACCGCGCTTGGCCGCGGGCGCATCAAGACGGCGAGCTATGCCCAGGTGGTCGAGCCGATTTACCAGCGCTCGGCCGGCCGCTGGCAGAATTTCCGCCAGCATCTCGAGCCGGTCTTCCCAGTGCTGAAGCCATGGGTCGACAAATTCGGATACTCGCTCGACCCGGTCGACAAGGCCTGAGATGTCGCTGCTGATCGCCGATGCAGACCGCGCCGCGGCGAGTGGCGATCTGGCGCGGGCGATCCACCTCCTCGAGCAGGCAGGCGAGGCCGATCCCGGACAGCCGCAGCTATGGCTGAAGCTGGCCGCCTTGCGGCGAGCGTCGGGTCAGCCAGCCAAGGCGCTCGACGCGGTCAACCGGGCGCTGGCCGTCGCCGAGCTGGATTTCATGGCGCTCACCATGCGCGCATCGCTGATCGAGAGATTGTCCCCGTCGCAGGCCGGCGAGGCCTGGGCCAATGCCCTGGCGCAGCGGCCGAGCGGCGACATCCCGCCGCAGCTGGCGGAAGCGCTGGCCAAGGGCGAGATCATTCGCGACCGCTGGATCGCCGAGCGCAAGGCGAAGCTCGACCGCGTGACGGTGCCGGTCCTTGAGGGTGCATCACCGGCCGAGGCAGCGCGCATCGCCCGCTTCCAGTCCAACGTGCTGCGCAAGACGCGGGTCTATCATAGCGAGCCGACCCATTTCGCTTTCCCCGGCCTGGCCGAACGCGAATTCCATCCGCGCGAGGAACATGGCT
>NZ_JAHFPY010000062.1:0-12533 GCF_023266535.1 Sphingomonas sp. | reverse complement strand
GTCGAGGCGGCGACCGACAGCATTGCGGCGGAGCTTGAGGCGGTCATGTCGGCCGAGCGGGCCGAGCTGGTGCCCTACATCCAATATGAACAGCACCAGGCGATGGCGCAGTGGCGCGAGCTTAACCAGAGCCGCGACTGGACCGCGATCCACCTGATCCGGAACGGCGAGCGGGTCGAGGCCAATGCCCGCCACTGCCCGGCGACGATGGCACTGCTCGCGCGCCTGCCCCAGCCCGACATTCCCGGTGCCGGGCCCAATGCGATGTTCTCGCTGCTGGCGCCGCACACCAGCATCCCGGCGCATGTCGGGGTCAATAATTGCCGCCTCGTCTGCCACCTGCCGCTGGTGGTTCCCGAAGGCTGCTGGTTCCGGGTCGGCGCGGAAACCCGCCATTGGCAGCGCGGCCAGGCGTTCCTGTTCGACGACACGATCGAACATGAAGCCGCCAATCCGTCCGACCAGCTGCGCGTGGTGTTCATTTTCGACGTGTGGAACCCGGCGCTGAGCGCCGCAGAGCGCGAGGCCGTGCGCCAGGTGATCGCCACCGAAGGGGGCGCCGAAGGGCTGTGAGTTTCGAAGCCGCACTTGCCGCCGTGTCGACCAGCCCATTCGATCCCGATGCGCTTAACCGGCTGGCCAAGGAAGCGATGGGCCGGGGCGAAGAGGAGCGGGCATTGCCGCTGCTCGAACGGGCGTTGGAGCAGGAACCGACGGCGCGGCTGTGGCAGTGGAAGGCCCTGCTCGAGCGCTCGCTCGACGAGCATGAAAAGGCGCTGGCCAGCTTCGCCGAGGCGGTCCGCCTCGATCCGGCCAACGCCAACATCGCCCACGGCCGGGCGCGGGTAGCGATGGAAGCCGGGATCGATGCCCGGGAATATTATCGTCAGGCGCGCGCGCTGGGCCCCCAAAATGGCCAGATCCTGGTCGGGCTCGCGGCCGCGATGGCGGCGGCCGGCGAAGGCGAGCAGGCGGTCGCCGAATTGCAAAAGGGACTGGACGGCTCGCCGATGTGGCTGGAAGGCCATGAACAGCTCGCCCAGTTCCTGGCGACGGTTGGCCGGCGCGACGAAGCAACGGCTTCGCTGGAGCGCGCCATCGCGCAGGTGCCCGGTTCCGCGCCGCTGTGGGAAACGCTGCTCAACGTCCAGCTGCGCCGCGGTGCCTATGAGACGCTCGACGAAATTGTCGAGCGGGCCAATGCGGACGGAGTGAGATCGGCGGAGTTCCAAATCTATCGCGGCATCCACGCGGCGCAATTTGACGACGCAGCCTATCCCGCCGTGCTGTTCGGCCCGGCACCGGCGCAAGTCGATGCCGCGCTGGGCCGGTGGCGTATTCGCCATCTGCTTCGCATAGGAGAGCCGAAGGCCGCGGCCGAGTTCATCGACCGCGAGCTCCGGCGCGACCAGTCCGGCGAACTATGGTCCTATGCCAGCACGGCCTGGCGCCTGACCGGCGATCCTCGCTGGGAATGGCTCGAAGGCCAAGCAGGCCTGGTCAGCGTCACGGACATCGGCGGCCTGTTGCCGCCGGTCGATACGCTAGCGTCGACCTTGCGCGGCCTGCACCAGGCGCAGGCCGAATATCTCGATCAATCGGTGCGGGGCGGAACGCAAACCGACGGTCCGCTGTTCAGCCGCATCGATCCCGTCATCCGCCATCTTCGCCGGGCGATCGTCACGGCGGTCGGGCAGCATATTGCCCAGCTGCCGCCGCCCGATCCCGGGCATCCAACATTGCGGCAGTCGCGCGACCGCAGGATCCGCTTCTCCGGCAGCTGGTCGGTCCGGCTGGGCTCGGGAGGCCGGCACAGCAACCATGTCCACCCCCAGGGCTGGATCAGTTCGGCGCTCTATGTTGCGCTTCCTCCAAGGTCGGCCGGCGAGGCCGAGGATAGCGGTTGGCTAACGCTCGGGGCTCCCGACGAACGGCTGGGAATTGACTTGCCGCCATGGCGCACGGTCGAGCCGATGGTTGGCCGGCTGGTGCTGTTTCCGTCGAACATGTGGCACGGGACGGTGCCGTTCGAAGATGGCGAGCGGCTGACCGTCGCCTTCGACGTCGCCCCGCCGCGATAGCGCTGCTGCATTCGCCATCCGTCGAATAGCCATTGACTCCCGGCCCGTGGCTGAGTGTCATTCCGTCGACATTCACAAGCGAGGTTCGTGATGCGTCTACTATTCGGAATATTGGCTGCCGTTGCCGTTACCACTGCCGCGTCGGCCGCCGACGAAAAGAAGCCAACTCAGAAAGACCCCAACCGGATCATCTGCGAGCGGCAGGGTGACGTCAGCTCTCGCGTGGCGACCAAGCGCGTCTGCATGACCGCCGCCGAATGGGAAATTCGCAAGCGTGAAGATCGGGAAGCGCTGGAGAAGGCCCAGATCAACCGGACCTCGCCGACCGGCAACTAAGGCATCAGTGTTGAAATTCTGACGGCTCCGGCGCATCGACTGACATGCGCCGGCCCGATCATGCCGTGCGGGTCGCAAGGGAGCCTTGAATGTATCGCATCCTGCCGTTGCTGAGTCCTGCCGAAGTGGAGGAATGCAGGCGGATTGCGGCCAATACGCAGTTCGTCGACGGGCGTGCGACCAACCCGCACAACAAGACCAAGAACAACCAGCAGCTGCACGATCCCGCGGCCGGCCAGGCCAGCGCGCAGCTCATGCTGCAGGCCTTCGCGAGGAGCGAGGAGTTCCGCGAATTCGCCTTTCCGGCGCGGATCGCGCCGCCGCTGCTGACCAAATATCAGCCAGGCCAATATTATGGCGCTCATGCCGACGCGGCCTTCATCCACCTCGGCCCCAACAATGCAATCCGCAGCGACCTAAGCTGCACCATCTTCCTCAACGATCCGGGCAGCTATGAGGGCGGCGCGCTGCGCATCCGGCTCCAGGACGGAGAGCTGCGCTTCAAGCTCAAGCCGGGCGAAGCAATCGTCTACCCCTCCGATACTTTCCATGAGGTGGAGAAGGTCATCAGCGGCGAGCGGCTGGTAGCGATCACCTTCATCCAGAGCCAGGTCAAGGACCCCTTCCGCCGCAACCTGCTGTTCGACCTCAACGAGGTAGCGGCGCTGGAGGGGCTGAAGATGGAGCAGCAGAATTTCTCGCGGCTGCAGCTCGTCCAGTCGAACCTGCTCCGTTATTGGGCGGACAAGCCCTGACCAAGGCCGATCCGCTCGACCTCAACGACCTCGGGCTGGACGCGCTCGACGCGGGCAAGGTCAATGAAGCGATCGAACATTTGTCCGCCGCCACCCAGGGAGCACCTGGCGAGCCGACCCTGTGGATGAACCTGGCCAAGGCGCATCGCGTCGCCGGCAATGATGAGGCGGAGCGGGCTGCGCTCGAAGGGGCGCTGGCGATCGATCAGCTGCACCTGATGGCGCGGATCCGGCTGGCCGAATTGCACGAACGGCGGGGCGAGCCGGGCGCGGCATCCGACCATTGGGCGATGGTCCTCGGCATTGGCGCCAATATCCCGAGCCACACGCAGGAGCTACGCGATGTGCTGACGCACGCGCGACAATTTGTCGAAGGTCGGCGGCAGGCCCTGACCGATGCACTGAACCAGGGCTTGGCCACCTCGTTCGAACAAGCGACGGAACGCGACCGCCGGCGGGCCGGGCGCGCGGCGAGAATGATGACCAGTGGCCAGAAGGTCTACACCAACCAGTGCCACGGCTTTCATTACCCGTTCCTGCCGGCGGACGAATATTTCGATCGCGGCCATTTTCCCTGGCTCGCCAAGCTTGAAGCCGCCACGACCTTCATCCGGCAGGAGCTGGAGGCGATATTGGCCAGCCCCGACCCGGGCCTGTCGCCCTACATCGACATGCCGTCGGGAACGCCGGACAATCTGTGGAGCGAGCTCGACAAATCGCCCAACTGGAGCGCGCTCCACCTGTGGCGTGACGGCTGCAAGATCGAAGAGGTTTGCGCCAAGGCCCCGCGCACGGCCGAACTGGTTGAGTCATTGCCGATCGCGCGCATTCCCGGCCGGGCGCCGGCGGTGTTCTTCTCGATCCTCAAGGCCGGAAAGCGCATCCCGCCGCATACCGGCGTGACCAACATCCGCTCAATCGTGCATCTTGGCCTTAACGTGCCGCCGGGCTGCGGCTTGCGGGTCGGCGGCGAGGTGCGCGAATGGCGGGAGGGCGAGGCGTTCGTGTTCGACGATACGATCGAACATGAAGCGTGGAACGACAGCGGCGTCGATCGCGCGGTGTTGATCCTCGATTGCTGGAACCCGCATTTGAGCGAGGCCGAGCAGGCGATGATCCTGCAAATGTTCGCCATTTCAGAGGCGCAGCGGCCGGACAGGCCGTTGCGCGGCTGAGCTCAGCCTATTTCGCGGCTTCCTGCACGGCGTCGAGCGGCCCGAGCTTCAACTCCCCGTCGCCCTCATCGACTCTGACGGTTGATCCGTCCCGGACGCGGCCGGCAAGGATTTCGTCGGCCAGCGGGTCCTGCAGATATTTCTGCACCGCGCGCTTTAACGGCCGGGCGCCATAGACGGGATCATAGCCGACGCGGCCGAGCCAGGCGCGAGCAGCGGCGGTCAGGTCGAGGTGGATCTTGCGGTCGTCGAGCAGCTTCTGCAGCCGCTGGACCTGGATGTCGACGATCGGCCCCATGTGGCTGGCCGACAGGCGGTGGAACAGGATGATCTCGTCGAGCCGGTTGAGGAACTCGGGCCGGAAATGGCCGCGGACCACCTCCATCACTTGCGCCTCGACATTGGTCGGGTTCTCGTCCTCGCCGAGTGAGGCGAGATATTGCGAGCCGAGGTTCGAGGTGAGGATGATGATGGTGTTGGTGAAGTCGACCGTGCGGCCCTGGCCGTCGGTCAGGCGGCCGTCGTCGAGCACCTGCAGCAGGATGTTGAAGACATCGCCATGAGCTTTCTCGACCTCGTCGAACAGCACGACCTGATAGGGGCGGCGGCGGACGGCCTCGGTCAGGACGCCGCCTTCCTCATAGCCGACATAGCCAGGGGGAGCGCCGATCAGCCGGGCGACGGCATGCTTCTCCATGAACTCGCTCATGTCGATCCGGACCATCGCCGAAGCATCGTCGAACAGGAATTCGGCCAGCGCCTTGGTCAGCTCGGTCTTGCCGACGCCGGTCGGGCCGAGGAACAGGAAGGAGCCCAACGGCCGATTGGGGTCCTGCAGGCCGGCGCGGGCGCGGCGGACCGCCGCTGAGACCGCCTTGACCGCCTCCTGCTGGCCAATGACTCGGGCGCCGATCGCTTCCTCCATGGCGAGCAATTTCTCGCGTTCGCCCTCCATCATCCGTTCGACCGGAATGCCGGTCCAGCGGCTGACCACAGCGGCAATGTCCTGGTCGGTGACTTCCTCGCGGAGCATCGCGCCCTTCGAGGCCTGGGAGGCTTCGCCAAGCTTCTTCTCGAATTCGGGGATCCGGCCATATTGCAGCTCGCCGGCCTTGGCGAGGTCGCCGCCGCGCTGGGCCTGCTCCAGCTCGATCCGGGCAGCGTCGAGCTGCTCCTTGATCTTGGCCTCGCCGGCAATCTTTTCCTTCTCCGCCTGCCAGCGGGTGGTGAGTTCGGCAGAATGCTGCTCGAGGTTGGCGAGCTCCTGTTCGAGGACCTTCAGCCGGTCCTTCGAGGCAGCGTCACTTTCCTTCTTGAGCGCCTCGCGCTCGATCTTGAGCTGGATAATCCGCCGGTCGAGATTCTCGATCTCCTCGGGCTTCGATTCGACCTCCATCCTGAGGCGCGACGACGCCTCGTCCATCAGGTCGATCGCCTTGTCGGGCAGGAAACGGTCGGTGATATAGCGATTGCTGAGCGTCGCCGCCGCGACCAGCGCGGCGTCGGTGATCCTGACGCCGTGGTGGAGCTCATATTTCTCTTTAAGGCCGCGCAGGATCGAGATGGTGTCGGGCACGGTCGGTTCGCCGACGAATACCGGCTGGAAGCGCCGTTCCAGCGCCGCATCCTTCTCGACATGCTTGCGATACTCATCGAGCGTGGTCGCGCCAATGCAGTGCAACTCGCCGCGGGCCAGCGAGGGTTTGATCAGGTTGGACGCGTCCATCGCGCCTTCACTCTTCCCGGCACCGACGAGGGTGTGCATCTCGTCGATAAAGAGGATGATCTCGCCGGCGGCCTGCTTGACCTCGTCGAGCACGCCCTTGAGGCGCTCCTCGAACTCGCCGCGATACTTCGCCCCTGCAATAAGTGACCCCATGTCGAGCGACAGCAGGCGGCGGTCCTTGAGGCCATCGGGCACGTCGCCATTGGCGATCCTGAGCGCGAGGCCCTCGGCAATGGCGGTCTTGCCGACGCCCGGCTCGCCGATCAGGACGGGGTTGTTCTTGGTCCGGCGGGCGAGCACCTGGATGGTGCGGCGAATCTCCTCGTCGCGGCCGATCACCGGATCGAGCTTGCCCTCGCGCGCCGCCTCGGTGAGGTCGCGCGAATATTTTTTGAGCGCATCGTAGCGGTCCTCGGACGCCTGCGTGTCGGCGGTGCGGCCACCGCGCAGCTTGTCGATCGCGGCGTTGAGGTTCTGCGGCGTGAGGCCAGCCTTGGCGAGGGCGGCGCCAATGTCGCTATTCTTGGCCAGCGCCATGGCGAGCAGGATGCGCTCGACCGTGACATAGCTGTCGTTGGCCTTGGTGGCGATCTCCTGCGCTTGGTCGAGCAGGCGGATGAGGTCGCCGTCGACGCCGGGCGCGGAGGTCGCGCCGCTGCCGGTTACCGCCGGCTGCTTGGCGACCAGCGCGTCGATTTCGCGCCGCGCCATAGCGCCTTCGCCGCCGGCGGCGTTGATCAGGCCGACCGCCATGCCCTGCTCGTCGTCCAGCAGCGCCTTGGCGTAGTGCGCCGGCGTGATCCGCTGGTGATGCTCCCTGACCGCGATGGTCTGGGCCGCCTGGAGGAAGCCACGCGCGCGATCGGTCAGTTTCTCAAAATCCATGGTTTGCCCTCAATTTTGGGACCATGTGGTGTATTAGCTGGTCAACACAAGCCCTAGTTGTGCGGGGCCAGCGGATCGGAACTAACCGGCGCCCCGGCGAAATCGGGCGGCGCGAGCGTGTAGGGCATCGGTCCTTCGGCCAGGACTGCGGTGCAGCCGAAATGCCCCTGGGCGCCTTCCATGCCCCATTCGCGGAACTTCTTGGCGTCGATGTGGAAGCGAATGCCCTTGTAGAGGCCGAGCCCGACCCAGAACCGCTCGCCGCTGGCCAGGTGTATCTGGCACAGGCGGGTCATCAGCGCCTCACGGGTGATCGGCCGAAGCGGCACCATGTCGACCGCGCCCAGTAATTTGTGGGCGCTTTCCTGCGCCCCGCCGGCGCAGGCGTTCAGCCGCTCGTTGCGATAGACCGACACCGCCTCGACCGGTCCGATCTGCGGGGTGACATAGGTGCCGACGTAGCGCAGCGCGGCGACGATGTTGGGCCAGGCGCTGGTCGGCGGGATTTCATAGGGCTCGGCACCGCATTTCTGCCAGTCGGTGGCGGTGCGCAGCAGCTGCCAGGTCGGCACGACCCCGCCGACGCCATAGGTGGTCAGATAATCGTTGAATGCCTTCACATAGACCGGCCGCCACGACACGGCGCCGACCCAGGCGCGATAGCCCGGCTCATCCTGGCCGGCGGTGACATAAGGAGCAGCCGGGTTCCATTGCGGAACCTGGGCATAGGCGGGGGCGGCGAACAGCATCCACATCGCGATCAGCCAGCGAGCCATTGCCCATAAGAACGCTGCGGCGATTGAAAAGCAACGCTGTCCGCCGCATCTCATCGCAATGCAAAAGCCGATCGACGTCGATATTCCGCACAAGCTTGGCCGCGACGAGGCGCACCGCCGCATCGCCACCAACATCCACAAGCTCAAGGACCAGATTCCGGGCGGTGCGAGCCACATCGACGCCCATTGGGCCGGCGAGCGGCTCAATCTCACCGTCCATGCCATGGGCCAGGCGGTCGAAGCGCGGATCGACGTCGAAGAGACCAAGGTCCATTGCCACATCCAGCTGCCCGGGATGCTGGCGCTGTTCGCCGCGCCCATCGAGCAAATGATGAAGCTGAAGGGCAGCGACTTGCTACTGGAGGACAAGCGCTAAACCGTCATTGCGAGGAGCCAAAGGCGACGCGGCAATCCAGTTGCGCCGCTGGATTGCTTCGCTACGCTCGCAATGACGGCTGAGCGGAGAGAATTGCATGCGGCATTTCGCGATCGTGGGTTCCGGGCCGGCTGGCTTTTACACCGCCGAGGCGCTGGCCAAGGCCTATGGCGAACAGGCCCAGATCGACATCATCGACCGCTATCCGGTGCCCTACGGCCTGATCCGCTTCGGCGTCGCCCCCGACCACCAGTCGCTGAAGGCCGTGTCCAAACGCTATGACCAGGTCGCCGAGGGCGGCACGGTCGAGTTCATCGGCAATGTCGCGGTGGGCAAGGATGTCTCGGTCGACGAGCTACGGGGCATGTATGACGCGGTGGTCCTGGCGATCGGCGCGCCGCACGACCGCAAGCTCGGTATCCCGGGCGAGGACTTGCCCGGCGTGGTCGGATCGGCCGAGTTTGTCGGCTGGTATAATGGCCATCCCGATTTCGCCGACTTGAATCCGCCGCTCGATGGAACGCACGCGGCCGTCATCGGCAACGGCAATGTCGCGCTCGATTGCGCGCGGGTTCTGTCGAAGAACCATCATGAATTCGAAGGGTCGGACATCGTCGGCCATGCGCTCGATGCGCTCGATCGCTCGGCTATCCAGACGGTCACCATCCTGGGCCGGCGCGGCCCGCATCAGATTTCGATGACTCCCAAGGAATTGGGCGAGCTCGGCCATCTGGAAGTGGCGACGCCGGTGGTCGAGGGCGCCGACTTCCCGCCGGTCGAGGCCGACGAGGCGCTGGAGCCGGGTCATCGCAAGTCCATCACGATTCTGCGCGATTTCGCCGCCGCCGGCGCCGACGCGGCCAAGCCCAAGCGGATCATATTCGACTTTTTCGCCAAGCCGCTCAGGATCGAGGGCGACGGCAGGGCCGAGCGGCTGATCGTCGAGCGGACCATCCTCGATGGCAGCGGGGCGGCGGTCGGAACCGGCGAGACCTATGAGGTCCCGGCCAGCCTGATCGTCACCTCGATCGGCTACCAGACGCCGCGGATCGACGGCGTCGCTTACGATGAGCGCGGCGGCAAGTTCGCCAATGAGCAGGGCAAGATTGCCGACGGCCTATACGCGGTCGGCTGGGCGCGGCGCGGGCCGACCGGCACAATCGGCACCAACCGGCCCGACGGCTATGAAGTGGCCGAATTGATTGCCGTAGCGATGCCGCCGGGCAGCGACGGCGGCAAGGCGGGCGCAGCGGCGCTGGTCAAACTGCCGGAGGATCGCAGGATCAAGGCCACCAGCTTTACCGATTGGCGCACGATCGAGGCGGCGGAAGTGGCCGCGGCGCGGCCCGGGTCCCCGCGCGAAAAGATGGTCCGCCACGAGGATTGGCTAAAAACGCTCGGCCACTGACCCGCCGCCCTTGCGCGTTTCAAACTCGCCCGCTAGGAGGCCGCTCGCCCTGCACCGGACGCATGCGTCCGGGAGCCCGGTCGGGGAGTAGCTCAGCCTGGTAGAGCACTGTCTTCGGGAGGCAGGGGCCGGAGGTTCGAATCCTCTCTCCCCGACCAACATCATTTTCAGGACCATGCGGGACATGGTCCGAAATGATGATCATTTGGCTCAGCCCAGTGCGCGAGCATCCGCGGCCAGCCGACTGAACACTTCTCTCAGTCGCGGTGCCGCGAAATCGAGGAAGGCCCGCACTTTCGGCACCGACGCGCGCCCTTGCGGCGTTAGTAGGTGAATCGGCAGCGCAGGAAACTCGGCGTCGGCCAGCACGACTTTGAGTTGCCCCGCCTTCACCGCTTCCGCGACATGGTAGGAATAAAGGCGCGTTAGGCCGCGGCCTTCGATTGCCGAGGCGAGCGCCGCCCTCACCGATGTCACCATCATCCGCGGCGTGAAAGACACGGTCCGTGGAATCGTTGATCCCGTCCCCGGCGCGAAGCTCCAGCTGTCGAGCCCGAAATTTGCGAAAGCGATGATCTGGTGGCGCGCAAGATCGGCCGGTTGGTCGATCATGGGATGGCTTGCCAGATAGTCCGGCGACCCGACGACCACGCGCCTGATATCGGTGCCGATGCGGGTAGCGATCAGCGCCGAATCCGGCAGCTGCGCTACGCGCATGGCGATGTCGACGCCTTCATCGACCAGGCTGACCGTGCGGTCGAGCAGGAGCAGCCGGGCCGTCACCATCGGATATGCGTCCAGAAACTCGTCGAGGATCGGCCGCAAGATGTCCTCGCCGCTGATCGGGGGTGCGGTCAGCGTCAGCACGCCGCGCGGGGCCGACTTTTCGCCGACCGCGGCAATTTCCGCCTCCTCAAGCTCGGTCAGGATGCGGCGACAAGCAACCGCATAGCGCTCGCCCGCCTCGCTCAGCCGGATCGAGCGGGTTGTGCGGTGGAGCAGTTCGACCCCGACATGGGCTTCGAGGAAGGCAATCGCCCGGCTGACCGCCGCCGGCGATCGCTTCAGCAGCCGCCCCGCACCCGCCAGGCTGCCCTCGTCCAGCGTGGCGACGAACACTTTCATCGCTTCGATCCGGTCCATTCCTCATCTTAGCAATTATTGCGGAAATCGGAAGAGTGACTGCCGCGAGTCGAATATTCTCTCAGAAATCGGTGGAGCCTATCTGGCTGCCAACGACGCAATCCGCGTCGGATCAACGAACATCAAGGACAGAAAAAATGAGTGATTCACGCAAAGTCGCCGTCATCACCGGCGCATCACAGGGTATCGGGGCCGGCCTGGTCGATGCCTTCCTGGCCAAGGGCTTTCGGGTCGTCGCCACGTCGCGCTCGATCAAGGACAATGGCAATCCTGACGTCCTCGTCGTCCCCGGCGACATCGGCGATCCGGCGATCGGCCCGCGTGTGATCGAGGAAGCGCTGAAGGCATTCGGCCGCATCGATACGCTGGTCAACAATGCCGGCATTTTCATCGCCAGCCCGTTCACCGGCTATACGGCCGAACAATATGGCGATGTGGTCGCGACCAACCTCGACGGCTTCTTCCACATCACGCAAGCTGCAGTGGAAGCGATGGAAGAGCAGGGTTTCGGTCATGTCGTCAACATCACCACGACGCTGGTCGATCATCCGAACTCCAAGGTGCCGTCAGTGCTCGCGTCGATGACCAAGGGTGGCATTGCCGCCGCGACCAAGAGCCTGGCGATCGAATATGCGTCGCGCGGCATTCGCGTGAATGCGGTATCGCCCGGCATCATCGAGACGCCGATGCATGCTCCGGAGACTCATGAGTTCCTGGCGGCCCTGCACCCCGTCGGTCACATCGGCGAGGTTTCCGACGTGGTCGATGCCGTGCTCTATCTCGACGGCGCCAATTTCGTGACCGGCGAAATCCTGCACGTCGATGGCGGCCAGATCGCCGGCCATTAAGGCTCAGTGCAAGGAAGGAGAAGCGCCATGCCGATGGTAACCGTTCAGGTGACCCGCGAGGGCACCAAGCCCGGCGTCGACCATGTCACGGCCGAGGAGAAGGCGGCGATCTACAAGGGCATCAGCCAGGTTCTGTACGACGTGCTCGGCAAGCCGCCCGAGTGGACCTGGGTGGTGTTCGAGGAGGTCGAGCTGGAAAATTGGGGATGGGGCGGAATGCCCGTCGCCGAATATCGCAAGCAGATGGCCGGCAAGGGGTGAACACCCCAACCGATCGCAATAGAGAGGCCGGCGCATGTCGCCGGCCTCTTCTTGTGCCCGCATTGCCCTCCTCATGAGCGCGGCCTAGGCTCCGCGCCATGACCAGCCAGACGGACGAAGTGCATATCGCGCACCGTTTCCGCGGGCCTCCGGCTTCGGGCAACGGCGGCTATGTTGTCGGACTGGTTGCCGAATGGATTGCCGGCCCGGCCGAAGTCACCCTGCTGGCGCCGCCGCCGCTCGATGTGCCGCTGCACCGCCGCCGTGACGATGCCGAAGTCATGCTGTTCGACGCGGAGCGCAATTACGCCCGCGGCCGCCCGTTCGACGAGCCGTTCGATTTCGACCTGCCCGAGCCGCCGAACGAGGAGGAGCTGGAAGCGGCGGCGATGAGCTTCCCCGGCCCGTCGGGCCACCCGATTCCCGGCTGCTTCGTCTGCGGTACGGCGCGCGGGCCGGATGACGGCCTGTGCATCTACCCGGGCGAAAGCCCGCATCGCGATGTGGCGGTGGCGGAATGGGTGCCGCCCGAGGAATTTGCCGACGAGCATGGCCATGTCGACCGCAGGTTCCTGTGGGCGGCGCTCGATTGTCCCAGCTATTTCGGGCTGTGCGAGCCACGGCCCTTGGCGCTGCTGGCGCGTCTGGCGGGCCGGATCGAGCGGCCGGTGACACCCGGCGACCGGCTGCGCATCACTGCCTGGGAGCTCAGTCGCGAGGGGCGCAAGCATCACAGCGCGACGGTGATCCACGACAATGCCGG
>NZ_JAHFPY010000061.1 GCF_023266535.1 Sphingomonas sp. | reverse complement strand
ATGTCGCCGGCGTTTCCGTCTCCCCGGAACCATAAGTCTGCATCCATCGTCAGCAGGCCAAGCAGCAACGCCGAGGCCTTCAGCACTCCGGCATCCTCAATCGCCATCAGTCGCGACAGCGCGAGCGGCGTGTTCAGATCATCGTAAAGAGCTTCGACGACGCCCTGGTCGATTTCGGTTGGTTCGGCATCCTCTGCGGCCCGGTACAGCCGATCAAGCGTTGCCTTGGATTGGTCGATCAGCTCATCGGTCCAAGCCAGCGGCTGGCGATAGTGCGCGGAGAGCAGCGCCAGACGATAGATCTCGCCACGCGGATCGCGCGCCAATAACTCAGCGGGCGTAATGATATTGCCCAGGCTCTTCGACATTTTCTCGACGCCCATGTCGACGAAGCCATTGTGCACCCAGTAACGCGCCAGCGGCTTGCCATCGTGCGCGCAGCGGCTCTGGGCGATCTCATTCTCATGATGCGGGAAGATGAGGTCGAGCCCGCCGCCATGGATGTCTATCGTCTCGCCCAGATGCGCGCGGATCATCGCCGAGCATTCGATGTGCCAGCCCGGCCGGCCGCGTCCCCACGGGCTGTCCCAGCCGACGGTGCCCTCGTCGCTCGGCTTCCACAGCACGAAATCGGCCGGGTCGCGCTTGTACGGCGCCACCTCGACCCGCGCCCCGGCAATCATCGCCTCGCGGTCTCGCCGGCTTAGCGCGCCATAGTCTGGATCGCTCGGCACCGAGAACAGCACATGGCCTTCCGCCGCATAGGCGTTGCCGCGCTCGATCAGCTCCGCGATCATCGCCACCATCGGCCCGATTTCCTGGGTGGCGTGCGGCGCAATGGTCGGCGGATTGACCCCCAACGCGCCCATATCTTCGAGGTAGAATCGCTCGTAGCGCTCGGTGATCACCGATGTGTCGACACCCTCTTCGCGGGCCGAATTGATGATCTTGTCGTCAATGTCGGTGACGTTTCGGGCGTAGATCACTTGCGCATCGGGATAGGCATGTTCGAGCACACGCCGCAGCAGATCGAACACCACCGCCGGCCGGGCATTGCCGATATGGGCTCGGCCGTAGACGGTCGGCCCGCAGACATACATTGTGATCCGCTTCGGATCGGCGGGCACGAACTCCCGCTTCTTCCGCGCCATCGTGTCGTGCAGCCGGATCATAGTGGTTTCTCCCTGTGCCGAAGGCGTGGGGAGGGGAACCATTCGCCGCAGAGCGAATGGTGGAGGGGTTGGAAACCGCCGCGCCAATCACCCCTCCACCAGCTCTGCTGGTTCCCCTCCCCAGCAGAGCCGGGGAGGAATACGGCCGCACGGATCATTGTTCGTCACCCGAGTGACGCTTCGTCTCGACCCAATCGACCACTGCCCGCCCAGTCGCATTGAGCAGCGGATAGGTCTTGCTGTCGGTCATCCATTCCGGCCGGTCGGCGCGCGTGCCGTAGACCATGTCGGTGGCGAGGTTGGCGAGCAGGAAGAAGAGCGTCGCGCCGATCAGCCCCTTGAGCATGCCGAAGCCGCCGCCAAGCAGCCGGTCGACCGGCCCCAGCACCGAGCGCCTCGCCTTGCCGCCGACCGCGCGGGCAAACAGCTTCACCGCGATATAGGCGGGCAGGAACAGCAGCGCGAAAGCGACCGCACTGGCGCCGGCCTCGGTCCCGACCGTGTCGACCAGACGCTCTTGTAGCGGCGTATGGAACAGCTTCAACGCGGCGATGCCGCCGACCCAGGCGAGCAGCGACAGCACTTCATGCGTAAAGCCGCGGACGAAGCCGATCAGCGCGGCACCGCCAAGCAGCAGGATGACGAAGATATCGAGCGCGGTCATTTCGGCCTCGGCTAGCCGAGCGGTTTGAGGAGCGCCAGCCCCTGCCTTGGCCCGAATGTTCGCAAAGTTCACACTGACCACGCGTGCGCGAGCCCGCCTGCGCATGCGCGCGAAGCTTGGGTCGATCAATGGCCAGGAATTTGTCGAAGGATTGAGCCGCGAGGGGATCACCGCTGAGTCTATGCGCAATCAATGACGAGTAGGACAGGAAAATCTCGTCGCCTCCTTATGTCCGCTTTCGACCCATTGCGGACATAAAGATTTTGAGGGAGTTGTTACCAACGCATTGTTGGGGAGGTTCTAAATGATCTCAGTGTTGGCGGCGCCGGCTATCGGCGCCGTATCGGTGGAGTGCGACCGGTGAGCGCATCCTTAATTATTTTTCTCGTGCCGGTGTTCGTAGGGCTGGCCATCATGGTTCGCCGCTCCACGAAGGCATTGCGACCCGTAAAGCGGTGGCAAAATGAGCTAGCCATGATCTGCCTGGGTGCATACGTCGGTCACGCAACGGCGGCGAACTTCGGAACGACGACACTTTTCGCCCTACTTGGCATCGGATTGCTCACGGTCTTTATTTCTATGGTCGTGGATTTGATCCAGCTGAAGAAAGCAGCCCGCTAATGACCGTTTCCCACCCATTCCGGCCATAAAAAGCTAATGACCGCTTTCGACCCATTGCGGTCATTACGCCCGTCGCTAGTTTGGTAGGAATGTCGAACTGGATTTTGCCTGTCGTCGGGCTTGCCATGTTGGTGCTAGTGACAGTCCAAGCGCTGAGCGCCTTCGGCTCATACCCGCGCATTGCTGCCGAAACGGATGATGATTTGAAAGGTGACAAGCTCGGTTTTGACCAAGACTACACCGCCGAGGCTGAGGCCTTGTTCAAGCGCTTCGCGGAGCGACATGGCCTTCATTACGAGGTTGAAGATGCGCCGATGGAGGCGTGTTGGACCTTCCCGCAACAACCCAAGCTCTCGATGCCGGTAACTCTCGGCCTCCAGAACGGCGACGAGCTAAACTTCGGGGTGTCCGATTTTTGGTCATACTTTTTTCCATTTGAAAACGTGGCGGAGAGGTTCGAACACGCCATTGATGCTTGGGTGACGGGAGACGCTCGAATAGCAGTTACTGGTCGTCACAGCCGCCTGCTCCAGGTCCGTGAGGGAAACCGCTGGAGGAGTATCTATGGAGCGAACGGGTGCCTGTTCCCTTTTCGCTGGACACCACTTCGCTACGAGATGAATGAGCCGGGCAGGCTTCCCACCGGCTCAGCCTAATATCCGCTTTCGACCCATTGCGGTCATTAGGACGCCATGCAAACAGGCGGAATGGATTGCCTAGTTGTCATCGCCAGCCTGTGCTTTTCGAACGTCCAGAGCGTAGAAGTTAGTCGTCCAAGCACAATTTCGCGCTGGGCTACTGCCCGTGTTCTCGGCTCTGAGGTTTTGGTTCAACTTTCAGGCGACAGCTTGCGGGGCGAATACGATACGAGCCGCATGAGCCGAGCGTGCATAGACGGAAGTTGCGTTACCTATCACCGGTGGTGCGAAAGCAGGGACGAAGGTTGGACCTGTTATTATTCCACTGAAGAGAACGCCAATTACTCACGCTGGCTTCGGATTACTGCGCCCGATACATTCTCGTATGCCACCGTTGAGAAATCGCTTGGTCTAATTGGGGCAGCAGGCGTCGTGATTCCGCTGTCGGAACTAAATACAGTTTCTAATGAGCTATACCCTCCGTTTTGCAGGCGCGGGGGACGAGGCCCTCAATGTCCGGAATGAGCTAATGTCCGCTTTCCACCCATAGTGGCCATTAGCGCCCCAGAATTTGGTCGACCAGTTCGCGCAGCCGGTCGAAGCGGGTCAGCGCGATCCCGCCCGGACCTTCCGTCCCTTTCGGCGCCCATCCCCGATCGAAGCCGAGCTTGGCCGATTCCTTGAGACGTAGTCCGGCGTGCGCCACCGGCCGTACCTCGCCGGACAGGGCAATCTCACCCATTACCACCGCCTCCTGCGGTACCGGCCGCTCGCTCATTGCCGAGACCAGCGCGGCTGCCACCGCCAGGTCCGCCGCCGGATCGCTCAGCCGATAACCACCGGCGATGTTCAGATAGACTTCGGTCGTCGCGAAGCTGATCCCGCAGCGCGCTTCCAGCACCGCCAGGATCATCGCCAATCGGCCGCTGTCCCAGCCGACCGCCGCCCGTCGCGGCGTCGCCCCGCTGGCCAGCCGCACGGTCAGCGCCTGGATCTCGACCAGCACCGGCCGCGTTCCCTCCAGCGCCGGGAAGACGCTGGTCCCGCTGACCGGCTCGCCGCGCTGGGTCAGGAACAGCGCCGATGGGTTGGGCACCTGCTTCAGGCCCCCGCCCTCCATCGCGAACACGCCGATCTCGTCGGTGCCGCCGAAACGGTTCTTGGCGGCGCGGAGGATGCGATATTGGTGGCTGCGCTCGCCTTCGAAGCCGAGCACGGTATCGACCATATGTTCGAGCACGCGCGGGCCGGCGATGGTCCCGTCCTTGGTGACATGGCCGACCAGCACCACCGCCGTGCCATATTGCTTGGCGAAGCGCACCAGCTCCTGCGCCGAGGCGCGGACCTGGCTGACCGTCCCCGGCGCACCCTCGATCAAATCGCTGTGCATCGTCTGGATCGAGTCGATCACCAGCAACGCCGGCGGCTCGCCGGTCGTGACGGTGGTCAAAATGTCGCGCACCGAGGTCGCCGCGGCCAGTTGCACCGGCGCCCCACCCAGCCCCAACCGGATCGCGCGCAGCCGGACCTGGTCGGCCGCCTCCTCGCCCGAGACATAGACGACCTTACGCCCGGCATTGGCCAGCTCGGCCGCGACCTGCAGCAGCAGCGTCGACTTGCCGATGCCGGGGTCGCCGCCGAGCAGCATCGCCGATCCCGAAACGATCCCGCCGCCGATCGCCCGGTCGAACTCCTCGATTCCCGTGCGCATCCGGTCGGGCAGCGCAACCACCGCATTCAATCCGACCAGCTCGACCGCTCGGCCGCCGCTGCTCAGATCATGCTTGGCCGAAAAGACCGTCGGCCCGCTCGCCTCCTGCACCAGGCTGTTCCACTCGGCGCAGTCGGGGCACTGCCCCTGCCAGCGATGCTGTTCGGAGCCGCACGCCTGGCAGATATAGCGGGTTTTGAGCTTGGCCATGCCTGCAGCTTACCGGAACAAAGAGAGAACGTGAAGTCATCAATTTCGTCATTCCCGCGAAAGCGGGAGTCCCGCTATTTCTTCAAGGCAGCGGGACCCCCGCCTACGCGGGGGTGACGCTTTGCGTCAAAACACGGCCTCGGCCTTGCCGCCCATCATTTGCTGCCGGACCAGCGGGATCGGCGGGCCACCATAGCTCAGGAACTGGTCGTGGAACGCCTTCCACGCCTTCTCCCCGCCCTTGCTGGCCGACCAGTCGTCGCGCAGCTTGCGGATCATCAGCTTGCCCATCGTGTAGTTGAGATAAGCGGGGTCGTACGTTCCGCGCGCCGCCTGCTGCCGGGCGTTGCCGACATCCTGGTAACATTGCTTCTGGAACAGCTCGAAGCTCTGCGCCTGGGTCATCGATCCGGTATGCATGCCGATCGCCGAGAGGAAGCGGCAGTCGCGCAGCAGGGCGTTCGATAGCTGGCCGATGAGCGTCTCGTCGGTCCCGCCGCCGACGCCCTTCACCCGCATCATTTCCTCACTGTAGTGCGCCCAACCCTCGGCGAAGGCGTAACCGACGAACACCCGGCCAAACATGTCCTTGGACCGGTTGGCGTGGAGGAAGTTGAGGAAATGGCCCGGCCACACTTCGTGGACCGACGTGAACAGCAGGTCGGCCTGGCCGGGGACAAACGCGTCCTGCTCGGCCTTGGGCCAGCTCGGGTCCGGCGGCGCGATATAATAGACCGACGGAAGGCCTTTCTCATACGGCCCGGGGATGTTGATGTAGGCGAAGTTCTGCCGGTTGTATGGCGGCGCTTCCTCGACCTTGGCTTCTTCCGGTCCCGGGATGGTGACGATGTCGTGCTGCTGGATGAATTGCTTCAGGCCGGCGAGCTGCTCTCGCGCACCTGCCACCGCACCACCCTTCGGCTTGTTGGCGGTCATCTTGAGCATGCAGGCATCGATGGTCTGGCCGGGCGCATAACGTGAGCAGGCCTCGCCCAGCAGCTTCTGGTTGGCGGCTAGGTCGGCGCGGCCGATCCGCTCCAGCTCTTCAACCGGCGTCGTCACCATCTCGGTGTCGGCCAGCATCCGCTGGAATTTCTCTTTGCCCAGCGCGAAGTTGGGCTTGGACGCGGCGCGCTGGCTTTCGACCCAGGCGGCTGTTTCCTTCATCGCGGCGACGGCCTCGTCGGTCGCGACCTTGAGCGCCTGTTGGTCCTCGGACGTGCCGACGCCCTTCCACGCCGCCATGCCGTCGCCGGGATAGTAAGTGACGAAGCCGCCGAACGCCGACTTGCCATAGTCGACGAAGCTGGTCGCCATCGGCGTCTTGATATTGGCGCGCATCCGCTCGGCGGTGGTCGGGATGGTTTGCAGGAACTTGATGTAGGCCTTCAGCCGCTGCTCTTTGGGAGCATAGGGCACCGTGACATAGACCGACGGGTCGAACGCGCCGAGATAGGAAGCGGGGTTGTGGTGCAGCTGGTCGGCGCCGGTCGGGTCGATCCAGAATAGCTGCCCCCTGGCGACCGCGATCAGATAATCGCGCTGGTAGCGCTGCTCGGGGGTCAGCTTGTCATCGGTAAATCCCTGGGCGTCGGCGATGGTCTTCTTAAGCCGGTCGACTTCGGCGGTGATGCCGGCTTCCGACAGGTCGGCGACCTGGCCGTCATATTCGTGGCGTCCCTGCCCGACCGCGAAGCCCGGACTGGCCTTGAAGCTCGCTTCGATGAAATTGTTGACGAAGCCCGGCCAGTCACCCTGCTCAGCCGTCGCTGACGTGTCGTTGCCGGGGGCGGTCGAAACCTTGCAGCCGCTGGCCGCCAGCGCGAGCGCCAGTGCCGACGCGATCAAAATGGGACGCATGCCTCTCTCCTCTTTGGGGCAGTCGAGGTGGGTAGTTGCCCGCCTGTCCATCGACAAGAGACGAACCGGCAAAGAGTTTCGACGAGCGCCTGGTGCCGCTTGTCGCGCGGGGCCTTCGCGGCTAGGCGCGATAGCGATGGCGCTGCTCCCCGAACCGCTGCGGATCCGCGATTTCCGCTCCTTCTGGCTGGCGCGGCTGACCACCACCATCGGCCAGATGGCGATGGTCATCGTCATCGGCTGGCAAGTCTATGACATCGCCCGCCGGACGATGGACATCCATCAAGCGGCATTCCAGCTGGGCCTCATCGGCCTGGTCCAGTTTGTCCCGCTTTTCGTCCTGACGCCGATCAGCGGCTGGACCGCCGACCGGCTCGATCGAAGGCATGTCGCCCGGGCAGTGATCCTGCTCGAACTGTTCTGCGCGCTGGTGCTGATGTGGGCGACCTGGGGCGGCTTCATCAGCCTGCCGATCCTGTTCGGCGTGGCGGCGTTGCTTGGCGTAGCCCGCGCCTTTGCCGGGCCTGCATTGGGCGCAATGGCGCCGAATTTGGTGCCGCGCGAGATTTTGCCCAATGCCATCGCCCTGAGCTCGACCGCCTGGCAGACCGGCGCGATCGTCGGACCGGCGCTAGGCGGCATCCTTTACGATGTCATTCCACACCTCCCCTATGCCTTGAGCAGCGTCCTGTTCGCCTTTTCGGCGGCCTGCATGTTCACCATCCGGCCGCTCCCGCGCGCGGCACTGAAGCCAGGCAGCCCGTTCCGCCAGATGATCGACGGGCTGGTCTACGTCCGGCGCAATCGGCTGGTGCTCGGCGCGATCACGCTCGACCTGTTCGCGGTCCTGCTCGGCGGCGTGACCGCGATGCTTCCCCTTTATGCTCGCGACATTTTGCACGTCGGTGCCGACGGGCTTGGCCCACTGCGGGCTGGCCCGGCCGCGGGCGCGACGCTGACCGCGATCTTCTTCTCGTTCCGACCGATCAAGACCGACGTCGGCGTGAAAATGCTGACCGCGGTGGTCATCTTCGGCGCTGCAACTGCCGTGTTCGGCATGTCGCGCATCTATCTGCTGTCGCTGGCGATGCTGGCCCTGCTCGGCGCGGCCGATATGTTCTCGGTTTACATCCGCCAGTCGCTGATCCAGCTGCACACTCCCGACGAGATGCGTGGCCGTGTCGCGGCGGCCTCGACGCTCGCCATTTCGGCCTCCAACGAGCTTGGCGAGACGCGCAGCGGGTTCACCGCCGCCCTTTTGGGACCGGTCACCGCCACCGTCGCGGGTGGCATCGCCGCGATCGCCGTGACATTGACCTGGGCATTGCTGTTCCCTGAATTGCGCCGCGCCCGTACGTGTGCATTGGGCGAGCCGCCGCCCGAAGATTCCGTTATCGCCGGCGGCGCCTGATCCTGTTGCAGCACAAGGAGATTGACCGATGAAGGCCGCCAACATCCTCGAAACCATCGGCAATACGCCGCATGTGCGCATCAACCGGCTTTTCGGACCAAGCGCCGAGGTGTGGATCAAGCAGGAGCGGGCCAATCCGGGCGGATCGATCAAGGACCGCATTGCTTTGTCGATGGTCGAGGACGCGGAACGCAGCGGCAAGCTCAAGCCCGGCGGCGTGATCGTCGAACCAACGTCGGGCAACACCGGGATTGGCCTGGCCATGGTCGCCGCGGTCAAGGGCTATCGGCTGATCCTGGTCATGCCCGACAGCATGAGCGTCGAGCGCCGGCGGTTGATGCTCGCCTATGGCGCCGAGTTCGAGCTGACCCCGCGCGAAAAGGGCATGAAAGGATCGATTGCCAGGGCCGAGGAGATTGTCGCCGCAACCGACGGCGCCTGGATGCCGCAACAGTTCGAGAACCCCGCCAACCTTGAGGTGCATCGCCGCACGACTGCGCAGGAAATATTGCGCGATTTCGCCGATGCGCCGCCAAGTGCAATCATCACCGGGGTCGGCACCGGTGGCCACATCACCGGCAGCGCCGAAATCCTCAAGAAGGAATGGCCCGCCCTGAAAGTCTTCGCGGTCGAACCGACCTTGTCGCCGGTCCTGTCCGGCGGAGAACCCGGCCCGCACCCGATCCAGGGCATCGGCGCCGGCTTCATTCCGGCGATCATGAACACCGGCCTGTTGGACGGGATCATCAAGGTTGCGCCGGAGGATGCCAAGGAAATGGCGCGCCGGGCGGCGCGCGAGGAAGGAATGCTGATCGGCATTTCATCCGGCGCAACGCTTGCCGGCATTGCCCAGAAACTGCCGGAACTTGGCGATAATCCGCGGATTTTGGGGTTCAATTACGACACTGGCGAGCGCTATTTGTCAGTCGCGGATTTCCTGCCGGAGGAGCAGGGTTAATCGCGTCAAAACCGCCTCTATTTGACCGGACGTTAATCCTTTTCCGTTAACTGGGGACGCTCGAAGGAGTGTCTCAGGGGATGCGAAGGGCAAGGTTCGCCGTTTCTGACGGCGAAACAATTCATGATAGGGCTTCGATCAGGATTGCCCTGACGTTCGATCTTTGGTCCCCGGAAGCGGCGGACGACGAGATTCTGGCGGAACAGCGCGTCGCGCAACTTCATCATGTCCCCGTACTGCTGGGGGCCTCGCATTTCCTTTGCCTAAGCGCCTTCCTGTGGATCTGCCGCGCCAGCCTCGACACGGCAGCCGCCAAGTTTGCCTTAGGCTGCCTGGCTGGCGCGCTCGCATGCGACGGCCTTTCCTTCCTTCTTCTGAAGTTTCGTGACCGCTTTGACCTCCGGCCACGCGCGGTAACCGCGGGACTTTGCGCATTGGTCGGAATCAGCACCTTCCTTTGGATTTTCGGAGGTCACGCCATCAGCTGGCTTCCCGAGATGAGCAACGGCTTGCTCCTCAGCCTGTTTATCGGCGCCGGGATTACCACCACCGCAGTGATCGCGATTGCTTCACCGCCGTTGGCGATCGTTTGTGGGCTGATCGGGACGATCGGCGCCAGCCTGTTCAGCGTCGAGCCGTCCTTAGCGGGTTGGATTGGGTCTCTGACGCTGATGATTGTCGCCTACAGCACGGCAAATGCTCGAACCATGATTACCGAAGCCAGCCACCGCCAGCAGCTTGATTACGAAGCGCGCAAGGCGCTGCAGTTCGTCGAGGAGTTCGAAAACAGCGGCCGCGGCTGGTTTTGGGAAACCAACAATCTCGGGACCCTGTCCTATGTCTCGCAGCAGCTCGCCGAAGATTTCAAGTGCAATCCGGAAGACCTGCTCGGCCGGCAATTTACCGACCTCCTGTCGGTCGACGTCGGCTCGCCCGACAGCCTGCGCGAAGAGCGCACCCTGGGCTTTCACTTGTCGGCCCGCTTCCCGTTCAGCGACGTGGTTGTGCGTGCCGCGAGCGACGAGGACATTCATTGGTCGCTATCGGGCAATCCGCTGTTCGACAGCCGCGGCCGCTTCCTTGGCTTCCGCGGCATCGGCACCGACCTAACCGAACAGCGCCGGACCGAACAAGAAGTCGCTCGCCTAGCTCGCTTCGATTCATTGACCGGCCTCCCCAACCGGGCGCTCATGCGCCAGACGCTCGACGAGGCGCTGCGCAACGCTGCCAACCGGCGAAAGGGTTGTTCACTGTTCCTGATCGACCTCGACCGGTTCAAGAACGTCAACGACACGCTCGGTCACCCGATCGGCGACGCCCTACTGCGTCAAGTCGCGGATCGCCTGAAATCAGTGATGGGCGACCATGGTCAGGTCGGACGCCTTGGTGGTGACGAGTTCATGGCGGTGCTGCCGGGAACGGTCGAGACTGGTTTGCTCGAAAGCCTGGCACGGACGCTGATTGAGCAGGTCTCGCGGCCCTATTCCATCGAGGGACACCGCGTCACGATCGGTGCTTCGGTCGGCGTCGCCATCGGCGATCCAGGCCGCGCTTGCGCGGACTCGATGGTGCGCAACTCCGACCTTGCTCTCTACGCCGCCAAGGCGGCCGGCCGTGGCAAGCACTGCTTCTATGAAGCCGCTATGCACAGCGAGGCGACCGACCGCCAGGTGCTCGAAAATGACCTGCGCCAGGCACTTGAGCGTCAGGAGATGACCATTGCCTATCAGCCGATCGTTCGCGCCGCGAGCGAGGAGATTAGCGGCTTCGAGGCACTAGTCCGCTGGACCCACCCGAAGCGCGGAGCAATCTCGCCAGACAGGTTCATCGGCCTCGCCGAAGAATGCGGAATGATCGGAAGGATCGGTGAATTTGTCCTCCGATCGGCCGTTGCCGAAGCCGCACAATGGCCGGAGCAGGTTCGGATTGCGGTCAATCTTTCGCCAATCCAGTTCAACGATCCCCATATTGTCGACACCGTCGCGGCAGTCCTGTCAGAATTCGACTTCAAGCCTTCGCGGCTCGAGCTGGAGATTACCGAAGGCGTCTTCCTCGCCGACAGCGATGCCACCGACGGCACCTTCACCCGGCTGAAGTCGCTTGGCGTTCGGTTGGCGCTCGACGATTTCGGCACCGGCTATTCGTCACTCGGCTATTTGAAGAAGGCGCCGTTCGACAAGATCAAGATCGACCAGAGCTTCGTCCGCGGCGCCGCCTCGACCACCAAGCGCAACGGCGCGATCATCCGCGCAATCGTGACCCTCGCAGACAGCCTCGACATGGACACGACGGCCGAGGGCGTCGAAACTCACGACGACCTGTTCCTCATCCGCGAGCTCGGCGTCAGCCAGGTGCAGGGCTATATTTTTGGCAAGCCCATGCCCGCCGAAGAAGCGCGTGAAATGGCGAACAGCACACGCGTTGAAGCAGAAGGATATCAGTGCATCCGCGAGCCAAGGCAGCGGCTGATGCGCCGCGCCATCGCCGCCATCAACGGTGAGACCACCGAGATCCGCCTGCGCAATATCTCGGCCATGGGCGCGTTGGTCGAATGCGATCAGCAGGTCAGCCCTGGGGACAATTTGACCATCGACATCGTGGGCGTTGGGCCCGTCATCGGCACGGTCCGCTGGACTCAGGCCGGCAAGTTCGGCGTACAATTCAACGATCAGTTTGACATCGCTCGGCTCGCCCCCAGGCAAGACAAAAAGTCGTCTCCTGCGGTGCTGACACCCTGGTACGTCAACCAGCAGCGCGACATGGCAAAGGGCGGTAAGCGCTAAAACGCCTCGACCGGCAACGCCATCAAACTGTCGGCGCCGGCCTCGACCTTGCGGCGCAGCCCGCCAGCCTCGACCAGCTCGCGGTCGGCGAAGAAGCGCGCGGTGGCGATCTTGGCCTCGTGGAAGGCCCGGTCTTCGCTGCCATCTTCTTTCAGCCTGGCCGAGATGCCGGCCATTTTCAGCCACATCCAGCCGAGCGTCACCAGGCCCATCAGGTTCATATAGGCATAGGCGCCCGCCCCTGCGTTATCGGGATCGGCCATGCCATTCTGCGCCAGCCACATGGTCGCGCCCTGGAGATGGCCCAGCGCCTTCTCGAGCGGCTCGGCAATGCCCGCCGGATCGCCCGCCGCCTTCGCCCCGGCAATGTCGCGGCCGACCAACTCGAAGAAGGCCCGGGTTGCGCGACCGCCATTCAGCGCCAGCTTGCGGCCGACGAGGTCCATTGCCTGGACGCCGTTGGTGCCTTCGTAGATCTGGGCAATGCGGGCATCGCGAACGAACTGTTCCATGCCCCATTCGCGGATGTAGCCGTGGCCGCCGAAGACCTGCTGGGCGTTGACCGCCACCTCGAACCCGCGGTCGGTGAGATAGCCTTTGATCACCGGGGTCAACAGCGAAATCAGGTCATCCGCCGCCAGCCGCTCTTCCTCGGTCTGCGCCTTGCGGCTGAGGTCGACCTGCAGCGCTCCCCACAACACCAGTGCGCGGGCTGCCTCGTTGAACGCCCTGGCTTCCATCAGCATGCGGCGGACGTCGGGGTGCACGAATAGCGTATCTGCCTTGGCAATCGCGTCGCGATCTTCGGGTTTCAGCGCCCGGCCCTGGCGGCGGTCTTTCGCGTAAGCGACAGCATTCTGGTAGGCGACCTCGCCCTGGGCCAGGCCCTGCAGGCCGACGCCCAGTCGCGCCGCGTTCATCATGATGAACATCGCCGCCAGGCCCTTCTCGGCCTCGCCGACCAGCCAGCCCTTGGCCCCGTCATAGTTGAGCAGGCAGGTGGCATTGCCGTTGATGCCCATTTTATGCTCGATCGAGCCACAGCTGACGCCGTTGCGCTCGCCGAGAGAGCCGTCTTCGTTGACCAGATATTTGGGCACCAGGAACAGCGAGATGCCTTTCACGTTGTCGGGCGCCCCCGCGATCTTGGCCAACACCATGTGGATGATGTTTTCGCTGAGGTCGTGCTCGCCGGCGGAAATGAAGATTTTGGTGCCGGTGATCGAATAGCTGCCATCGGGGTTGGGATCGGCCTTGGTCTTCAAGAGTCCGAGATCGGTGCCGCAATGCGGCTCGGTCAGGTTCATCGTCCCGGTCCAGCGGCCGGCGACCATGTTCGGCAGATATTTTTCCTTCTGTTCTTCGGAGCCCTTGACCAGCAGCGAGGCCATCGCCCCCTGGGTGAGGCCATTGTACATTTCGAAGCTATGGTTGGATGAGCAGAGATATTCGACGATTGCGGTCGACACGACCGATGGCAGTCCTTGCCCGCCATATTGTTGCGGCGCATGGAGTGTCGTCCAGCCGCCGGCGACAAACTGGTCCCATGCATCCTTGAAGCCGGGCGGCGTAGTTACCGACCCGTCGTCGTTGCGCTTACAGCCGACTTCATCGCCGACCCGGTTGAGCGGTTGCAGCACCTCTTCGCAGAAGCGCGCGCCCTCGCTCAAAATCGCCTCGACCAGGTCGGGCGTCGCGTCGGCGAAACCCGGCAGGTTGGAATAGTTCTGCATCTCGACGATGTGGTCGAGCACATATTTGGTGTCGCGAACCGGGGCGGCATAGACGGGCATTTGGCTAAATCTCCTGGGCGGATTTGTCGGGGTCCTGGGTCTTCACCAGCGTGATGAAACCCTCGAGTTCCTTGATCGTCACATCGATATCGATCTGCTGACGCTTGAGGCTGTCGACCCGCGCCTGGCACCGCTCGATGGTCTTGAGCCGTTGTGTTCGGCGGTCGTCGCCAATGTCGTAGAGGTCGAGCAATTCCTTGATGTCAGCGAGGCTGAGGCCGACCCGCTTGCCGCGAAGGATCCAGGCCAGGCGGGCGCGGTCGCGGTCGGTGTAGAGGCGCTGGGTTCCGCGCCGCTCGGGGGCGATCAGCGCCTCGTCCTCGTAAAAGCGGAGGGCGCGGGCGGTGACTCCATATTCGTCGCACAGCTCGCCGATCGAATAATGCGTCTTGTGCTTGAGCATGGTTCGCCGATTACTTTACGTTTCCGTAAAGGTCAAGTGATCAATCGGACGCCTAACAGAGCGAGTCTCCCGCCAAATCGACCGCCTTGGTGGCCGCGTCAGCGCGATTGAACGTTTTCCCGGCCAGTTTCGTGCCTGGCCCGCAATAATAGGAACAGGCGGCGGGTGGCTGGCCGATCCGGGCGCTGTTTTCGGCGATCTCGAGCGGGATGTGACAATCGCCTTCGCCCTTGGGCACCAGCACCCAGCCCTGGCCTGATCGTTGCAGCCTCCCTGCAGCCGAGCAATTCACGTCGCCCTCACCGTAGGCGATGAAGCCAGCGCGCGGTGCTCCAGCCTCACCGGCAATGCACAGCCGGTCGCGGCCGGCCCCCGCGAATGTTCCGCCAGTGAGGGTCGGCTCGGCCGGCTGTTGCGAACAGGCGACTAGCAGCAACACGAGGCAGGGTATCGATCGCATTCGGTCACTATGTTTCAGCTTTGCGACAGGTGAAAGGCGACAAATGCGTGGGCCTACCCTATATGGCGCCAAACACCGGGGATTCGGGCAAAAAATGCTGACCACCAATCCGTTCGACGACGACAAGCTCCGCGAGGAATGCGGCATTTTCGGCATCTGGGGCGCGGAAGGCGCATCCAGCTTTGTTGCGCTCGGCCTCCACGCGCTGCAGCACCGCGGGCAGGAAGCCGCCGGAATCGTCAGCTTCGACGGCACCAACTATCATGCCCACCGCGCCATGGGCCACGTCGCCGGCAACTTCGACCGCGACGACATCATCCGCAAATTGTCGGGCAAGGTCGCCGTCGGTCACGTCCGCTACTCGACCACCGGCGAGACCGCGCTGAGGAACGTCCAGCCTTTGTTCGCCGACCTGGCCGAAGGCGGCTTCGCGGTCGCCCACAACGGCAACCTTTCCAACGCCATGACCTTGCGCGCGGCGCTGATCCGCCGCGGCTCGATCTTCCAGTCGACCAGCGACACCGAGGTGATCATTCACCTCGTCGCCACATCCAGCTATTCGACTCCGCTCGACCGGCTGACCGACGCGCTGAGCCAGGTCGAAGGCGCCTATTCGCTGCTGTGCCTGACGCCCGAGGGCCTGGTCGCCTGCCGCGATCCGCTCGGCATTCGGCCGCTGGTGATGGGCAAGCTCGGCGAGGCGACCATCTTCGCGTCGGAAACCGTCGCACTCGACGTGATCGGCGCCAGCTATCTCCGCGATGTCGAGCCAGGCGAGCTGATCATCGTCAACGAGGCCGGCGTGCGCAGTTTCCGACCCTTCGCGCCGGCCAGGGCCCGGCCATGCATCTTTGAACACGTATATTTCTCGCGGCCCGACAGCATCATCGAAGGCACGTCGGTCTATGAGGTCCGCAAGAACATCGGCGCCGAGCTGTCGCGCGAATCCCCGGTCGAGGCCGACCTAGTCGTCCCGGTGCCGGACTCGGGCGTCCCGGCCGCGATCGGATTCAGCCAGGAATCGGGCATTCCTTTCGAGCTCGGTATCATCCGCTCCCACTATGTCGGCCGGACCTTCATCCAGCCGAGCCAGGAAGTGCGCCACCTGGGCGTCAAGCTGAAGCACAATGCGAACCGAATGCTGATCGAGGGCAAGCGCGTCGTGCTGGTCGACGACAGCATCGTCCGCGGCACCACGTCGGTGAAGATCGTCCAGCTGATGCGTGACGCCGGGGCAAGGGAGGTGCACATGCGCATCGCCTCGCCGCCGACCAAGTACAGCTGCTTCTATGGCGTCGACACGCCGGAACGGTCGAAGCTGCTGGCCAGTCAGATGAACGTTGACGAGATGGCGCGCTATATCAACGCCGACAGCCTCGCCTTCATTTCAATCGACGGTCTGTACCGCGCACTCGGCGACCACCGTGATGCCACCGCGCCGCAGCGCTGCGACGCCTGCTTCACCGGCGATTATCCGACCACGCTCACCGACTGCGACAAGGACGGCAAGCTCAAGCCTTTAAGTCTGGTCGCAAGCCGCTAAGGGAGCGGCATGACCGAATCGTCCAAGCCGTTTGACGGCAAGCTTGCGCTTGTCACCGGGGCCAGCCGCGGTATCGGCGCAGCCACCGCCGAGGCGCTGGCTGCCGCCGGCGCGCACGTCATCTTGACCGCCCGCACCGCCCAATCGCTCGAGCAGGTCGAGGAACGGATCCATGAGGCCGGC
>NZ_JAHFPY010000113.1:2045-4168 GCF_023266535.1 Sphingomonas sp. | reverse complement strand
CTGTTAACCTCAAAACGGCGGTTCACTCTTCGCACCTGCCATGGGGGGGGGCGACAGGTCGATGCCCTCGCTGCGCATTGATGCCTTGGCGGCGCCGGCGAAATAACTCGCCACGTCGCCAGTCACGATGCCTTTGCCGGTCAACCGGTTGACGCCGCCGGCCTTGTACTTCCTGGTTGACTCCAGGACGCCATGCAGCTTCGTCCACGGGTAGCAGCCAGAAACCACCTCCGCGGCCACCCGGAGGCAAAACCGATCGCTGATCGGTTCGCCGATGACCTGCTTGATCCTCGCCACGATGCTGGCCGCGTCCTCCTGCTTTTTCTCCAGAGGCACCCGCCAACGCTCCTGGAGCTTGCTCCTGGCATCTTCGATCGCCTGGTCGATCCTCGAAGGCTCCGGAGGATCGGCTCCCTCTGGCTGGGTAATCCTGACCGTGCTCTTTCGTGCCACATCTGGCGCCAGATGTGGAAACGCAAATGCATTTGAATTCTGAATTCCAACTTGCGCCCCTCCTCCATCCTTGAATTGAATTGGCGTTTCCACATCTGGCGCCAGATGTGGCACGACTTCGCGGATCGGGACGGCAGCTGGCGGCTCGGCCTGGCGCGCATCGGTAGCGTCCCGTTCTTCGAACAGCTCTCCTTGCGGGTCCGCGGCGATACGCCGGAGCAGCGCTCGCTTCACCTCGATCGGATCGTCAACATAAACAGTCCACGGATCCTCCGAACTTTGGACCAGCTGGATAAGACCGCGCTCGGCCAGCCGCTTGAGGAGCCTGGCTCCGGTCCTGCGGTCATTCGACCCTTGGTCGAGGGCGACGGCCAAAGGGTTGACCTGGATCGTCCTGGGCCGCCAGTTGGCGATCCCCCAGAGGTATTGCCAGGCGAGCTTTGATTCTCCTCTCAGTTCAGTCCAGGTGCGAACGGCGTCCCAGCGGCCGTGATCGGTCGCTTGCTGCGAAGTCGCTTCCATGTCAACCACCAGGATCCAAATTTACCAAGCCTCGTGTCGTGATTGGCCCGCTCCCGGAACGATCGGGAAACGCCCAAGCAATGCGGCGGATGGTAGGACGCGCATCGCCCGCTAACGGGCCGCACCAATCCGGAGCCAAGCGGATTGGCGGCATTGTGGCTTCGGCTGCAACGGTCTATCGGTTTACTTGGTAGCCCGATTCGCCGTTGCAGCTTATCCGCCCCCTTTTCTGAGCGACGGAATGCCTAGGGTTGTGATTTCACTCGCCGGCGTCCTGCATGCTCGCCAGTTCCTTCAGCGCCTCCTGGGCCCCGTCCTCGGTCAGTTCTCCGCCAGGGCCAATGAAGCTTCCCATGAACTCCTCCGCGGCCTTGCCGTGGAGGGCCACGCGCTTCATCTCGGCGTCAATCGAGTCCAGCGTCTCTGGCTGGGCGCTCAGTCCGATCGCCGGCGGCGCCTCGCCACCAATAACCGGCGCGAAGTCGCCAGCCGTGGCCAGCGTGGCAAAGCCGCGTTCGGTGTATTCATCCACGGCGGCGATGCTCATCAACTCGGCAGACAGCGGCGCGCGTTTGCTCAATTCGCGGATCATCGTCTTGCAGCCCATGGCCTCGAATTCGTCATCCCAGGGACCGCGGTAACTCTTGTCTTTTTCCTTGAGGAACTTGTCCGACCGGTAGCGGTCGCGATGCTCCTCCATGTCGGCGAGCGTCCAGATTTCGCAATCGGCGGCGCCGTCCTTTTGGCGAAGGACGCCGTAGAAGTGCGTGATCTTCGCGCCGCGCGATGCCTCGGCGCGGTGCTTGACGAATTGCTCCGTGCCCAGCTCGTACTGGAAGAAGTCGCCCACACGAACGGCGCGGGAGTTGAAGAAGGCGACCAGGCCGGTGTTGTAGGCGAGCTTCAGATAGCCGCGATAGCCGATCTGGAAACTGGCCTCCATGCGTCCCTTGTTCTTGCGCGGGATCATGTAGGCCTGGCCGAGGGGACCGCTCAGCTCGAGTCCCAGCTCGCTGGCCTGGACGATGCACGCGACGAGGGTCATCGGGTCGCATTCCAGCAGCTTGGGCGTGCGCCTCACGGTCGTGAGCGCCATGCGGATCATGCGCTCGGGCTTCAGGTGTTGCGGCAACGCGAGCGCGATCTGC
>NZ_JAHFPY010000113.1:0-1945 GCF_023266535.1 Sphingomonas sp. | reverse complement strand
GCACGCGACGAGGGTCATCGGGTCGCATTCCAGCAGCTTGGGCGTGCGCCTCACGGTCGTGAGCGCCATGCGGATCATGCGCTCGGGCTTCAGGTGTTGCGGCAACGCGAGCGCGATCTGCCGCTTGATCGCATCGCTGAAAAGAAACTCCGCCACGTTGGTGTTGTTGAGCTTGAGCGGAATCTGCGTCGGCATATTGGCTGCTGGTTTCGTTGCTGCTGTCGTCATGTGAATCTCCCTGGTGTCGTTGTTGCGAAACTGCGGGGAGCAGGGCTTGAACCTGCACTGCCTGAGTTGCTCGGTACTCCCAGGCCGCTCTGCCATTTGAGCTATCCCCGCGCCATGACAGTTATTCGTGGCGGACCCCTGCAAACCACTGCCCTGATCAGCGCTCCCAGAACACCCAGGAGCGCGCACCACAATGCCAATTCGATCACTTCCATGCGACCTCCTCCTTGAAGAAAAACCGGCCCCGGAACGATGCGTATTTGCTCACGCCCAGGACCGGCGGCCCGACCGCTCCGGCTGGACAGT
Organism: Sphingomonas sp.; assembly: GCF_023266535.1. Taxonomy (GTDB): domain Bacteria; phylum Pseudomonadota; class Alphaproteobacteria; order Sphingomonadales; family Sphingomonadaceae; genus Sphingomicrobium. The sequence continues at coordinate 1,411 of NZ_JAHFPY010000113.1, read as the reverse complement.
CCCTAGGCCGCAGGCGGCGCAACGTTCGCCGCCAGGGCGTCAACCACCTTCTGCTTCTCCGCGGTCACTGCCGCGAAAATCTGATCGACGGTCGCCTGATCGAGCGGGCCCGCGGCCAGCGCCGCGGAGAGCTGGGCCTTGACGCCGTCCAGCAACTTGATCAGGCCATCGACGGCAGTCGTCTCCGCCTGCACTTCCGTCAAAATCTGTTGCAATGTGGCCATGAGCAAAACTCCTTGGGCCGATAGGCCCTTGACGAGGGTCAGAATCTCATCGAGCTTGGCCGCACATGCGGCGTCGCCGTGATGATGAGTGTGGTAATGGATCGCGTTCATGCTGCGTCCTCTTCGTCGGCGTCGATCGCGTCGCCAGCTGGCCACCAGGGCGGCAAGTTTTCCAGCTGCTGAGCGATCGTCTCCTGGAGTTGCTCCTCGGTCGGCTCGCTAAAGCCATCGAAGTCGGCCCGGCACGGCTCGCAGCGCTTCCAGAGCCGGCTGATCTTCGCGCCACAGTCCAGGCAGAATCCTTTCGCCATTGGTCAGCCCCTCCAGCTCGGTCGGCACGGATGAAAGCATCGCGGACAAAACCGGTGCGCTCGATTCCGCAGCACGCGCTGCAGCACTTCGTTGACGCCGCCTTGCCATGGGCAACGCATGCACTTCCAGGGCTTGCTGTCCTGCCATGGCAGCAATGGCTTGGCCGGCGCGCTCACAATCCACCCCGCAAGACAGCCAGCGTTGCCTCGGTTTCCTTGATCTCTTCCAGCCTGGCGAGGTCCTCGGCGATTTGCTCGGCGGCCAGGATCGCGCGGCGACTCGCGAACGCGTTGGTCGGATCAGCGCGGAGCTTGTGCGACCATGCACAGAACCTGGCCAGGTTTTTCGCCATGCGCTCGCGAACGCGGTCCTTGCGGGTCATTGGCTCGATCATGGGATCGCCTGCTTTCCGGTGACTGCCGTTCGCCCCTCGGCGGTGAGGCGGTATTCGCCGTAACCGTGCTTCGCGAACCAGCGGCAGTTGAGGATCTTGAACATCGTCGATTCAGCGATGCCCAGCTCGTCGCGAAGCTCGCCGACGCGGCGCGGTCCGTTGAGCAGCAGCTTGGCCACGGCCTGGCAGCGTTCCTGCATGTTCGGCGTGAACTCGGCAACATCGCCGCCGAGAATCTCTTCGTCGGCATCGTCGCCCTCGGGCGCGCCAGGCGACGGCGGGATCTTGCTTTTGCCGACATGGCCGTTGAGCGTCGGCGCTGGCGTCGGGACAGTGAAGCGCTCGCTGGCCTGGCTGGGAGCCGTAGCGGTCGGCGCGGCCTTGGGTTTGTTCGGGCCGCGCGTGCGCTGGATGACTTTCGCGTGGGGGGGGGCAGCGGGCGCCGGCACCGCGGAGAAGCGCGCGGCCAGCACGGTTTCGA
>NZ_JAHFPY010000112.1 GCF_023266535.1 Sphingomonas sp. | reverse complement strand
ACGGCGCCGTCGTTCATTCAGGGCATCGACTGGTCTGACCATTGGTCTTTTTCGCAGAAGGGCATTCCGGCCTTCATGGTCACGGACACGGCGCCGTTCCGTTATCCGCACTATCACCAGGGCGCGGATCGCCCGGACAAGCTGGATTACAATCGGCTGGCCCGTGTGGTGCAGGGGCTGGAGGCGATGATTTTGGCCATTGCAGGTCAATGACGAGGCCGTGATACTTTTGGCTCAGGTACCCCAGTCCCTTGTCACGCGCTCGGCGGTGTCCATGTCGTCGACGACCAGGATCAGCCGGTTGGCGTGATCGCTATACTGGGTCTCGATATTGACCCCCGCGTCGCCAAGGGCGCGGGCGATCGCGCGAAGTTGGCCCGGCACGCCCTGCTTCAAACGGCGGATTAGCACCGGGCGAAAAGTGGCTGTGCCAAGCCCGGCCTTCTCAAGTGCGGCGCGCGCCGTCTCTCCGTCCTCGACCAAAAAATGGGCGTAGCCGACACCACCGACGGTAAAGACGCCGCCGCCTTCCAGGCTGACGCCGGCCGCGCCAAGCGCCTCACCGAAGCGCGCGAGTGAACCCGGCCGCCCGGGCAGTTCGATGGCGACGTCGTACATGTTGCTTTGCTAATGCATAGCGCGATGAACCGGCAAGCAGCCTATCCATGATCGCCGTCACCGGCCCCCTCTGGCTGTGGAGCGGCGAGGGTGCCAGCTGGCATTTCCTCACCGTGCCCGAAGATCTCGCCGGCGAAATCCGCGCCGAGAGCCTGGCCAGGCGCGGCGGGTTCGGCTCGGTCCGCGTCGAGGCGCGCGTTGGCGACGTTTGCTGGCGGACCTCGGTGTTCCCGCAGAAGTCGGGCGGCTACATCCTGCCGGTGAAGAAGGAAGTGCGCTGCCGCGCCGGGATCGCCGCCGGCGACGAGGTCAGCTTCGAGCTGGAAATCCTCTGATCATCCTTCCGGCAGCGGTTCGCCGGTCGAATCCTCGGTCTGCACCACGCTTTTCCTGCGCGAGGCATCGAGGCTCCACGGCCCTGGCCCGGCCGCCGCGATCAGCAGGAAAATGAAGCAAAACAGGATCGCTCCCTCGCCCTTGTTGATCAGCGGGAAGGTCGATTGCGGGGCGTGCACCATCCAATAAGCGACCGCCATTTCCCCCGAGAGGAGCAAGGCGACCGGCCGGCTCGCCAGCCCAAAGATCAGGAGCAGGCTGCCCAGGATCTCGATCACGCCTGCGACCCAATAGAGCGACAGCACGGGAGGGTTCATGCCGAGGGGCGGAAAGCCAAATAGCTTGCCCGTGCCATGCTGCAGGAACAGCAGCGCGGCGACAATTCGAAGCAGGCTCAGCGCCTGCGGTCCAAAACGGCTCTCACCCATCCAACGGCTCCCGCTCTGAAACTGACCTGCCGTTGCTGCGGGGTTGTGAAAGCGAAATCAAGCCTGCCGCAGCGCGGCGGCATTGGCCTCATAGCCCTTGGCCATGCCGTTCAGCATATCACTGGTCTGGCGGTCGCTGATCGCCGCGGCGAGGCGCTGGCAGCGTTTTGCCTGGACTGACAGCGCCACGGCTTGCTCTTCGGTCACATCGACCAGCAGATTGACCGCGCAGGTCAGCTCGCCTTGGTCGTCGAACAACGGCGTGGGGTAGGGAGTGAATGCCCGCCGCGTGCCGTCGGGGCGCATGGCGATCGCCACTTCGTCGCGAACCTCGCGCCGCTCCTTGATCGCCACAGCCATCGGGCAACGGTCATGCGGGACCGGCTCGTCGCTCATCGATTGGATTTGCCAGGTGACGCACCAGCGGTCCTTGCCCAGTTCGGGCTCGCGGCCGGCAAAGTCGACGCAGGCCTGGTTCCAATAGGTCACCATGCCGTCGGCATCGGTCAGGTAGACCGGCGCAGGGATGGCATCGAGCACCGGCCGGAAGCATTCGTTTCCGGCCCTGAGCGCGTCGAGCGCCTGGTCGAGGAAGTCTTGGGCGGTTTGCGTGGCGGGCATGGTTCGTCAGCGTCGAGCTTGCCGCTGTTAACCAAGGCAATTCGCAGAAGGTTCCGGCGTTTTCAAAAAAGTGAAACCTGTGGCGCTGTTGCCACCATGGCTAGCGCAGCCGCTTGACCATCATCCGCCCGTCGTCGGTCAGCTTGGTGCCGAAGTTGGGCAAGGCCTTGATCAGGTCGGACAGGCGGTTGTACCCGTAATTGCGCACCGCGAAGCTGGACACTGCTTTGGCCCGCTGGCCCATCTCCGACAGCGAGGCATAGCCTTCCTCGTCGCGCTTCGAGGCTTTGAAGGCATTGCCGAGCACCTGCAGCAGGTCGGTATCGACCGGCCGCTGGCCTTCGCCGGCGATCGGCTGGTCGAGTGCTTCGGCCTGCGCCGCGGCCAGCGCTGATACGTCGAAGAAGCGGGTGCAGGCCTGCTGGAAGCTCATCGGCGTCTTAGCCGTGCCGAAGCCATAGACCGGCAGTCCGTCCTCGCGGATGCGCTGGGCGAGCGGCAGGAAGTCCGAATCCGACGACATGATGCCGAACCCGTCGACATGGCCGCGGTAAAGCAGGTCCATCGCGTCGATGGTCATCCGCATGTCGGTCGAGCTCTTGCCCTTGACCACGTCGAACTGCTGCATCGGCACGATTGAATGGAGGCCGGTCAGCGCGCCCCAGCCCTTTAAGGACGTTTTGGCCCAATTGCCGTAGGCACGGCGGATATTGATCGTCCCGAGCTCGCCCAGCACCAGCAGCACTTCGTCGAGATGCTCGGGCGACGCATTGTCGGCATCGATCAGCAAGGCAATGTTCAGCTCGGATTCGGTGTAATCGTTTCGGTCGGGCATCGCTTCTTCGTTCTGTTTGTCTGCCGTTCATACCGCAACGGGGTCGGAACGAAATCGGCGCCTGGACGCTTTTATACCCGTGAAGGGCGAAAAGAGTTTCAGGAGGATGTAGGTCATGAAACGTCTAGTTTTAGCGTCGACAATAGCAAGCAGTCTCGCGGTCTCGGCCTGCGCGACCGGCCCCTATGGCTACAATGACGGCTACCAATATGATTCGCAGGGCCGGCGTATCGCCACGGGCGCCGGGATCGGCGCGGTCGGCGGCGCAGTGGCCGGTGCGATCCTTCCGGGCGTCAACCCCGTGACCGGCGCCCTGGTCGGAGCGGTGCTGGGCGGAGTCGCCGGCGCGGTGATCAAGGGCCGCCAATATTATCGCGATACGCGCGGCTATTGCTATTACGTCGATCAGTACGGCAACCCGATCTACGATTATAACGTTAGGTGTTAATCGCTTAGCGCCGTCTGCTTAGACAGGACGGAAACTATCGTCCGCTTCGTCGAGCAGCCACAATTCGCCATCGCGAATGGAAAAATGGCACCCGAGTAGCTTCAAGGTGCCATTTTTTTCGCGCGCCGCGACGAACGGGAAGGTGCGAAGGTTGGCCAGGCTCTGGCGAATCGCGACTTCCTCCAGCATCCGGTGCGCTTCCTCGTCGGTGCCATGGTCGCGGGCGATTTGCTCGGCTGCTCCATCGACCTGATTCATCCAGGCGGACACGAATCCGCCTTCGCCGGCTGCCGCGCCCTTGAACTTGCCGGTCAGCGCCGCGCTGATCCCGCCGCAGCGCTCATGGCCCATGACGACGATTTCCGGAACTTCCAGCTGGGTGACGGCGAACTCCAGCGCTGCCGAAACGCCGTGACGGCCGCCGCCGGTCTCGAACGGCGGCACCAGGTTGGCGACGTTGCGAACGACGAAAATCTCTCCGGGATTGCTGTCGAAGATGGTCGCCGGATCGGCCCGACTATCGCTGCAGGCGATCACGACAGCTCGGGGCGACTGTCCCTCGGCGAGATCCTGCCAGCGGCCCTTCTCGGTGACGAATTTATTGGCCCGGAACCGGCGATAGCCCTCAAGCAGATTGCCAAAGCCCTTCATTCGACACTCCTACCACACTGGCCAGCCGGTTAGTCGGGCGGGCGAGGGGTGGCAAGTCGGGACCCAAATCGCTATCTGCCCCGGCATGAACGCACCGCTTCCTGTTCCCCCCCAGGCGCCCAAGCAGCGCAAGCCCGACTGGATCCGCGTCAAGGCGCCGGTCAGCGAGGGCTATCATGAGACGCGCCGGCTGATGCGCTCCTTGAATCTCGCCACCGTGTGCGAGGAAGCGGCCTGCCCGAACATCGGCGAATGCTGGACCAAGAAGCACGCCACGGTGATGATCCTAGGCGACACCTGCACG
>NZ_JAHFPY010000060.1 GCF_023266535.1 Sphingomonas sp. | reverse complement strand
GATCGAATTGGCCTGCGCCCTTCGTCCAACGTGTGGATCGACGTCATCGCTTTCGACCGCCGAATGCAATCCTTGGACGCTGGGCAGGCGGGCCTGATCGATCCGCAAAAAAGACTCTGGCTCAAACGCGTGCTCGACTCTTACGCGGGCGATTTCGCAATAAGCATCGACGTGCCCTGGACGCTGATTGAGCGCGAGCGCCTGAGGACCCTGTTCCTCGACGGTTTGTTCACGCTCGCGATGAGTCATTCCAGTGCCGGCGACTGGACGGCAGCGGCGCGGGTCGCGCAACGGCTTTGCCATGCCGAACCACTGCGCGAGGACGCGCACCGGTTATTGATGGTGGCTCGGACAAGGTCTGGAAACCGGGCTCTCGCCCTCAGGCAATTCGAGCATTGTCAGGCGATCCTCGCGCGGGAGCTCAACGTCGAGCCGATGGCTGAGACGACGGACCTTTACAGAAAGATTCGGGAAAATCCTTCAGCGGCATTTCTGATCAACTGCGAGAGCGACCTGGAGACAGCATCGGCACAGTCTTGCCAGAGCGCGTTGAGGGCGCCGGCATCGCTCGAGGCAACGCTCGGCAACAGTAAATTTCGGTGAGACCGAGACGATTGATGCCCCGGTGTTGCGCCGGTGATTGTCTGGTGATTTCTGCGGTCCATAGGGTCTCCCGACTCAGTAGGAGATATTATGATGAGCGACAGTGAAACGCTCAGCGCCCGCAGAGCCCTTAACGTTTCCAGCTTCGTGCGGCTGAAGGAGCTCGTCCGGGAACTCGAGGACAATGAGAAAAGGGTAGGCGCCGATCTCGGCTCGGCCGAGATCGAGTTCAAGCTCAATCCTGGCGAGATGGCCTGGTACGTGGCCTACAAGACGGCCGCAGCAAGCATAGGCGTTGACGTGATCGCGAACGCCCTCTCCATGATGAAGAAGTAGCGGCGTCAATTAAGGAGACAGCGCAGTGGCTGACGAAAGCAACAAGCTTGCGCTCCGCGAGCTGGGTATATCCACATTCTCGCGCCTCAAGGATCTAGTCCGCGAACTCGAGGACAGTGAGAAACGGATCACGCAGGACTGGAATCCGGCGGAAGTCGAGTTCAAGCTCAATCCCGGAGAAATGGCTTGGTTCGTCGCCTACCGAACATCGGCGGCCAGCCTGCCATTGCAAGTCGAGCCCGTCGCCGGCAAGGCGCGAGGGAAATAGACGATGGCGTCGGTCCTGGCTCAGGCGCTCGACAGCTCCGCTAAGGAAGTTGAGGCCGCCCAGTTTCCAAAGGAGGAGGTCTGGCTCGGAATAGATCGGCTCTTGAGTGATTATGCTGACGTCCAAGTCGACGACAGTATCGTGATCGCGTATTCCCCGGACTCCCGCGGTCCGGCGGCTTGGGTCGGCCTAGCGTGCGAGCAGCGCCATCTCCCCGTGACTTTCGTACCGCTGCGACCGCTTCGAGATTCCGGCTTTCGTGCGCGGCTCGCCGCGGCGGCGCCACTCATTCCGGATAGACGAGGCAAGGTGATTCTGCTCACATTCGAGCGCGACACGATGTCCCATCACGGCGACATACGCGCTCACTTTGCGAGTTTCGCTGCGGACAGCTATCGCGTGATCCGCGCGATCAATGCCGGCTCCGATCTGTTCGCCACTGGGCTTGCGCTCAGTCCTGAGGAACTGTCCGCCCTGAATGCGACGCTACTTGCGAGGCTGCGGACGTCAAGTCGACTCCAGATCCGCACCGATGCGGGCACAGACTTAAGGGTCTCGCTAAAAAACCAAAAATTCCATTACGTGAGCAATCGTGGCTTCGCGCAGCCACGACAATTCGTGATCATTCCTGCTGGCGAGGTTGCGACCTTCCCGGATGAGATCTCAGGCACGCTGGTCGCGGACTTCGCACTTAATGTGAACACTCGCTATGATGGAGATGTGCGCCTTCGAGAATGTCCGGTCACGGTCCAGATCCGAGACGGACGACTTCAATCTTTCTCATGCGAAAACGCCGGTATGAGCTCGTTCCTCGACGATTGCCTCAAGCGCGACAACGCGCGCCGCGTCGGAGAGCTCGGTTTCGGCACGAACAAGGCTGTACGAACAGCGGTTTCGGAGAATTCCCATCTTAATGAGCGCGTGCCGGGCATCCATCTCGGCTTTGGTCAGCACAACCAGACCAACGACGCGGCCGGTTACGCCTGCGACATCCATATTGATCTTTGCGCCAAGGGTGGTCGAATCTGGTTCGACGACAGCGCCGACCCACTAGACCTCGAGCAAGTGAAACCCGCATCGCACGCCCATCCCGACGTGGCCCGCGATGAGGACGTGTTTTCCGAGGAAATTCAAGTCGAGGATTGTTGCGGCTTGCTACCGCGGTCATGATACAGTTCCGACCGGCATTCCGGCTGACCTGGGACGCGTTAGAGAGCGCGCTCGGTTATGAGTGCGAGCTGGATAGGGATGGCCCTCCTTTCGTAAAATTCGAACTCGGCGAAGGTCTCAAGGCGCTTGAAGCTACCGACATATCGGCCGAGAATCAGGCGGCCGTCGAAACGCAGATGCTCGATTGTTACCGATGGTGCGCGGCCCGGTTCCCGCTGATGATCCGCAACGTTGACGGAAAGCGGTGCAGTGCCATCCGGGCAATACGCGTCGGACAGAGCGCGCACGCTGGCGAATATTTGACTGCGTCTTCTCCGCAGTGTCCGTACACGATCTTGGTAGCCGCGCCCTGGCCAATTTCGAGCCGCTATCGGCTTGCCTCACTGCTAGCGCATGAGGCGCTGCATCAGGCGCTCTACAATCGGGAGCGCGGTGGGATCGTCGCTCGATTAGGATCGCTGGCCTACTCGCCGTGGAAGCAACAACTACGGCCCGGCCGGCTCGTCTGGCACGCATTTTGGACATTCAGCGGCCAGTTCATTTTCATGGCCGAGGCGATCGCCGCTAGTAGTGAGGAGATATTGTCCGCCGATCCTAGCATTCTCGATTTTCTCGCCGAGATGGAGGCGCGCATCGAATGCTGCGCTGAATCGGTGACGGCATTCGAGATCTTGGCGCTGCCGGAGGCCGAACGAAGCCGATCGACACTGGGAGCGGTGAGACAGATGGGCGACTCTCTCGCCGGCTATCACGGTTATATCGAGCATCGCGTCCGCTGGACGGCTGCCGTCCACCGAGAAGTCGATTTGTGGAGCAGCCAGCAAGCATTGGCGCGGGAAACCGTCCGGCAACCTGAGTTCAATCGTCTCGAACGCATAATTTAGCAGCGCGCCGGCGACGCGGTCGGCCGAGCACGAAACCGTGCACCGGAATTGGGCTCCAGAGACTAAGGGGTTAAATTGACCGATTCAGGAGCCGCAGCCCGCGTCTCCGCGGACGGATTTGATTTGCAATTCCCGCGGAACTGCGCCATATTTTATCGAATAAAACCAGAGACTTAAGCCCCAAAATGTGCGTGGAGGCCCGAGCCGGAATCGAACCGGCGTGCAAGGATTTGCAGTCCTCTGCGTAACCACTCCGCCATCGGGCCTCGCGGGTCAGGCCTTTGGCGGTTGGCCCCGCCGCTTGTCAACCGACCGAAACCAATAACCTTTCGACAAACGGTAGCCCTGTTGCTTGGCGTGCGCGCCTTCACAAGATATGGAGCCCTTGAAGCGCCACTGTATTAGTGGCATATGACAGTTCGTGACGAACGAGGATTCCATGCAGGATTTCAGCCTGGCCCGTCGGGCAATGGTCGACAGTCAGCTCCGCCCCGAAGGCGTAACCGACCGCGCCGTCGTGGCGGCGATGGCCTCGGTCGAGCGCGAGCGCTACGTGCCGGAAGCGGCGCGGGCGCTGGCCTATTTCGATCGTCCGCTGAAGATTGCGCCGGGCCGGGCGATGATGCCGCCGGCAGCGCTGGGCAAGCTGCTCTCCGAGCTGGCGCCAAGGGCAGGCGAGAAGGCGCTGATCATTGGATCGGGCACCGGCTATTCCGCCGCACTGCTGCTTTCGATCGGACTGAATGTGGTTGCGCTCGAATCCGACAAGCAGCTGGCCGATGCGGCCACCGAGGCCGGCATCGAGACTATTTCCGGCGAGCTGGCCCCGGGTCACGCCAAGGGCGCCCCCTATGACATCATCCTGTTGGACGGCGCGGTCGAGTTATTGCCCGCCGCGCTTGCGAAGCAGCTGAATGATGGCGGACGGCTGGCCGGTGCGATCATCGAGCGCGGTGTGTCGCGGCTGGTGATCGGCCTGGCTTCGGGCGGCGTGCTCGGCCTGCGCACTATTGCCGACGCGGAAGTCGACAAGCTTCCCGGTTTCGAGCGGCCACCGGCCTTCACCTTCTGACTCCACGGAGAGCAAGCCCAGTGACCCGTCATTTCCTAATTGCTTCGCTGGTTGCTGCCCTGGCGGCGAGTACGGCCTCGGCCGACACGCTGCGCGAGGCGCTGGTGTCGACCTACCAGGCCAATCCGACGCTGACCGGTCAGAGAGAGTCGCTCAAGGCGACCGACGCCGGCGTGGCAATCGCCCGCTCCGGCGGCCGCCCGACCGTGACCGGCACGATCGGCGTAACCCGCGACCTGGGCCGCAGCGGACGGTTCGATACCGGCCTCAGCAAGGGCCCGTTCGTAGTCGGTGGCATCGATGTGAACATGCCCCTGTTCCAGGGTGGAACCGTCAGAAACGGTATCGAGGCGGCAAAAAGCCGGGTCGAGGCAGGCCGGGCCAACCTCCGCGCGGTCGAAGGCGATGTCTTCACCGAGGCGGTGTCGGCCTACATGGACGTGATCCGCGCCCGGGCGACGAGCGAGCTCAATGGCAACAATGTCAAGGTACTCGAAACGAACCTGCAAGCCACCAAGGACCGGTTCGAGATCGGCGATGTCACCCGCACCGATGTCGCCCAGTCCGAAGCGCGGCTGTCGCTGGCGCGCTCGCGCCTGCTCGCGGCCCAGGGCGCCCAGGTTACCGCCGAGGAGAATTATCGCCGGGTGATCGGCAAGAACCCGGCCCAGCTGCAGCCGCCGCCGCCGTTGCCGCCCTTCCCGGCGACTCCGGACGAGGCGGTTCGAATTGCGCTGGCCAACAATCCCGACCTGATTGCCGCGTCCAAACAGGCCGAGGCAGCGGGCCATGACGTGAATGCGGTGCGCGGCACGCGCCTGCCGACGGTCTCGGCGATCGGCTCGTTCGATTATGCCAGCACGACCAGCGGCAACACCGGCGGCATCGACCGTTCGGGGACGGCGACCAGCGTTGGCGTCCAGGGCCGCATTCCGTTCTACCAGGGCGGCCTGCCGGGCGCCCGCATCCGCCAGTCGCAGGCGCTGGAAGGCCAGGCACTGGAGGCGCGGATCGCGTCCGAACGATCGGTCGTCGCCCAGACCCGATCGGCCTTTGCCCAATACAAGTCGGCGCTGGACGGGATCCAGTCCAACGAAGTGGCGGTCAAGGCCAACGAACTGGCGCTGGAGGGCGTTCGCGCCGAAAATAGCGTCGGTACCCGCACGATCCTCGATGTGCTCGACGCCGAGCAGGAATTGCTCAATTCGCAGGTGCTGCTCGTGACCGCGCGCCGCGACGCCTATGTCGCCGGATTCCAATTGCTCAACGCCATGGGCCAGGCCGAAGCGGACGATCTCGGGCTCGACGGCGGACCGCTATACGACCCCCTCGGCAACTATCGCCGGGTCGCCGGCGACTGGAACGACTGGTCGAATGACCCGCGCCATAACCCAGTCGCGACGAGCACGGTCACCCCGCAGGAACAGCCTCAGGGCGTGACTCCCGCTTCCCAATAAGTAATAGGGGCGCCATGGCCGCTGCTCGTGAGCCCTCGATGGAAGATATCCTCGCCTCGATCAAACGCGTGATCGCGGAAGAGAAGGAAATTCGCGCGGTGAGCGCGTCGGATGTCGAGGAGCCGAGCGAGGACGTCCTCGAACTCGACGAAAGCATGGAAGCCCCGCCACCGGTCGACCTCGGCCCGCCGTTGTTGGAATCCGATGCTGCCGACGAAAGCCGCCAGCGGCTCGAAGCGCTGGCCAGCGTCGCCGCCACCGCGCCGCCGCCGCCGCAATATAATCCGCTCGAGGAAATGATCCGCGAAATGCTGCGGCCGATCCTGAAGCAATGGCTCGACGAGCATCTGCCGGCGATCGTCGACGAACATGTGAAACGCGAGATCCACCGGATTACCGGGCGGCCGGTCTAGTTTCGACTAGCGCGCCCGCCGGTTCGACAAGGGTGGGGAACCAAACCCTAGCTTATTGAATCACTAAGCACTCCCCGTTACGCGTGCGCGCCATGATCAAGCGCATCGCCCTTGCCGCCAGCGTCGCGGCCGCCGCCCTTTCCGCCACGCCCGCCGCCGCCCGGCCGATGACCGCGACCGACATGCAGTCGATGCGCCGCCTCGGCGCTCCGAGCGTCTCGCCCGACGGCCGTTATGCGGTTTTCACGCTATCGACGACCGACCTGGCCGCCAACAAGCGCAATAATATCGTCCACATCCTCGATTTGAAGGCCAAGGGCGCCGCGCCGCAACCGCTCGCCGGGGTGACCACCGGCGCGCACGACGCGGTGTTCGGGACCGACGGCGCCATCTGGTACCTCGCTCCCGTAAGCGGGCAGGACCAGCTGTTCCGCATGGCGGTCGGCGGCCAGCCGGCACAGCTGTCGAACCTCAAGGGCGATGTCTCCGGCTTCAAGGTCAGCAATGACGGCAGCCGGCTGATCGTCTGGGCCGATCGCGACCTCAAATGCGCCGATTTCGCCTGCGAAAACGTCAAGAAGGTCGACCAGGGCGGCTCGACCCGCGAATATGACCAGCTCTTCATCCGCCATTGGGATACCTGGGCCGAACCGGGCGTCCGCAGCCGCATTTTCTCCTTCCCGATTGCCAATGGCCAGGTGACCGGCGCCGGCGTGCCGGTGACCGGCACGCTGGTCGGCGACACGCCGTCCAAGCCGTTCGGCGGGGGCGAGGAGGTCGATATTTCGGCCGACGGCAAGACCGTCTATTTCGCGTTGCGCGAAGCCGGGCGGATCGAAGCCCTCTCGACCAACCTCGACATTTTCGCCGCTGCCGCCGACGGGTCGGTCGCGCCGGCCAACCTCACCGCCGACAATGGCGGGACCGACAATTTGCCGACCCTATCGCCCGACGGCCGCAGCCTCGCCTATTTCTCGATGGCCCGCGCCGGTTACGAAGCCGACCGCCAGGTGCTGAAGGTCCGCGACCTCGCCACTGGCCAGGTCCGCGCCCTGACCCAGAATTGGGACCGCTCGGTCGGCTCGATCGCCTGGTCCAAGGACGGCAAGTCAATCCTGGTTACCGCCGAGGACACGCTCGAACAGCCGGTGTGGCGGGTCGACGCCGCGACCGGCAAGGTCACCAGGCTGACCGGCGACGGCCATGCCGGCAATGTCGTGCCGCTGGCCGGCGGCGGCGCGCTCTACACGTCGAACAGCATCATGGCGCCCGATGACCTTTACCGGGTCGACGCCAAGGGCAAGGTGGCCCGGCTGACCGACGTCAACCATGACCGGCTGGCCGAGCTGGATCCGGTCACCTTCAAGAAGTTCAGCTTCACCGGCGCCAACAATGACACCGTCTGGGGCTTCACGCTGAAACCGACAGCGGCCGCGGGCAAGCTGCCGATCGCTTTCGTCGTCCATGGCGGGCCGCAGGGCAGTTTCAGCAACAGTTGGTCATACCGCTGGAACCCGCGGGCCTTCGCCGGCCCCGGCTATGGCGTGGTCAGCATCGATTTCCATGGTTCGACCGGCTACGGCCAGGCCTTCACCGACGCAATCCGCAACAATTGGGGCGGCTGGCCGCTTGAGGATCTGCAGAAGGGCCTCGCCTTCGCCACTGCCAATGACCCGCAGCTTGACGCCGACAATGCCTGCGCCCTCGGCGCCAGCTATGGCGGCTATATGATAAACTGGATCGCCGGCCAGTGGCCCGACCGGTTCAAATGCCTGGTCCAGCATGACGGCGTGTTCGACGCCCGGGCGATGGCCTACGAAACCGAGGAACTGTGGTTCGACGAGTGGGAGCATGGCGGCAAGGCCTATTATGAGGATCCCGCCGCGTTCGAGCGCTGGAACCCGGTCAACCATGTCGCCCAATGGAAGACGCCGATGCTGGTGATCACCGGGAAGAAGGATTACCGCATTCCCTATACGCAGGGCATCGCCAGCTTCACCGCGCTCCAGCGCAAGGGCATTCCGTCGAAACTGCTGGTCAACCCGGACGAGAACCATTGGGTGCTAAAGCCCAAAAACTCGATCCGCTGGTACTACGAGGTGCTCGGCTGGCTAGGGACCTATCTCGGCAAGTGATTGTTGCGGTGCGGCAATTGGGTCGTTAGTCGCGGCCCATATGACCGAGCTTGCCAAGACGTTTGAACCGGGCCCGATCGAGGCCCGCTGGTATGAACATTGGGAAGGGCAGGGGTTGTTCCGCCCGGGGCGGCCGACCGCCGAGCCCTTCACCATCGTCATGCCGCCGCCCAACGTCACCGGCTCGCTGCACATCGGCCATGCGCTCGACAATACATTGCAGGACATCCTCGTCCGCCACGCGCGGATGCAAGGCAAGGACAGCCTGTGGGTAGTCGGAATGGATCATGCCGGCATCGCGACGCAGATGGTGGTCGAGCGCAACCTCGACAGCCAGGGCCTGAAGCGTGCCGACATGGGCCGCGAGGCGTTCATCGACCATGTGTGGGAGTGGAAGGCGCAGTCGGGCGGGCAGATCACCCGCCAGCTCCGTCGCTTGGGCGCCTCGTGCGATTGGGCCAACGAGCGCTTCACCATGGACGAAGGCTTTACGAAAGCCGTCATCAAGGTGTTCGTCGAGCTCTACAACCGCAAGCTGCTCTATCGCGCCAAGCGGCTGGTCAATTGGGACCCCAAATTCCAGACCGCGATCAGCGATCTCGAGGTCGAGAACCGCGAAGTCCAGGGCCACATGTGGCACTTCAAATATCCGCTCGCCGACGGTCAGACCTACACCTATGTCGAGAAGGACGAGGACGGCAACGTCGTTCTCCAGGAAGAGCGCGACTATATCTCGATCGCCACGACGCGGCCCGAGACGATGCTCGGCGACGGCGCGGTCGCGGTTCATCCGGGCGACGAACGCTATCGGCCGATCGTCGGCAAGCTTTGCGAAATCCCGGTCGGGCCCAAGGAACATCGCCGCCTGATCCCGATCATTCTCGACGATTATCCCGACCCCGATTTCGGGTCAGGCGCGGTCAAGATCACCGGCGCACACGACCTCAACGACTATGGCGTGGCGCAGCGCAACGGCATCCCCATGTACCGGCTGATGGACGGCACCGCGCATATGCGTAGCGACGGGCCGTCCTATGAGGAATCCTCGACCCGCGCGGTAGCGATCGCGCGCGGTGCATCGGCTACGCCTGAGGAAATCGACGCCCTCAACCTGGTCCCCGAGGCCTATCGCGGCCTTGATCGCTACGATGCCCGCAAGGCGGTGGTGGCCGACATTGATTCCGAAGGGTTGATGATCAAGGTCGAGGACAAGCTGATCATGCAGCCGTTCGGCGACCGGTCGGGGCTGGTGATCGAGCCGATGCTGACCGACCAATGGTATGTCGATGCCGAGACGCTGGCCAAGCCGGCGATCGAGGCAGTGCGCTCGGGCGACATCGCGGTCGTGCCCGAGACGTGGAAGAAGACCTGGTTCAACTGGCTCGAGAATATCCAGCCCTGGTGCGTGTCGCGCCAGCTGTGGTGGGGTCATCGTATTCCGGCCTGGTACGGATATGACCTGGAGGCGTTTCAAGCCGACGACGGTAGTTCAGGTTTGAAGCAAGTCGGAATCAAGGCCTTCGTCGCCGAGTCCGAAGCGGACGTCCGCGAGCACGCCCTCGCATACGTCAGGGAAATTGGCCTGACAGCGCGACCGGGACAGGAAGATGCAACGCCGTTCGCCGAGAACGAGAATAAAGCGTTGGAACTGTGGATGCGCGGAGATGGCTACCCTCTTTGGCAAGACCCGGACGTCCTCGACACTTGGTTCAGCTCGGCGCTGTGGCCGTTCGCCACGCTCGGCTGGCCCGAGCAGACCCACGACCTTGAGCGGCACTTCCCCAACGATGTGCTCATTTCGGGCTTCGACATCATCTTCTTCTGGGATGCCCGCATGGCGATGCAGGGCTTCGAGTTCATGAAGGAGCGTCCGTGGAAGACGCTCTACCTCCACGGCCTGGTGCGCGACGCCAAAGGCCAGAAAATGTCCAAGTCGAAGGGCAATACGGTCGATCCGCTCGGCTTGATCGACCAATATGGCGCCGACGCGCTGCGCTTCACGCTGGCGGCGATGGAAAGCCAGGGCCGCGACATCAAGCTCGATGAAAAGCGCGTCGAGGGCTACCGCAACTTCGCCACCAAGCTGTGGAACGCCGCGCGCTTCCTGCAGGGCAATGGTATCGGCGCTTCGCAGAGCATTGCGGCGCCGGAAGCGAGCCTGCCGGTCAACCGCTGGATCATCGGCGAGGTGGTCGAGACTCTGGCCAAGCTCGACAAGGCCTTCGCCGAGCTGCGCTTCGACGACATGGCCGACGCCATCTACCATTTCACCTGGGGCACCTTCTGCGACTGGTATGTCGAGCTGGTGAAGGGCGAATTGTCGGGGGCCACCGCTCGCCAGGGCGAGGGTGGTGGCGACGACGAGACGCGCGCCGTCGCCGCCTGGGCGTTCGACCAGATATTGGTCATGCTCCACCCCTTCATGCCGTTCGTCACCGAAGAGCTATGGCATTCGATGGGCGAGCGGCCTTACGATTTGATCGTCGCCAAATGGCCGGAGCCAGATGCGCAGGTTCACCTCGAAGCGAAGCAGGAGATCGAATGGCTAATCGAACTTGTGACGGCAATTCGATCGGGTCGGACTGAGCTGAATGTTCCTCCTGGTGCGATTTTACCGCTCCGGCTCGGCGGCGGAAGCCGGGGAATCGCATTGGAACGCGTCATCAATAACAGGTCGAATTTGAAGCGATTAGCCCGCGTTGAATATGGCGGGTTTGGCCCTTTGGAAGGGACGAACGATTTCACCAAGGCCCATTGGGACGAACTGGCAGCAAAGTATGTTGAGGAGGTCCAGAAGGGCTCGCTTTTCGTGTCGGCTCAAGACTTTGAAGGCTTCATTCCGCTCGCGGGGATTATCGACCTCGACGCTGAAAGGGGCCGCCTGTCGAAGGCTATGGAAGCGGCCGAGAAAGACCGCGACAGCCTTGCCGCGCGCCTGAACAATCCAGCCTTCACCGAGCGCGCCAAGCCGGAGGCGGTCGAAAAGGCCCGCGCCGACCATGACGCCCGAGCAGCAGAGGCGGAGCGGCTCTCGGCGGCGCTGGCGCGGCTGGGGTAGTTGTTTCCCGGCTTTCGCCGGAGAGATGGGCCCCCAATTGACTCCCCGCCCAATCCCCGTCATTTGGCAGCCATCCATCGAGACCGACTGAGGGACAGGCCCGAAGACGTCGGGGCAACCGGGAGCAAGCGAAAGCGGCTCCAAAGGTGCCAAGTCCTGCGGGGACCTGTGTGTCCACCGGCAGATGGTTGAGGCTCACCCCACGGGGTGAGGCCCGATGCTGTCTGTCACCCCGCAAGCCTCGTTGGTAGGAACTTGACGGGGCGGACGATGAACCAGTTCGATCGATGTAGAATTTCTGCCAGGGCAGCGACTGCTGTCCGTGGCGAACCGCGCCATATCTTCCCGCTGCGGCATGGCGGGATGGCTGGCGCCAAGGTGCGGTACGAATTGGTTGGGCCGGCCGGCGCCCCGCTGCTGCTGGTTGCGGGCGGCATCTCCGCCGGCCGGCATGTCCTGGCATCGGATCAATTTCCGGAAGCCGGCTGGTGGCAGGCTCAGGCCGACACGCTGAACCGCTATCGCATCCTCGCCTTCGACTGGATCGGCGCCGATGGCGCCATCGACCTGCCGATTGACCCATCCGACCAGGCCGATGCGATCGCCTGGCTGCTTGATGAACTAGGTGAGCCGCTTACCGCCGCCTTCATTGGTGCTTCCTATGGCGCGATGGTCGGGATGCATTTGGCGGCGCGCCATCCCGATCGCCTTGGCGCCCTGCTGGCAATCAGCGCTTCTGGCTCCGCTCATCCCTTCGCCAGCGCCTGTCGCGCTCTGCAGCGCCAGGCGATCACGCTTGGCGAACGGCAAGGCAATCCGAAGGCCGGCGTTGCCCTGGCCAGGGCGATGGCGATCCTTACCTATCGCACGCCGCAGGAATTTGCCGATCGCTTCGCCGCGGTGCCCAGCGTCGAGCGCGGTCGGGTTCGCGCCGCGGCCGAGGATTATCTCGATTACCAGGGGATGCGCCACTGCACGCGGATGAGCGCGACCGCCTATCGCCGCCTGTCGGAATCGATCGACCTGCACCGCATTGACCCCGGCGATATCAACGTCCCGCTGACGCTGGCCGCGGTCGACCAGGATGCGCTGGTGCCGGCGCACGACATTGAAGCCCTCGCCCGCGCCATTCCGGGTGCCGGATTCCACCTCATCCGCTCGCGCTTCGGCCACGACGCCTTCCTCAAGGAGGAAGGCCAGGTCACCGCGATCATCACCTCATTCCTAGAATCACTGGAGATTTCCCAATGACCCTCGCCCTTGCCACCCGCGCGGTCCGCGCCGGGATCGACAGCGACACCGCGCACGGCGCGGTCGCGCCGCCGCTGTTCCTGTCGGCCAATTTCAGCTTTGACGGCTTCGGCGGGAAGCGCCGCTACGACTATACCCGCAGCGGCAACCCGACGCGTGACCAGCTGGGCGAGGCGCTGGCCTCGCTCGAAGGCGGGGCGGGCGGCATTGTTACCGCCACCGGCATGGGCGCGATCACCGTGGTGCTCCACGCGCTACTCGCGCCGGGTGACCGGCTGCTGGTCCCGCACGATTGTTACGGCGGCAGCTGGCGACTGTTCAACGCGCTCGCCGCCAAGGGCGCATTCGAGCTCGATACGTGCGACTTCACCGACGCCGCGGCGCTCGCCGCTGCGCTGGCGCAAAAGCCGACCTTGGTGTGGATCGAGACCCCGTCTAACCCGCTTCTTCGTATCACCGATATCGTGGCGGTCGCCGGGGCGGCTCGCGCCGTCGGAGCGCTGGTCGTCGCCGACAATACTTTCCTCTCGCCGGCATTGCAGCGGCCGATCGAGCACGGCGCCGACATCGTGGTCCATTCGACCACCAAATATATCAACGGCCATAGCGATGTGGTCGGCGGCGCGGCGGTCGCGCGGGATCCGACAATCCACGAACAGCTGGCATGGTGGGCCAATGCGCTGGGCCTGACCGGCTCGCCGTTCGACAGCTACCTGACCCTGCGCGGCCTGCGAACGCTCGATGCGCGCCTCCGCATCCAGCAGGAAAGTTGCGCGGCGCTGGCCGAGCTGCTCGCCGGTCATCCGGCGGTGGCGAACGTCCATTTCCCCGGCCTCGCCGACCACCCCGGCCGCGCCATTGCCGCACGGCAGCAGGACGGATTCGGCGCGACGCTGTCGTTCGACCTCGAAGGCGGTGAGGCGGCGGTTCGCGCCTTTGTTGAAGGCCTCACCTGCTTCTCACTGGCGGAATCACTAGGTGGGGTGGAAAGCCTGGCCGCCCATCCCGCGACCATGACCCACGCTGCGATGAGCGAGGAGGCGCGGGCACGGGCTGGCATCGGCCCCGGCCTCATTCGCCTGTCGGTCGGGATCGAACAGCTCGATGACCTGGCCGCCGACATCAATGCAGCGCTCGATCGCGCGGCCGTTGCCGCCAAGCGCAAGGAAGCCTGTCGATGAGCGCCCCGATTGCGAAAATCGCCCTGCTCGGCAGCGGCACGGTCGGCCTCGCGGTGCTAGGCCGCCTATCCGAATGGCGAGGCTCTCCCCTGGGTGATCGGCTTCGCCTGGTCTATGCCGCCAACACCAGGCTGGCCTTGCACGACCCGGACGGCCTGGACCCGCTATCCTGTGCGGGCCTGCTGCCCGACGCGCCTCGAAACGACCGCCACGGCCACCATGACGACGCCCCGGCCGCGCTTGGGACGGAGGGCATCCGCATCCTGATCGACGCCACCGCCGATGCCGGGACGTCAGCGCGCCACGCGGCTTGCCTCGCCGCCGGGGTCCACGTCGCGACGGCATGCAAGCTGGCGGCCGGAACCTCGCTCGACCAGTGGCGCGCAATCAACCAGGCTTGCGCTGAGAGCAGCGCCGGTTTCGGCGACCGGGCCACGGTCGGCGCCGGCCTGCCGCTGCTCCGCTCTATCCGCGAACTGCGCGCGGGCGGCGATCATATCCACGCCATCGCCGGCGTGATGTCGGGGTCTCTGGCCTGGCTGTTCCACCATTTCGACGGCAGCGGGCCGTTCTCCGAACTGGTGCGACGGGCTCGCGACGCGGGTTACACCGAACCCGATCCGCGCGATGACCTGTCGGGCGAAGATGTGCGGCGCAAGATCCTGATCCTGGCCCGTGCCGCCGGCTTTGCCATCGAAAGCGACCAGGTCGAGGTCGGTTCGCTGGTGCCGCCGGAATTGGCGCAGCTTCCGGCGCACAAGGTCGATGCCAGCCTGCCGCTGCTCGACCGGCTCCTAGCCGGCAAGCTCGCCGCCGCGCAGGCGCAAGGCTGCAGCCTGCGCTTCGTCGCTCGGCTGGAACAAGGGAAAGCGCGGGTCGGGCTGGAGGTGCTTTGCCCTAGCGATCCCCTCCATGGTGGTGGCGGGACCGACAATCGAGTCGCGATCTGGTCAGACCGCTACCGGACGCAGCCGCTGGTGATACAGGGACCGGGCGCGGGCGCCGAAGTGACCGCGGCGGCGCTGCTCGACGATGTGCTGCATTTGCGGGCACGGGCGATTGGCGGGGCACTGGCCGCTTGAGGCTTGGCCTTCCGTGTAAGGCCGCGCTAGAGCGCGTGACATGGTAACACCATCCTTCCCCGCGATGCGCATGCGCCGCGGGCGCAGCGCGCCGTGGATCCGCGACATGCTGGCCGAGCACCGGCTGCACCCGTCGGACCTCATCTGGCCCTTGTTCATTTGCGAAGGCTCTGGCCAGGAAGAACCGATTGCGACGCTGCCGGGCGTCAGCCGCTGGTCGGTCGACCGGCTGGCGGAAAAGGTGCGCGAAGCTCGCGACATCGGCATTCCGTGCGTCGCGCTATTCCCCAACACGCCGCCGGCCTTGCGCACCGACGATGCGCGCGAGGCGCTCAACCCCGACAACCTCATCTGCCGGGCGATCAAGGCGATCAAGGATGCGGTGCCCGAAGTTGGCGTGCTGACCGACGTCGCGCTCGATCCTTACACCGCCCACGGCCATGACGGCGTGGTCGACGACAAGGGGCGGGTGCTGAACGACGAAACCAGCGCGATCCTGGTCCAGCAGGCGCTGGTCCAGGCGATGGCCGGGGCCGACATCGTCGCTCCGTCGGACATGATGGACGGGCGGGTCGGGGCGATCCGCGCCGGCCTCGAAAAAACCGGGCTGATCGATGTCGCGATCATGGCCTATGCCGCCAAATATGCCTCGGCCTTCTACGGCCCGTTCCGCGACGCGGTCGGTTCGCGCGGCCTGCTGAAGGGCGACAAGCGCGGCTACCAGATGGATCCGGCCAATGGCGCCGAAGCGCTGCGCGAAGTGGCGCTCGACCTGGCCGAAGGCGCCGACATGGTGATGGTGAAGCCGGGGCTGCCCTATCTCGACGTGCTGGCGCGGGTGAAGGATGCTTTCGGCGTGCCGACCTTCGCCTACCAGGTGTCGGGCGAGTATGCGATGATCGAGGCCGCGGCGGCTGCCGGCGCGGGTGAGCGCGAGGCGCTGGTGCTTGAGACATTGCTCGCGTTCAAGCGGGCCGGCGCGACTGGCGTCCTCACCTATCATGCGCCGCTGGCGGCGAAGCTGATGGCGGGATGAATATTAGCAGGGGGGAGCTCGAAGCGCTGAAAGCGGCGATGCGGCCGCTGGAACCCGACGCCGACGAGCGGCGGCGGCTTGGCGGCGAAGTGCTCGACCATGCGCTGGCTTATTGGGACCAGATCGAGGCCGCTGCCAGCAATCGCCCGTGGTCGGAGGTTTTCAAGCAGCGGCTTGACCCCGAGTTTACCGAGGATAGCCGGGATCCTGCGTCGGTCCTCGATTATGTCCGCGAGTGCGTGGACGCGCCCGGCTTCGCGACCACCAGCCCTCGCTTCATGGCCTACATCCCCGGTGGAGCCGTGCCGTTTGCCGCCTTCGGTGACTTACTCGCCGCTGTATCGAACAAATATTCAGGCTTCGCCTCCGCCAGCCCCGGCGCGGTCCGGATCGAAAATGCCTGCTGCGCCTGGATGGCCAAGGTGATTGGCTTTCCCGAAACCAGCGCGGGCACGCTGACGTCGGGCGGCAGCATGGCCAATCTGACGGCGATCATCGCCGCCCGCGAGGCGCGCGACCCGGATGGCGGTGGGGCGATTTACATGACCCGCTTCGTCCACCACTGTGTCGACAAGGCGCTGCACATCGCCGGACGGTCACGCGCGCCGAAGCGGTCGATCTCCATCGACAACCAGGGCCGGATGTCACCGGCAGCGCTCGAAGAGGCTATCGAGCACGACCTCGCCGAGGGGGTGCCTCCCTGGCTGGTCGTCGCCTCCGCTGGGACGATCGACCAGGGCTTGATCGACCCGCTCGATGAAATCGCCGATGTTTGCGCAAGGCATGGCGTCTGGCTCCATATTGACGGCGCCTATGGCGGCCTGTTCGCGCTGTGCGATGAGGGACGGTCGAAATTGCGCGGAATCGAACGGGCCGACAGCGTCGCGCTCGATCCGCACAAGACCTTGTTCTTGCCCTATGGCACCGGCGCGGCGCTGGTCCGCGACGGCAACCATCTGCTGCATGCCTTCACCGCCAGCGCCGAATACATCACGCCGCTCGGCGATAGCGAAGTGGGTCCTTCGCCGGCCGATTTGTCGCCCGAGCTGACCCGTCATTTCCGCGGGATGCGGCTGTGGCTGCCGCTGCAGATGGGCGGGATCGCCGCCTTCCGCGCGGCGCAACAGGAGAAGCTCGGGCTCGCCCAATTTTTCCACGCCCGCCTGGGCGAATTGCCGAACTTCGATGCCGGACCGCCGCCCGATCTTTCGGTGGT
>NZ_JAHFPY010000111.1 GCF_023266535.1 Sphingomonas sp. | reverse complement strand
TTCACGGCGCGCGTGGTGTATCGGTCCATCAGTTTTGCTCCTTTAGCTGCTTAAAGGCCGGCCCCCGGACTTACAACGAGGACCGGCCGCTCCCGGCGACACGCCGGGATAACCCTGGCTTCGCGTGAATCAAAAGCCGGCCCCTGTTATCGCCACAGGGGCCGGCGCGCCCACCCATCAGAATCTCAGCGGTGGCAGGAGGCGCAGCCGCCTCCGCCACGATGGAACAACCTCGACAGCAGACCGCCGCGGCCTCCCCGTCGGCAGCCGGCCTCGCTTTCGGATGCGATCGCCAGCCAGCAAGCGCCAGCGATCAGGGCCATGACAAAGAGCTTCTTCATGATGCAGACCTCCGTGAAAAGAACGGGCGAAACAGTTGATTCATTTTCCGAAACAGTTGATTCATGCGGGCCGCAGCGCCCGCGTCGTGATAACGGCGACCTGCTTCAGTCGATGGAGGCCGCGTTCACTGAGGTGCGCGGTTTGACCTCGACGTTCACCTCCAACGCCAAGCCACCGGATAACGTCACCTGAAACGATTTCGGCGACAGCACGTCATAACCGACGATATTCATGGGCGGCTCTTTGTGGGTCGAGATCGCCGCCATCAGCCAGCCGGCGAGGAACGCTTGCATCGGATTGATTTCCTTGCTCACTTGATCGCCTCCTTGAAGGCCTTGCCCGGATCCTTGACGCCGGCGTCAACCATCGCTTTCGTCATCGGGCAATCGACGGTGGCGTCATGCCAGCAATACTGCAGCACCAGGAGCAGCCCGAGCGCCCGGGCCTGGCCGAGGCATTCCTCCCAGATGGCCTCGCCCTGGGTTTGCGGACCATTGCGGTAGAGTCGCTTCTGGAAGATGGGCCGGAGCTGCTCCCAGGCGATCTGCTCCAGCTTGACCTTGTGGTCGCGATTGGCGAAATCTTCCCAGGCGCCGTCGTCGCGGTAATCATGCCTCTCGTCGCAGCCGAAGTGCAGCACCAGGGCGTCGAGCATGCCGGTCCATTTCGGCTTGAACGTTTCGAGCTTCTCGCTCCACAGCTCGCCGGCGCGGCACATGCGCTTCAGCTCCAGCGTCTTGAGGCGATCCTCGCTGGACGGCGGTTCGGCCTCGCCGGTTTCCTGATCGACCTTTGTTTCGCGGCCGCTATTGCCGACGCGGCCCGAGGCGACCGGCTTGACATATTTCACCGTGCCGGCGTCCTCGCCGGTGACGATCACGGCCGGCTGCGCGTCCTTGTCGGTTTTTTTGCAGACGTTGTAGTCGTAGGACTGCTCGAACGTCGCCGGGCCCAGGGCCTCGGTCAGTTCCTTGGGAACCTCGCCGTGGGATTTCAGCAGAATTGGCTTCGTGCCTTTCTCGTTCAGCTCGTTGACCTTGACGGCGACGATCGCGGCCTGCTTGGCCTTCCAGCATCCCTCGTCGAGGCAGCGGTCTTTTTTCTGGTCGGCCAGCTCGGGGAACAGCAACGCCTGCGCCGAGCTGCGTTTCGGGCATTGGTCGCAACTGCCGGCGTCGGGCAACAGGAACGGATCGTCGAGATTCCACGCGGCCTGGCTCAACAGGCGGGTGAACTCCTCCAGGAACTCGACCAGCTCGTGACGCGGCGGGGCGGTGCCGACGGGTTTTCCGCCGTCGAAGAAGCCCCACATGGTATCCATCTTCTGGTTATCGACGATCGCCTCCAGGATCATCGGCTGGACGTCTTTCGGGATCCGCGCCAGCAGCGGCAAATGCGTCAGCGGCCATTCCTGGTCGATCACCAGCTGCCTCAGCTCGGGGATCAGCTTGCTCACGGCCAGGCGGACGGCGACCCACTGCGGCGTGCGGCCGAGCCTTGCCGCCAGGTCCTCGACGCGGACCGAGCTGCCGTTGCTGCCGGCCAGGTCGGCGAGTTTGCGGGCCTCTTCCCACGGAGTCAGATCGACGCGCTGGAGGTTCTCGATCGCGTGGACCTCGGCGGCCTGGCGATCGTCGAGGTCCATTTCCTTGACCTCGATCTGGTCCCACTTCAGGATCTTGGCCGCGCGCAGGCGACGCTCGCCGGCGATCAATTCGAAGCGGCCTTTCTTGCACCGGCGAACCAGGAGCGGCGAGAGCTGGCCGCGCTCCATCATCGTGGCCGCCAGGCCCTCCAGCTCGGCTTCGCGGATCTCGTCGCGATTGTCCGGCGGAATGTCGATCAGTTTCAGGGGGATTGATTTCGTGGCCATCGGCTTGCGTCCTCCAGGGTTTAGGGTTAATTCGTCACCTAATAAGTTGCGTTTTCAGCCGCGCATTTTCGTCTTTGAGTTCAGTGTTCTCCTTTCGCAGATCGTCGGCCTCTGCCATGGCTCGCGCGAACGCCACCAGCGCGACATCGAGGCACCCGGAAAAGCGGATGTTGCCGTTGCCGACGATATCCAGTGAATCGAAGATCGTCACGGATTCGGAGGTTTTTCGGATAAACCAGTTCATATTCCCCTCGGGTCAAATTGAGGCATGGCCACCGGTTCGCCCCGCTCGATGCGGCATTTCGGGCACATGCATTTCGTCGCCACGATTATGGCTACCAGCTCGACGCCGGGCGGCAGCGCCAATTCAACCTGCTTGGCGTGCGTAACCGCCTCGGTGCAAGGCAGGAAGCGCGAGAGGCCCACGCAGCGGGCTGCGACTCGAACGATCAACCAGCGGAGATTGAAGATCATGACAAATCCTCCGGTTCGTCGTCATCGATTTCATAATCGGCGTCGATGACTTCGCTATGCGTTCCGGGCGCTGGCAGCTGGGGCTTCGGGAATTCCCACGGCTGCACCGGCGCCGGCCTGACGTTCGCAGCGACCGAGCGGGCGACGTCCTCGCTCACCATCGTGATGCGGTAGACAGACGCGCCGCCGAAAAACTGCGTGGTGAATCCGCCGCCCGTTGCGCCAAATCCACCGCACACGGCGCAGTTGGGATTGGCGTCGCGGATGCCTTTGCAGGGAGTGCACACGACCACCGGATTCGGAATGTCCAGTCGGCCGAGCTTGGCGCCGTAGTGCTCTTCCTCGCTCAAGCGGCCGGCCAGGCGGACGTGACCCATCAGCTCGACGATTGCCCACTGCTCAGACATGAATGGCCTCCTTGTGGGTTTTCGTGGGGAACTCGCGGACGCGCAGATCGGCGGGCCATTCGCTCATGTCGGCGCCTTTGGGGTCTTGCAGATTCACGTATGCTGCTCGGCCGAAAAACCCGACCCCGCAAGGTTCCCTTGGATCGCTCCCCAACTGCTTCACGAAGCAGGCCACATCAGCCGCCTTGCATTGTTCCACGAGCGAGCGGACGTGCGCGATATTGCACGGGCGCGCCTTCGGGCCGGATTCGCCGCCGATGATGAGCCAGTCGATAGTTTCCCCGTCCGAACTTTTGAAAACACGGCCGCGTTCGGTCGTTACTTCGCCAGTCAGCCAGTTGTAGCGCTCATTTTGGGCTAGTTTTTGGCCGTAAGGATACTTCGACCAATTGGGCATGACAGCAGAGATTTCGCCAAGCAACGGCTCCGCGCTCACGAACAGCGCCGGGCACAGATCGCGGCATGCCAGCAGGTGCGGCAGGTTGCGGTCGGCGGTCTCTTGCTCGCTGATGCTGGTGCCGAGCCAGACGTTATACAAATATGGCCGCCGGCCAAGCGTTCCGGGAACACCGGCATCCGGAAAGCCGAGTTGCATCCACATTCGCCGCACGTTCTCCGGGCGCTTCGTCAATAGGAGCCAATCCAGGTGCGGCGTTGCGTCGATCAGGGCGAACAGGTCTCGCCGCATATCGTCCATTGTGGCAGGACGGCATTCAGGATAATTGCTTTCCGTGAAATATTTGCCTCCGTTGATCGTGAACAATTCACGCTGATGGTGGTCCACAATCGGCTTATCCCAGTCCTCAAAAATGTCCGCCAGCGAAGCGCAGAACACGCGCGGCCGGTGGTACGGCTCGATCTGATCGAACTCGCTCCGTGACTCCTGGCAGGCGCGATTAAAGCTGGCGAGTTCCCGCTCGGCCTGGCGCTTCCACTTGAGCGGCTGCCGCCACATCGCATCGGACGCGCGCACGCGGTTGCCGCTTGGTCCCCATTTCACGCCGCGGGCCTTCACCGAGTAGTTCACCTCGGCGTAGCAGTTGGCGCAGCCGGGCGCGACCTTGGTGCAGCCGGACCACGGATTGAACGTGTGGTCGGTCCATTCGATTGCGGAGTTTTCGGCCATTGTCTGTTAACCTCAAAACGGCGGTTCACTCTTCGCACCTGCCATGGGGGGGGGCGAC
>NZ_JAHFPY010000059.1 GCF_023266535.1 Sphingomonas sp. | reverse complement strand
TCGGCAAACCAATTGTCCTTCGGGATCGACAGTCTGCCGCGATCGAGCGTGAAGCCGTTGAGGTGCCTGGGCTTGCGGGTGAAGGTCGGCAGGGCGAAGCGCCGCCCCTTGGCGCCCATCTGCTCGTCGAGCTGGGCGAGGAACAGGCCAGTTAGGTCGCCGACCGCCTTGGCGTTCAGGAAATAGAATTGCATGAACCGCTCGACCGCGGACTTCCCCGGCCGGTCGGCATAACGCATCGCTTCCGCGATCTGCCGCTGCATGTCGAAGCCAAGCCGCTCCTCGGCCCGCCCGGCGATCAGGTGCAGATGACAGCGCACTGACCAGAAAAAGCGCTCGGCGCGCTCGAACCGGCGGAACTCTCCGGCGCTGAACAGGCCGCGATCGACCAGCTCGGCGGGCTGTTCCACGCCGAATACATATTTTCCGATCCAGTAGAGGGTGTGGAGGTCGCGCAGGCCGCCCTTTCCGTCCTTGACGTTGGGCTCGACGACGTAGCGGCTGTCGCCCATCCGTTCGTGCCGGACGTCGCGCTCGCCGAGCTTGGCCGCGACATAATCGCGCGCCGTCCCGGCAACGACTTCGGCCTGGAACCGCCGCATTGCCGCGTCGTGAAGCTCCTCATCACCCCAGATCCAGCGCGCTTCCAACAGCGCCGTGCGGACCGTGACGTCCTCCTTGGCCGCGGCAATCATCTGACCGGGGGTCCTGACCGACTGGCCGACCTTGAGCTTCAAATCCCACAGCAGGTAGAGCAGCACCTCGACCACCTGGCCGCACCAGGGCGACCCGCGGTCCGGGACCAGGAACATCAGGTCGAGATCGCTGAACGGCGCCATTTCGCCGCGGCCGGTTCCGCCCAGTCCGACAATCGACAGCCGGCATGACGAACTGGCCGGCCGGGGATGAATTCGCGTCGTCACCAAATCATAGGCCAGACGCACGATCTGGTCGGCGAGGAAGCAATAGGAGGCGGCGATGACCCGCCCCCGTCCGGGCTCGAGCGCGAAGCGGCGGGCAATTTCGGCGCGGCCCGCCTCGAGCGCGGTGCGCAGCAGCCCGCCGGCCGCGGCTTGCAAATCCTTGTCGGGAAGCGCCGCCAATTGCTCGCCCAGCGCCCGGCGATCGATGACCGCGCGCCGGTCGGCAATCAGCTGGTAGCGCGGCGGCTGGCGCATCAGCTCTCCGACACGAGCCTCTTCAAGGCATAGAGCGCTTCCAGCGCTCCGCGCGGAGTCAGCGAGTCCGGATCGATCGCGGCGATCGCCTCGATCAGCGGATCGGCTGCGGCCTGCTCGACCGTCTGGCTGGCGAACAAGGGCAAATCGTCGAGTCCGGCGGCAATGCCGCCGGTCGCATCGCGCCCTGCTTCCAGCTTGGCCAGCACCGCCTTGGCCCGGGCCAGGACCAGCGGCGGAAGGCCAGCCAGCTTGGCCACTGCAATGCCGTAGCTGCGGTCGGCCGGGCCGTCGCCGACTTCATGGAGCAGCACCAATTCGCCCTTCCATTCGCGAGCTCGCACATGATGCAGCGAAAGCGCGTCGAGCCGGTCGGCCAGCCGCGTCAGCTCATGATAATGGGTGGCGAACAGCGTCCGCGCCCTGACCTGGTCGTGCATCGCCTCGACCACCGCCCAGGCGATCGCCAGCCCGTCATAGGTCGACGTGCCGCGCCCGATTTCATCGAGGATCACCAGGCTTTGCGGCGTGGCCTGCGCCAGGATCGCCGCGGTCTCGACCATTTCGACCATGAACGTCGAACGGCCGCGGGCAAGATTGTCGGCGGCGCCGACCCGGCTGAACAGCCGGTCGACAATCCCGATCCTGGCCCTGGCCGCGGGAACATAACTCCCGGCCTGGGCGAGCAGGGCGGCGATCGCCACCTGGCGGAGGAAGGTCGACTTGCCGCCCATATTAGGGCCGGTGATCAGCCACAGGCGATCCTGGGCGCCGACCGAGCAATCATTGGCGACGAACCGCTCGCCTTCGGTGCGGAGCGCCTCCTCGACCACCGGGTGCCGCCCGCCTTCGATTTCCAGGCATGGCTGGTCGGTCAGGTGGGGCAGACACCAGCCGCCTTCCGCCGCGCGCTCGGCATTGCTGGCCGCGACGTCGATCCGGGCAATGGCGTCGGCGGTCGCGGCGATCCGTACGCCGGCGGCGACCGCCAATGCGGTCAGTTCCTCGAAATGCGCCGCTTCGGCGGCCAGCGCATGGGCCCCGGCCTCGACCACCCGGCTGGCTTCGGCATGGAGATCGGGCGAGTTGAACCGGACCACGCCGGCCAGCGTCTGGCGATGGGTGAAGCCGGAATCCGCGGTCATCAGCCGGTCGGCATGTTTGGCCGGCACCTCGATATGATAGCCGAGCACGGCGTTGTGGCGGATCCGAAGTGTCGCCACGCCGGTCGCGTCGCGATAACGCGCCTCGAGCGCCGCGATGGCCCTCCGCCCATCGCTGCCCGCCGACCGCAGCGCGTCGAGCGCCGCGTCGTATCCCTCGGCGATATAGCCGCCCTTGGCCGCATCGAGCGGCGGCGATTCGACCAGCGCGATCCCCAGCCGGTCGGTCAGCGCGGCATGGCCGCCAAGCTCGGGCAGCAGCGCCGCCAGCAAGTCCGGCCGATCCGGCTCTCCCTCAAGCTCCACCTTGAGCGCAGCCGCCGCCAATAGCCCGTCGCGCAGCAGGGCGAGGTCGCGGGGCGATCCGCGACTGGCCACCAGCCGTCCCAGCGCCCGGCCAATATCGGGCATGGCCTTGAGTGCTTCCCGCGTGCGGGCGCGCCGGATCGGTTCTTCATGCAGCCATTGGACCAAAGCCAGCCGCGCCTCGATCGCACGAATCTCGGTCAGCGGGGCCGACAGGTCGGCGGCCAGCAAGCGCCGGCCCGGCGCAGTGGCGCAGCGGTCGATGCAGGCCAACAGGCTTCCTGCCACCGTTCCGGCCTGGCTGCGGCAAATCTCCAGGCTGTCGCGCGTCGCCGGATCGATCGCCATATGCTCCGCTCGCGCGATCCGCCGCGGCGCGGAGAGAAAAGCGACGGCGTCCTTTTGGGTGGCGTCGAGATAGGCGAGCAGGCCGCCGGCCGCGGCCAGCTCGGCCCGGCCCGGCGCGCCGAAGCCGTCGAGCG
Organism: Sphingomonas sp.; assembly: GCF_023266535.1. Lineage (GTDB taxonomy): Bacteria > Pseudomonadota > Alphaproteobacteria > Sphingomonadales > Sphingomonadaceae > Sphingomicrobium. The sequence continues at coordinate 14,323 of NZ_JAHFPY010000059.1, read as the reverse complement.
TGGCCACACCGAAACGTTCTTTCAGCGCGCGCTCGCCGGCCAGGCTGTCGAACCCGCCCTTGCCCTCGGTCGTATCGATCCCGGGCACCTTTTCGGCGGCGACGGTTTCGGCCGGAGACAGGCGCGCCAGCTCGGCCTGCAATTCGCCGGGCCCACAGGCGACCAGTTCGAACCGCCCGGTCGAGATGTCCGCCGCCGCAATGGCCCATTCGCCTGCCCCGGGGCCCGATCCGGGGTCGCCGGCCCGCGCCACCGCCGCCAGCCAATTGGCGCTGGCGCCATCGAGCAGCGTCTCCTCGGTCAGCGTTCCCGGCGTCACCAGCCGGATGATCGCCCGCTCGACCAGCGCCTTGGACCCGCGCGCCTTACGGGCTTCGGCCGGGCTCTCGGTCTGCTCGGCGATGGCCACGCGGAACCCGCCGCGGATCAGGCGGGCGAGGTAGGACTCGGCGGCATGGACCGGAACGCCGCACATCGGCACTGGTTCGCCGCCATCCTCGCCGCGCCTGGTCAGCGCAATGTCGAGGCAGGCCGCCGCCGCCCTGGCGTCGTCGAAGAACAATTCGAAAAAATCGCCCATCCGGTAGAACAGCAGCGCGTCGCCGGCCTCGGCTTTCAGCCGGTGATACTGCGCCATCATCGGCGTCTGCTTGGGGGATGGATCGTCGGCGCGGGCCATTGGCCCGACCGTAGTGGCTAACGCGCCGCCGTGAAATGGCCTATGCGGCCCCGGTGGGGCTAATAATCACCATCCTGTTCGTAACCGTTGGGCTGCTGCTGCCGTGGATTGTGGCGCTGTCGCTGCGGCTCAGGGCAATGGGCACCGACGTGTTCGTCGGCCAGATGGGCTGGCGGCCGATCATCCATTCGACGCTGGCCTTCGTCGTCGCTTTCAACCTGACCTTCTTCATCCAGGAACTGTTCCTGGTGCTGCCCAAGGCGATTGTGCCGGGCCTGCACCCGACCCTGTTTCACAACAACCATGAATGGGTCGGCAATGCGCCGATTGCCGAGCTATACCAGGGCACCGGCGCGCTCGCGATCCTGGCCAGCGGGCTGATCTTCGCAGTCATCGCCGCGCACCGGCAAAGGCCGTCCTTCTTCATCCTGTGGATGGCGTTCAACGGCCTGTTCCAGTCACTGCCCCAGTTCGTCGTCGGGGCGATCGTGGCCGGCAACGATGTCGGCCGCGCCTATGATTATCTCGGGCTTGGCACGGCGGGCGAAACCATGGCCGCGCTCACGGCACTGGCCGCGATGCCGGTCGCGGGAATCTGGCTCGGGCGGCAATTCCTCAGTGCTGCCTGGGACCAGCGGCAGCTGGGCAGCTACTGCTGCCGATTCGGTTTCCTGCTGCGGATGGCCGGCCTTCCGACGCTGGCCGCGCTGCCGCTGATCATCCTCTATCGCGTGCCGAGAGAAGCGATCGAAGTGCTTGCGCCGCCGGTGCTGGTGCCCCTGTTCGGCTACGGCTGGACCCAGATCGCCGCCTTCCGGCCCGGCGGAGCCAGGGCGCGCGGCCGCCATCCCGAGGCGATCGTTCCGCTGCTGGTTTCGGCGCTCATCCTGCTGGCATTTTTCCAGCTGGTGCTGCGCCACGGGATCAGCTTCTAGGGCGTCCAGCCTTGCCCTAGCGTCACCGGCCCGCCTAAAGCGCCTCCAACGGGAGAGCGAATTGAGCGAAAGCAACGTCAAGTTCACGCGCGCCGAGGCGCTGGATTTCCACGCCCGCGGGCGGCCGGGCAAGATCGAGATCATCGCCTCCAAGCCGATGGCGACCCAGCGCGATCTCAGCCTCGCTTACTCGCCCGGAGTCGCCGTCCCGGTCGAGGAAATCGCGGCCGATCCGGGCAGGGCCTATGACCTTACCGCCAAGGGCAATCTGGTCGCGGTCATCTCCAACGGCACCGCCATTCTCGGCCTCGGCAACTTGGGCGCGCTGGCGTCGAAGCCGGTGATGGAAGGCAAGGCGGTGCTGTTCAAGCGTTTCGCCGACGTCGATTCGATCGACCTCGAAGTCGACACCACCGATGCCCAGCGCTTCATCGAATGTGTCGAGCTGCTCGGCCCCAGCTTCGGCGGCATCAACCTTGAGGATATCGCTGCTCCCGACTGCTTCATCATCGAACAGGCGCTGAAGGAGCGGATGAATATCCCGGTGTTCCATGACGACCAGCATGGCACCGCGGTGATCACCGCCGCCGGCCTGATCAACGCCTGCCACCTGACCGGCCGCGAGCTCAAGGACATCCGCGTCGTGGTCAACGGCGCCGGCGCGGCAGCAATCGCCTGCACCGAGCTGATCAAGGCGATGGGCGTGCCCCATGACCATGTCATCATGTGCGACCGCAAGGGCCCGCTCTACCCGGGTCGTGAAGGAATGGACCAGTTCAAGTCGGGCCATGCGGTGCCCACGGAGGCCCGCTCGCTCAAGGAAGCAATGGTCGGTTCGGACGTTTTCCTCGGCCTCAGCGCGGCCGGCGCGGTGACGCCCGACATGGTCGAGGCGATGGCGCCGCAGCCGATCATCTTTGCCATGGCCAATCCGGACCCGGAAATCTCACCGCCCGACGCCAAGAAGGCGCGACCCGACGCGATCGTCGCTACCGGCCGGTCGGACTATCCTAACCAGGTCAACAACGTCCTCGGCTTCCCATTCATCTTCCGCGGCGCACTCGACGTGCGGGCGACGGCGATCAATGAGGAAATGAAGATTGCCGCGGCGCAGGCGCTGGCAGATCTCGCCAGGGCCGCGGTGCCAGAGGAAGTGGCGGCGGCCTATGGCGGTGTCAGCCACAGTTTCGGCCCCGACTACATCATCCCGGCACCGTTCGACCCGCGGCTGATCGAAATCGTGCCCTGCGCGGTCGCCCAGGCGGCAATGGACACGGGAGTCGCCCAGCGGCCGATTGCCGACATGGAGGCCTATCGCCAGACGCTGCGCGCCCGGCTCAATCCGACCAGCTCGATCCTGAGCCTCGCGTTCGAAGCAGCCCGGACCAACCCCAAGCGCGTGCTGTTCGCCGAGGGCGAGGAAGAGAATGTCCTGCGCGCGGCGATCGCCTTCAAGGAAGGCGGCTACGGCACGCCGGTGCTGGTCGGCCGCGAGGACGTCTATGACAAGCTGGCCGAGCTCGGGGTCGACGATCCCAAGAGCTACGAGGTGCTGAACAGCCGCAACTCGCCGCTGGTTGGCCGCGCCGTCGACTATATTTACGCCAAGCACCAGCGCCACGGCATGCTGCGCCGCGCGGTCGAGCGAATGGTCAACCAGGACCGCAATACCTTCGCAGCGGCGATGCTCGCGATGGGCGAGGGCGACGCGATGATCACCGGCACTACCCGCCCGTTCAGCGAGTCGCTGCGCCAGGTCCGCTGGGTGATCGACGAAGAGGATTGCGCCACGCCGTTCGGCGTCCACGTCGTCTCGGCGCGGGGCCGGACGGTGATGATCGCCGATACGGCGGTGACGGAGCGGCCGACCGCCGAGCAATATGCGGCGATCGCCATGCGCGCCGCCACCTTCGCCCGCCGGATGGGGCAGGAACCGCGCGTCGCCTTCATCAGCTACACCACCTTCGGCAATCCGCCGGGACGTCACATCGCGGAGCTGCGCGATGCGGTGAAGCTGCTCGACACGCTGCAGACCGACTTCGAATATGAAGGTGAAATGGGCCCGGACGTCGCCCTCAATCACGAGGCGCAGCGCAAATATTATCCGTTCAGCCGCCTCACCGGGCCGGCCAACATCCTGGTCATGCCGGGGCTGCAGTCGGCCAACATCAGCTCCAAGCTGATCCGGGCGCTGGGTGGCGAAATCGCGCTCGGGCCTTACCTGATGGGGATGAGCTTGCCGGTCCAGATCGCGTCGATGACCGCGACCAGCTCCGACCTGGTCACGCTGGCGGTATTGGCTGGCGGCGGCGCCGATGCCATTCGCAAAGCGCCGGAGCGGGCGAAGAAGGTATAGCGCGAGGCGTTTTGCGGGCGTAGGAGGGGCGCTTCCCAAAGGGGAGATTGACCATGCTCGTCACCCGGCGTCACTTTGCGATCGGCGCCGCGGCAGTTGCGTCCGCTTCCGCGGCCAAGTCACCGGCGCTTATTGCTACCTCGTCTCAGGCCCTGGGTCCGTTCTACCCGATTGTCCGTCCCGCCGATCATGATGCCGACTTGACCCGCATCAAGGGCCGTAGCGGGATTGCCATGGGCCAGCCGATCAACGTAATCGGCCGGATCGTCGATCTTCATGGCAACCCGGTCCGCGGGGCCAGCCTCGACATCTGGCAGTGCAATGCGGCCGGCCGCTACGCCCATCCCGGCGACACCGCCAACCCGGCGGCGCTCGATCCCAATTTCCAGGGCTTTGCCAGGCTGGCTTCCGACCGTGATGGCCGGTTCAAGTTCCGCTCGGTCAAGCCGAAGGACTATGACACGCCGATCGGCCGACGAACGCCCCACATCCATTTCTCGATCGACGGCCATTCCGAGCGGCTGGTGACGCAAATGTATTTCCCGGGCGAGCCGCTCAACGACATCGATTTCCTGTTGAAGGATGCCTCTCCGAAGGAAAGCGTCATCGCCGAGGCGATCGACCGCTTGTCCGGCGATCCGCAAGCGCTGGCCTTTCGCTGGACGGTGGTGCTCGGCCTCGGCTGAGTTCGGACCCTAAATTCGCTCGACCTGGCTGACGCCGTCGGCGGCGCGCAGTGCCGCGATCAGGCTGTGGAGGTGGGCGAGGTCGTGCACCTCGACGTCGACATGGAAGGTGTGGAAGCTGCCGTCGCGGTGGGCCAGCACCAGGTTGACGATGTTGGCACCCTTGGCGCCAAGGATGCTGGCCATTTCGCCCAGCGCCCCGGCGACGTCGCGCAGGATTACCACCAGCCGGGCGGTGCCGCCGTCCGACCGGTCGCCCCAGGCCAGGTCGAGCCAGTCAGCATCGACTCCGCTGGCCAGCTTGTCGCAACCGATGACATGGACCTCGATCCCCTCATCCTCGCGCCTCAGGCCGACGATCCGATCTCCGGGGATCGGGTGGCAGCAGCTGGCGAGGTCATAAGCGACGCCGGGTGTCAGCCCCTTGATCGAAATCGCGGTCATCTGGCCGAGCGGTCGCGGGGTGACGTCTCCGCCCGCCGAGCCCGGCATCAGCGCCTCCATCAGCTCGACATCGCTGACCGATCGCCGGGCAACCTTGATCATCAGCGCGTCGGCATCCTCGACCTTCAACGTCTTGATGGCGCGCTTCAGCGCATCGCCGCCGAGCGGGGCGGGCAGGCGGGCGACGATCTCGTCATAGATTTTGCGGCCAAGTTCGATCGTCTCGTCGCGCTCCTTGTGGCGAACGAAGCGGCGGATGCCCGCGCGTGCCTTGCCGGTGACCACGAACCGCAGCCATGACGGCTGTGGATGCTGGGCCTCGGAAGCGAGGATTTCGACCTGGTCGCCATTGTCGAGGATGGTCCGTAGCGGCACGACGCGGCCATTGACCTTGGCACCGACCGTCTGGTCGCCAAGGTCGGTGTGGACCGCATATGCAAAGTCGACCGGGGTCGCGCCCTTGGGCAGCTGGATCAGCTCGCCGCGCGGGGTGAAAGCGAAGATCCGGTCCTGGTACATCGCCATCCGCGTGTGCTCGAGCAGCTCTTCGGGGCTGCCGGCATGGTCGAGGATTTCGACCAGGTCGGAGATCCACGGCACCTTGATGTCGTCGCCCGGCTTATTCTCCTTGTAAGCCCAGTGGGCGGCCAAGCCGCGCTCGGCCTGGGCATGCATCGCCTTGTCGCGGATCTGGATTTCGATCCTCGATTTTGAATCGTGGATGACTGTGGTGTGCAGCGAACGGTAACCGTTGCGCTTGGGTGTCGAAATATAGTCCTTGTAGCGGCCGGGAACCATCGGCCAGCGCTGGTGGATCAGGCCGAGCGCCTGGTAGCATTCGTCGGGGCTGCCGACGATCACCCGGAACGCCATCACGTCCGACAATTGCTCGAAGCTGATGTGCCGCTCGGCCATCTTCTTCCAGATCGAGTAAGGATGCTTCTCGCGGCCGGTGACTTCGGCCTCCAGGCCATGGTCGGACAGGTGCAGTTGCAGCCCGAGCCCAATGCGGTTGACCAGGTCGCCGCCGGCCTCATGCAGCTGCTGTAGCCGGCGGGTGATCGAGGCGTAGGCGTCCGGCTCCAGCTCGCGGAAGGCCAGCCCCTGCATCTCGTTCATGATTTCATACATGCCGATCCGCTCGGCGAGCGGGGCATAGATATCCATCGTCTCCTTGGCGATGCGGCGGCGCTTCTCCTCCGACTTGATGTGGTGGAGGGTGCGCATGTTGTGCAGCCGGTCGGCCAGCTTGACCAGCAGCACGCGGATGTCGTCGCTCAGCGCCAGCAGGAATTTGCGGAGGTTTTCCGCCGCTCGCTCATTTTCCGACTGGGCCTCGATCTTCGAAAGCTTGGTCACTCCGTCGACCAGCCGGGCGACGTTCGCTCCGAACAGTTTCTCGATCTGCTCGGGGGTCGCGACCGTGTCCTCGATCGTATCGTGGAGGATTGCGGTGACGATGGTCTCGTCATCGAGCTTCAGGTCGGTGAGGATGCCCGCTACTTCGATCGGGTGGCTGAAATAGGGGTCGCCCGACGCGCGGACCTGGGCGCCATGGGCCTTCATCGAGAAGACGTAGGCGCGGTTGATCAGCGCCTCGTCGGCGTCAGGGTCATAGGCTCTGACCCTCTCGATCAGCTCATACTGCCTCAGCACCATGGCAATGTGGGGTAGCGCGCATGTATTTCGCAAGCGCGAAAAAAATGGCCAGCTCCTGCGCCCACGGGGTGGGGGAGGAACCGGCCATCGCGGCCCTCGGGGGCGGGCCGTCCTTTACAGGAGTCGCGCGCGTGCGGCACGGCTCGGGGAGTGGGTTGAACCTTAGTTGGCGTGGGCCAGCTCGGCCGTCGCGCCGCCGGCCTTGGCATTGCACTTGTCGAGATCGGCGCCGGCAATCGCCTGGCCGTTGGCGGAGAAGCTCTCCAGGCGTCCGGCGCGCTTGGCGAGGTCCTGGCAGATGACCAGCGGACGGCTGGCGTCGGTCGAGCCAAAATAGGCGCCGGCGTTGAGCGTCCAGCTGATGTCCTTGCCGATGATCTTGGCGGCAGTCGGGGCGGCGAGCGGCTTGGCCGCATAGTTGGCGGCGGCAGCCGGCGCGGCGGCCAGCACAGTTGCGGCGATAAGGGCGGCGAAGCGGGTCATTGCAACCTCGGAAATTTGCGTTTCAGGATGAAACTGTCTAGCAGGACCGGGTTGCAACTTGCAACTGTTATTTTGCGTTGGATCGTGCATAAAGGTGGTTGGGAGAGGTGGGTGCGTTGAATCGTCATCTGGCTATCAAGGCCGAACCGGACATTGAGGCGTTCAAGGCCGCGGCGCTGCGCTGCCCCCTGCCGTCCGCGGTCGAATTGATCGGCGAGAAGTGGGCTTTCCTGATTCTGCGCGGAGCATTGAACGGCCTCCAGCACTTCGAACAGTTCCAGGCGGCGTTGGGCATTGCCCGCAATATATTGTCCAATCGCCTGGCCAAGCTGGTCGAGGGCGAGATCCTCGAGCGCTGTCCCGACCCGGCCGATCGTCGCAAGGTGGTCTATTCGCTGACCCAGAAGGGCGAGGCGCTGCTGCCGGTCGTATTGGCGCTGCGCCAATGGGGCGAGGATTGGGGCCACGGCTGCCAGGAGATTTTCCTGGCCGACAAGCGCGATGCCAGGCCGGTCAAGCGGATCTGCGTCCAGGCCCATGACGGCCGCGAGCTCAAGCTGCACGATATGATGTGGGTTAATCGCAACACCGGCACCACGTTCAAGCACGGTGACAAGATCGATTGATAAAAAAAGGCGGCCCGGAAGCCGCCTTTTCAGATTCTCACGAGCGCGCGAAGGTTATTCGTAATCGCCTCCCGACGGCGTCGGACGCGGCGGAGCCGCAGCGGTGAGGCGCAGCGCCTCGGCCGATTCGCTGAGGCTCGCCAGCTCGTCCGTCTCGTCATCCTCGTCGACGCGGACGCGCTGCAGGTTGGAAACGATCGCTTCCTCAAGATGCTTCGGCTTGACCGTCGTCTCGGCAATCTCGCGCAGCGCGACCACCGGATTCTTGTCGCGGTCGCGGTCGATGGTGAGGTCGGCACCACCTGAGATCTGACGGGCGCGCTGCGCCGCCATCAGCACCAGGTCGAACCGGTTGGAAACCTTGTCGACACAATCTTCGACCGTCACGCGCGCCATTGTCGCTTTCGCCTTCTTGAAAAACCCTGCGGGATGGGGAGGCGGCGAGATAGGGATCGCGGCCCCAAGAGTCAATGAAATCGAGCCTGCCGGCCTCGGCTCAGTGCCTTGCCAGCGGGCGCGGCGCCCCCCTAGACGGTTGCCATGGCCGAACTGCCCGAGCCCGTTTCCGATCGGACCATGCTGGTCGACGGCAACCGCCTGACCCTATTGACCGAAGGGCCGGAGCTGCTGACGGCGCTGATCGCCCTGATCGATGGGGCGCAGCGCTCGATCCGCCTGCTTTATTATATCTACCGCGGCGACCATTCCGGGGAGCTGGTATATGCGGCGATGGAACGCGCGCTCGACCGTGGTGTCACCGTATCGCTGCTGGTCGACGGCTTTGGCGCCCATACGCGCCAGGGATTTTTCACCCCCCTGACCGAAAAGGGGCTGACCTATTGCCGCTTCCACCCCACCTTCGGCCGCCGCTACCTGATCCGCTGCCACCAGAAGCTGGCCCTGGCCGACGAGGAGCGGGTGCTGGTTGGCGGCTTCAACGTCGAAGACAGCTATTTCGGGTCGATCGCCGACGGCGCGTGGCGCGACTTGGGATTGCTGGTGGAAGGACCGGCGGCTGCGCGGCTGGCGCCCTATTATGACGAGCTGATCGGCTGGTCGCTGGTCAAGGGAGCCCGCATCCGGGCGCTAAACCGCATCATCCATCGCTACAGCGAGAACCATGGAACCCTGCAATGGACCTTCGGCGGCCCGACGCGGGGCATGTCGCCGTGGGCCCGGGCGACGTCGCGCGATTTGCTGACCAGCCGCGATGTCGAGATGATCGCCGCCTATTTCGCCCCGACCTGGGCAATGCTCCGGCGGATCGGCCGGGTCGGCAAGCGCGGGCGAGCGCGGATCATCACCGCCGCCAAGTCCGACAATCATGCTACAATCGCCGCCGCTCGCTACACCTACAAGAACCTGCTCCGCCGCGGGGTCGAAATCTTCGAATATCAGCCGACCAAGCTTCACTCCAAGCTGGTGGTGCTCGACGACATCGTCCACATCGGCTCATCCAACTTCGACATCCGCAGCCTTTATCTGAACCTCGAAATGATGCTTCGGGTAGACGATCCCGAATTCGCCCAGCTGCTCCGCAATTTTTTCGAGCAGGAATTGGAACAGAGCCTGCCGATTACCGCCGAACTCAACCGCGAGCGTTCAGGCTGGTGGACCCGGCTTGTCCAGGCGATCAGCTTCTTCCTGGTGACCAGCGCCGATTATTCGATCACGCGCCGGCTGAATCTGGGAAAAGTCTAGGAGCGGTCGCGCCAGGCCCAGAACAGGGTCGCCGGCGGTACATTGGCCCATTCGAAGCCGCGATCGATCCGCTCGAAATGGGGCGCGATAAAATCGCGCACCTTGGGGCTGAACTGATAGACCAGGAAGGCGCCGCCATGGCGGATTGCCCGGCCGGTCGCCGCGCCGATCTCGTCGCCGACGCCGGGCGGAAGGGTCGAAAAGGGCAGGCCCGACAGGATGTAATCGGCGTGGTCGAAGCCATATTCGGCGATAATCTTCTCGACGTCGGCGGCCGAGCCATGAACGGCGATGAACCGGTCGTCGTCGATGTCGCCGTTCAAATAGTCGATGAAGTCCGGATTGGTGTCGATCGCGATCAGCTTGGCGTCGCGATTAAGCCGATCGAGGATCGGCCGGGTAAAGGTGCCGACGCCGGGGCCATATTCGACGAACAGCTGGCAAGCCGACCAGTCGACGGGTTTAAGCATCTTGTCGATCAGGATGCGGCTCGACGGGATGACCGACCCGACCATCACCGGATGCTTCAGGAATCCGCGCAGGAACTGCCATTTCGGGCTCTTGCGGCCCCGTCCGGCGCGCAGCCCATGACGGCGTTTGCCATTCAACTGGTTGGCGCGGGTGGCGTTCAAGTCGGGCTCCAATATTGGTCGAACAGTGGCTGGCGTTGGCAAATCGGCGCGCACTTGGCAAGCGATTGGGCGGCTTTCCCACACCCCTCGCCCGGCTTATGGGCGATGAAATGCTGCTTTTGCCCGACAGGCCGCGTGTAGCCGGAAGCGCCCTCACCACCCGGCACTTCCTATTGCTCTACGCAGCCATGCTGGTCGCCGCGGCGGGGAACACCGCACTGCAATCGGTCATGCCGGCGATCGGGCGGGAAATCGGAATCGCCGATTTCTGGGTCACGGTTTCCTACACCTGGTCTGCGGTGCTGTGGGTCATCCTCGCGCCCTATTGGGCGCGGCAGAGCGACAAGCACGGCCGCAAGGCGCTGACCCTGGTCGGCGTCGGCGGGTTCATCGCCGCAAATATGCTGTGCGGCCTGGCGCTGCTCGCCGGCCTGAAAGGCGTGCTGGCCGGCGGGCTGACCTTCGGCGCCTTCGCCATCTGCCGGGCGATCTACGGTTCGCTCGGGTCGGCCACGCCGAGCGCGACCCAGGCCTATCTCGCCTCGCGAACCCGCCGCACGTCCAGGGTCGAGGCGCTGTCGGCGCTGTCGAGCAGCTTCAGCCTTGGCACCATTGTCGGCCCGGCGCTGGCGCCGCTGTTCGTGCTGCCGATCGTCGGCCTTGCCGGTCCGCTGTTTGTGTTCGCCCTGATTGCCGTCATTGTGTTCGTCGCAATCGTCATCGGCCTGCCTGACGACACCAAGCCAAGGCACGGACACCGCAGCGGCCATGGCGCGGCGATGAGCTATCCCTCGCTGGCCAGCGCGCCCACCGGTGCCAGCGTCATCGCCGCTACTCGGCCCAGGGGGAAGGAGCTTAGCTGGAAGGACCCGCGCATCCGCAGATGGATCACCGCCGGGGTGATCGCGGGTCATGCCCAGGCCGCGACCCTGGCCTGCATCGGCTTTTTCGTCATCGATCGGCTGCACCTCGCCCCGCACGGGTCGGAAGAGGAGATCTCGATCGTGATGATGGCCGGGGCTGCCGCCACGCTCGCCGCGCAATGGGGCCTGATCCCGCGGCTCCACCTGAGCTCGCGATCGCTGATCCTGTGGGGCTCGCTGATTGCCGCCAGCGGCCTTGTCGTCACCATGTTCGCCAGCGACCTTTACGGAATCGTCCTTGGCTTTGGACTGACCAGCCTTGGCTTCGGCTTTACCCGCCCCGGCTTCACCTCGGGCGCCAGCCTGGCGGTGCCTTTGGCCGAGCAGGGCAGCGTCGCCGGCGTCGTTACGGCCGCCAATGGCTCGCCCTATGTGCTGGCTCCGGGGGTCGGCATGCTGCTTTATGCCGCCGACCCGCACTGGCCGTTCGCCGCCGGGGCGGCCTTGCTGGTCGGCCTTGCCCTATGGGCCCGCGGACGGCTCGGATGATGATTGTCTTGTCGGGCAAATCGGCGCATTTTCCTGCCGGGTTTGGGGAGAGGACAAATGAACTTGCCGATGACGTTGCTGGCCGCGCTTGCGCTCCAGGGAACTCCTTCACTCACACCGCTCAGCATCGAAGGCCAGGCGACCGATGCGACGGGCGACCTGCGCTACTACCGGGTGGCGGCCGGCGATCTTGACGGGGACGGGCGGGCCGACAAGGCGATCCTCAAGGTCCGCTGCGCCGACGGAATTGCGGTCGAAGCGGCGATGACGCCGCGCGATTCGGCGAGCGGGCTGCCGACCGGCAAGCGGCAACACAAGCCGATCGTCCTGGTCAAGGAATGGGGTGCGGCCAGTCCGGCCCTGATCGGGGCCAGGGTCGGCTATGACGTCAAGAAGGTCGAAGGCACCGGCGCCAGGGCTGGCTACGATGTCAAGAAGGTCGAAGGGACCGGCGCCAGGTCCTGGGAGGATGACTGGACGCCGGTCACGCTGAACAATTCCGCGCCGCTTTGCAGCCTGGCGACCGCCAAGCCCTGATCCGGCACCTCCTATGGCCCCGAGGGCGGCTCGCCGCCCCCGCCTGATCCCGGCTTGCCGGGTCCGCGCGGGCGGAGCATTCCTGGCAGCACGAAGCCGATCCCGCCGACCGGTTTCACCGCATCGGACTTCAGCGTCTCCTGGATCCGGGCATAGTCGTTCAGCATCTCCTCGGTGACCGAGGCGCGCGTCTCCTTTAGCGCCGCCTCGAAGTCGGCCATCGTCACCTTCGGGCTGTCGAGCGACCGGCGCAGCGCGGTCAGGCCCGCCCGGCGCGTCAAATCCTCGAGGTCGGCACCGGTGAAATTTTCCGTCCGCTGGGCGAGACTTTCGAGGTCGACGTCCTTGTCGAGCGGCATGCCCTTGGTGTGGATCGCCAGGATCCGGCGCCGGCCGGCGGTGTCGGGCGTTCCGACATAGACCAGCTCGTCGAACCGGCCAGGCCGGAGCAGCGCCGGGTCGATCAAATTGGGCCGGTTGGTGGCGCCGATCAGCACGACATTGTTGAGCTCTTCCAGCCCGTCCATTTCGGCCAATATGGTGTTGACCACCCGCTCGGTGACCTGCGGTTCACCTAGTCCGCCGCCACGGGCCGGGACCAGGCTGTCGAGCTCGTCGATGAAGATCACCGTCGGCGCGACTTGCCGGGCGCGGGCGAACAGCCGGGCAATCTGCTGCTCGCTTTCGCCATACCATTTCGACAAGAGATCGCTCGACTTGGTGGCGATGAAATTGGCCTCGCTCTCGCGCGCGGTCGCCTTGGCCAACAATGTCTTGCCGGTACCGGGCGGGCCATAGAGCAGGAAGCCCTTGGCCGGACGGATCCCGAGCCGCTTGAACGCATCGGGATGCTTGAGCGGTAGCTCGACGCCTTCGCGCAGCTTGTCGCGCGCCTCGTCGAGCCCGCCAATATCGTCCCAGCCGATGTTGGGCACTTGCACCATCACTTCGCGCATCGCCGAGGGCTGGACGCGCTTCAGCGCATTGTCGAAATCGTTCGCCTCGACTGACAGGCTGTCGAGCACTTCGGTCGGGATGGTCTGCTCGGCAAGGTTCAGCTTGGGCAGGATTCGCCGCACCGTTTCCAGCGCCGCCTCGCGGGCCAGCGCGGCGATGTCGGCGCCGACAAAGCCGTAGGTCCGCCGCGCCAGTTCATCGAGGTTGACGTTTTCGGCCAGCGGCATGCCCCGGGTATGGATTCCGAAGATTTCGCGGCGGCCGCGTTCGTCGGGCACGCCAACGACAATTTCGCGGTCGAACCGGCCGGGACGGCGCAGCGCCTCGTCGATTGCATCCGGCCGGTTGGTGGCGGCGATGACCACCAGATTCTGCCTTGGTTCGATCCCGTCGAGCAAGGTCAGCAACTGGGCGACCAGACGCTTTTCCGCCTCGCCACTGACCTGGTCGCGCTTGGGCGCGATCGAGTCGATCTCGTCGATAAAGATGATCGACGGCGCGTTCTGCGCGGCTTGCTCGAACAGTTCGCGCAGCTTCTTCTCGGACTCGCCATAGGCCGAGCCCATGATTTCCGGCCCGGCGATGTGGAAGAATTGCGCGTCGCTTTCATTGGCGACGGCGCGGGCCAGCAGCGTCTTGCCGGTGCCGGGCGGGCCATATAGCAGCACGCCCTTGGGCGGATCGACACCCAGCCGCTGGAACAGTTCAGGGTGGCGTAGCGGCAGTTCGACCATTTCACGCAACTGGTCGATCGTGTCGCACATTCCGCCAAGGTCGTCATAGGTGACGTCGGCCCGGCGTTCGCCCTCCTTGCGCTCGGTAAACTCTGGCAGCAGCTCGACCTGGGTATTGCCGTCGATGTGGACGATGCCGCGCGGCGCGGTCGAAACCACCGTTAGCCGCACCTCCTGCAGCGCGAAGGCAGGGGCGTTGATCATCTGCCGGATATGGTCGGGCATGTCGGCATTGACACGTTGGTGACCGGCGGTGGCGAGGGTGTCGCCCGCGCAGAACGGGCGTCCCTCGAAGCTGCGCTTCAGCGCCTGGGCCGAGCCCTGCAGGCGGATATTGTTCTGCGCCGGCGCGAAGGTGACCTTGGCCGCGGGCTTGGAATCCGCCTTGAGGACTTCGACAAAATCGCCCGATCCGATGCCGGCATTGGCGCGCTGCAGTCCGTCGAGCCGGATGATGTCGATGCCTTCGTCCTCGCCATAGG